>MWEZ01000034.1 GCA_002071335.1 Verrucomicrobia bacterium ADurb.Bin018
GCCGCGTAAAGCGACCAAATGTTCCAAAGCGCAAATAGGCGCGCCTGTCCGATTAGCCCACGGCGCGGCGGAATAGAGGGTTTCGGCCGGGGGACCATCAGGTGCCATCCGCCATCTCCATTTCATTCCCCGGCATATCCCACATTCGCGCAATTAGCATCCACAACGGGAACACCAGCAGTGGAATAGTGGCTGCGGGAACAAGGACCGTCACGAATGACAAAAAGATAACACAACAACAACAAGCCATATATAGCCCGGATAAGGGGTGTCGCAGCGGCAAGGCCGCAGATTTTTGCCAGAACCGTAACACCACCCACCCCAAAAAACTGTAATATACAAGAGCCCCCAGCCAACCGAACTCGCCCATCAGTGTAAATAAATCCGACTGGGGCATTCCCAGAACCGAGGCCGCCGCACGGGTGCCGCCAAGTCCTTTGCCAAAGTAATCCAAACGCCGTATTTCATCGCGGTAGGGAATAATATAACGGCGGGCCAAGGGGGTTCGGGCATCAACCGATTGGGGGGAGCCAAAGCAACCCGGTCCGGCCCCCAATAAAGGATAGCGCACTAAAAAACGAAAATCCTTGGTGACCGCATAGAACATTTCGCCTTTCGGCGAATCGCGCATCCCATTGAGGTATCGGCGAATATTGACCTGGCCAACGGCAACATTGAAATAAACCATGGTGGCAAGACCAAACACCGCACCGGCCAGAAGCAACCACACACGCAATCGGACTGGAAATTTAGGGTGCAGCAGGAATGGAATAAATGCAAGCGGCATCATCAGGAGCGCATGCTTCGTATCGGTCATGAAGATCAAGTTGTAGGCGATCACCAGCGTCAGCAAGACCACGGCAATTCGTTGGCGAATGGTGCTACGGTGGGCGCTGCTGACCCACCAGCCCGTCAACAACATCAAGGCGAATACACTCAAGTAACCCACCAAGTGGGCGGCGCCATTGCCATCTGGCCCGAAGACCCCACCGCTGCGATCCGGATGGTAATGCGGCCAAGGGCCATGCTGCCATAGTATGTTGTACAAAAACTGAAACGCGACATAAATCACATAAAACCACACCCAGCGCATGAGTTGGCGCGTGTTGCTAAAGGTGCACGTCAACCGGCAGAAATACCATAAAATATAGGATTTCAGCATAATCAACGTGACCTGGAGGGCTGTAAAGACCGAAGGACGATCATTGACAATCGAACTCATGATCGCCACCCCAATGAAGGCGACAGGGAAAAAGGTAGCTTCAGTTAGTTGCCGCCGTTGGATCCAGTTCATCGCAATCACGGCAATGAATGGCAAAAAGAAAAGTTCATCAAGAAAATCGGGCAAGGGTAAGCTGACTAAACCAAGCATCCGGTTACTCGGCATAAATAAAAAATAAAAAATCATAAAGGAAAGCAACAGCTTGGGCCGATCCAGAAGCAGGGCTCCCAACGCAAACAGGATGACCAAAAAAGCCCAACCCAATGGCGCCGGTATTCCAAACATTCCGGCAATAAAAAACATGACGGTCAGGCCAAGCGCAAATCCCGCAACCGTCAACCAGCCGATCCAGCGATAGACCGGAAACTGATAGGTCGTGCGCTGGCTGGTTGGAAAGTTGGACGGGGCGGTACTCATGACAATCTTGGGAGCAATATGCGGAGCCGGTGCTGGAAAATCAATCCTGGAAGCCGTCGGGCGTGGTTGCCACAAGAGCAGTGTGATACAGCTCTTCCAACTGCTCAGCCACACGGCTTATGGCAAAACGTGCTTCTGCCTGCTGCCGGGCTGCGTGACCAAGGCGTTCGCGCAATTCCGTCGAACGATGCATTTCCACGATGGCCCGTGCCAAAGCCACGGCATCACCGACCGGTACCACTAAACCATTGAAACCGTGCTGTATCACGGCCGTATTGCCGGGAATATCCGTGACAATCGCTGGCAAACCGGCTGCTTGAGCTTCCAACAACGCATTGGAGATACCTTCCTTCCGAGAGGGCAATACCAGAAAGCCCGAATGGTGGTGGTATTCTGTCAAATCTTCCACGCGCCCCACAAACTCCACCGCGGTACCACATCCTAACTCATCCGCCATTGCTTGCCAGCCTGTGGCCACACCCGCACCGCAAATTCGCAGTTTTATTTCGGGCGCTTCTTTCACAACCTCTCCCATTGCCTTGAGCAACACATCAAAGCCCTTGTGTGCTGCCCCTTGCGACAAATTCCCCACATAGAGAGCATCACCATATAGCTGCGGTTGTGCTTTCCTCTCGGGTATTTCCACCCCATTCGGCACGCAGGCGATCTGATCAGGAGCAATCCCAGCCTTTATTAACGCGTCTTGAATAGCATCGGTCATTGCAATAAATCGACATTTCGTGCGCCGCTCCCGCCACCGCTCCCGCCACGGAACATGTTGAGCACCGCCAAAATCCAACACCGGCAATAGTCCCTCTTTGCAAAAGACCGGAACATCCAACCTCTCCGCCATCCAATGAGCGAATCCGGCGATCCAATGACTTTCATGTACGTGAATAACGTCTGGGCGAAGGCGTCTGAATCGAATCGCACATGCCACTTCCAAAATAAATGAAAACAGCCCCGGACGTTCCGTCAGCGACATCCAGCGAAAGCGCTTCTTGCGCGCTTTGGGTGTGGCAGATACAACCTCCCCCCCCCCCTCCGCGGGAGGTGGCTTTAAGCGGGCGTGCCATCGCCGCGCCAGCCAAGTCAGTGGTAGCAAAAAACCCATACGGCGAATCCGCACCCCATCCACCCACTCGCTTCGCTTACTTGAGAGGCTCCACCACGGCGTCAACACCGTCACTTTATGCCCGCGTTGCGCCAAGGCTTTTGCCTGTTTCCAACATTGCATCTCGGCACCGCCGCGGTGCACCGGCATAAAATGAGCCACGACCATCAAAATCTTCATGGGAGTGTGCGTGCTCCGACAATTCGGGCGACAAAATCTTCGACATGCGCCTCTTGCGGCCACATCCGGCCTGCATGCCAAGTCAGATTGGAATCCCAGTGACCGGGACAGGATTCTACAGCCCAGTCCGCATAACAATAGCTTATTTCGCCCACTACCGGTTCGCGTTCAGCCCCCCGGAAAAGATAATCAAAGGCCATGGATTGGGATTTAAGTTTAGCGGCGGCATCAAACGCCGCCGCTATGCACCGCATGTCTATGCCGTTTGGATCAACACACAAGTTGCCACTACCCGATGCCCGGAAATCATTAGGGCGGTTAAAACGGCGAAATGCGAACGCCCGGTTACCAATGACTGTAACCCTCGTGTCGTGCGCGTTGTCCGGAAGGAATTCCTGAAACAGGGCATAATTCTTTTGTGGCATCCAATAGGTTTGGTCGGGCAGCGCCGGGAACCGATTGGCCAAAACGTACGGCCCGGCTTGGGCCGCACGTTTCAATGCCCGCTTCAACCGGGCCCATGTCGCCGGCAAGGCTCCACGTGGAAGAGCGGGTCGCCCAACTATCCCGGAACCGGAGAAACAAGCGTTCACATATTGCCGCGCTTCTTTCGCAGAACGCAATAGCCGGACATTCATACTGCCTGCTCCCCCGCTCAACTTGGCCACCACGGGGTATTGAGCAGTTTCCGCCCATCTCAGCGCATCGGCCTTACGCCAAAACACCCACGTTTGGGGATGAGGGATATTCAAAGCCTTCAACAAATAGCTCTGGGCGATTTTATCATCATAATGCCACGCGGTGGCCATGTCGGGAAATACGGGAATCCGTAACTGCTCTTCGATCACTCGCAAAATCGGCAGTGCAGCCAAACGGATTTCATGCGGATAATGGAACCAATGCCACATGATGCCGTCGCAGCCTTGTATCTGAGATAACGGATCGGTTCCCAACAAATCCAGCCAACGAACACGACACCCGCTTTTTTCAAGCGCCACCGCCCACCTCTCGGCAAAATTCAGCCCTGCGGGTTTTTGTATTCCAATTTGTAAATCTTGATTCATGAGGGCACCGTTTCCGTCCATTTCGAGTGAATATGCCGAATTCGCGCCCACAACTCCACCCCAAGCGTAATCGCTTCATTCCTTGCCAGACGGTCTGGTGGACACACCACAAGTGATGCCAAATATCCAGCAATGAAAATACCGGCAGCTAGTACTCCGCGCCAACTTGCCGCCAACGTCACGAAAAATGGCGAAGAGGCCAGCCACAACGCACCGCATGCCAATACGCCGCAATAGGCAAAGGTTAGTAGAATCGAACGAGTAGTCGGCCACAGTGTGATCGGTCTGAAGCGTTTGGAAAATATGGCAGACAAGATCAACAAATACAGTAGCCGTGTCAACAGCATGGCCACCGCAAACCCCATGGTTCCTTTCCACTTGACGAAAATAAAAATCAAAACCGCATTGAGAATGCTGCCCATCACCTGGTAACGGGTGCCCAACGCAACTTCCTGATGCGCTACAAACAGACGGGCAACCGCATTGTCCACCGATAAAAACGGCAGCATAAGCATCAACACCGAAAACAAGCGGGCGGTCTGCGCCACCGCATTGGCATCAAATGCACCATGGCCGTATAACAAGGAAATAATCGGATAACCGGCAATGCCCAGTAAAAAGGCCAAAGGGGTGAGAAAAAATATTTGCTGGCGCTGCAACCAGCCAAAACTTTTCCCCATGCCTGCAAAGTTGCGCATCGCAGCTTGCTCGTTGAATTTGACGGCAATCACGGATGATACCTGGACCGTCAGGAGTTCCACGGGCATCAGGCTCATTCGACGCGCGTAATTGAGAATCGTCACTACTCCCGCAGCAAAGCCGGAAAATAGATAAATCGGCAGATAGCTCGCTAATACTCCAGACAGAGTACCCAATTCCACCCAAAGAATATTCCAATAGGTTTGGCGCGTAATACGGGTCCGCCAAGCGCTCAACTTCCAGTGTATCTTACGCCGCAGTAAAAACGCGTTCAGCGCCACTTGCAAGCTGAAGCCGACAACCATTCCCATGGCAACCGATACCACTCCAAAGCGCCGGTAAAACACCACGACAAAAAGGATGTTGATTAGCCGGTTTACACACGACAAAAGTGCCGGCAGCATCAAAAATTTGTAAGAAACCAGAATATCCAGCAGCAATTGTGCCGTCATTTGCAATGGGAAGCTCAACAACAGCCACTGGGCCAAACGCATATTCCTCTCTACGGCCGCAATATCGAAACGAGATATGGCCGATAGAGCGAGCACCGGATTCGATAGCGACAGCACGGTCACGGCCCCAATCATCAGCACAAATACCGCAAAAAAACGGTTAATAAATGCCATGGCGTCCTGTTCGCTCACTTGGTGCCGGCGGCGCATGGTTTCGGGAATCAGTACGCTGACATTTACCACCTGCAACAGACCGCCGAGCAAAACAAAGATGCCCAAGCAGAAATACAGAATATCGGTGCTTTCTTGCGCACCAAAATACTTCGCCATCAAAATGCTGAAGAGAAGCGCCAACCCCTGACTGAACGCGTTGATTGCCGTAGACCAAAAGGCCGCTTGCTTGAAGGACTTGATGCGCAGGCTCATGTTTACAATTGAGGTGGGCGAACTGGTGGAGATTGATCCATAGCCGCCAATTGCGCATCCAGATTCATCGGGAGGGATTCACCCGTGGCCAGAAGTGCGGCCATTCGCTCTTGATAGGCCTGAACATAATGGCCATCCGCCCAATGGCTCAGCCGCCGTAGTCCCGCCCCACCCCGTGCCCGCCCTTCACCCAACCAGTCCGGGACATCCATGTACCGGCGAAATTCCACGTCTTCCTGAAAGCGAGTGGTCGGTCCTATACCCTTCATGGCCACCACAGCGGGGCCATGGACCTCTTGGCGATTGGTCAGGCACAGTTTTCGTTCGTACGACAATTGGAGAAACTGCTGTACGGCACCAAGTGAACTATCGTTTTGGTCGCCAAATTTGATAAACAGCCGGTCCCAGTTGATTCGTTCGGTGCGGCGTTGCCATTTGTCCAGCGCTTCTTCCCACGCAGCGTAATGGAGGAAGTGAATCTCAATATTATCGTCAAGGATTCCCAGCGGATAAGGCAGTGTTGGGCCATACACGCGATGCACGGACGCATATTGCGATTTGGTGGTTTGGCGTGGCGGTCGGCTCAAGTAATGACGCAAATCAGCCAATAACCGCAAATAACACGGGGCCATAAGAAAGATGCCCGCAAACGGCGACAAATAGGGCCGATGCAGACTTTGGTAAATGGCCCCGCCCCAGCAGTTATTGCTAATGATACTGAATTCATTGCCGTTATAGCGCAGCCGCCATAACAGATTGGCGATTTTTCTGGCCCCATTCACCCGCGCGTTGTGCCAGCGTAATGACCGGCCGACATTCATGAGTCTGAATTCGGCGGAACCAAGGCCCCCGTTGCTTCAATATGGCCAGCCCAGCCTTTGGGGGCACGGGCTGGTGGGAAGGGTGGCGTGAACTCGGGAACCACAGGGGGGGCTGCGCAAATACGCCATTTCATGTCGTCGCAGGCGTGGCGCAGCAGCGCAATCTTTTCCGGCACAAAACCGAGCAGGCGGGTGGCCACCAAGTCGCCGATGGCCGGATTATGCGCCGCCAAGATGGCGCCAGTTTCCAACGGATCCGGCGCCAGCGGCCCCTCCCCCTGCCCCGTGATGACAGCATCCACGATGGAGATTTCTTGGCGTTGCAGGGTGTCGGTCATCTGCCCGGCGCAATCAGCAAAAAGGAGCGCCCGGTTCAAATCAAGGCAGGTGCGCCAGATGGTATCGTTGCCATGCCAACTGCCTTCAATTTGCGTAGTGGCATCTTTTCTCTCGGCAAAGTGCAAGAACCACCAGACAAGCCGTTCACCCTGCCGATACAATCGCGGCCATCCCCGCAGACAGTTGATCACATCCAACAGATGCTCCGCCAACGTGACCAGCCAATGGCGGTTTGGATAATTATCGCCCTTGCCGGCGGACACTGCACCCTTGCGATGGTGCGGCAGGAATTCCTTGTTGCCGTTGATGCCGATCAGGTTTTTAAGGCAACAAGTGACCCCAGCCTTTTTGTGGGCTTTGAGCTTTGGCACGTTGACGACCAAATCGGCATTCAAGATTTCTTTGGCCACCAAGTACCGGTGCCGGCCCGGGCGATGATGCCGCCACATCAGGCGCGGGTCATACATGGTGACCCGAAACTTTTTCCAATCGGCGGAAATCGCTTCCAAGAGGCTATCCGCGCCCAAATCCACCAATTCGTACTGGTCTTCCGCGCGCAACTCTTCAGCCACCTTTTTGAGCGGGCCTTCCTCGCGCAGAATCGTGCGTCGAAAATCTTTGATCACCAGCGGCAAGCCCCGGTTCTGGAATTCCGCAATCACGGCACGCAGGCCGGCATAGTCCAGCAGCCGCTCAAAATCACAGCCCTGCAAGGGCGCATCTCCCAGGACCACCAGCGCGGGCTTCGTCAAAAACACATATTCCAGCACCGCACGCAAAACGGACGGATGCGTAATCATGCACTCCATGCCGCCCTGCCCCAGATTTTTGTGCAATACCCAGTTGGGTTTGACCACGATGTTGCCGCCGGGTTTGACCAGCATGCCAAGCGGATTCCATGCGGGCGTCCCAAAGTGGTCGGCATCCAAGCCCATTTTGTGCATTGCCTCCCGCACGGCGGCAAAGATGGGATTGGGCTGGCCGCCGGGGCGAGTCTGGCCGGCCAACTCGGGATAGGCTTCCCCCGGAGCATACGGGGCATCGGTTTCAGGAGGATAGGCCACGGGCCCAGCCAACCGGCTCAATCCCCACGCCAGCGATTGGACGATGGTATTCATGCGTCCACCGACTCCAAGGCGGCCAACGCAGCCGTATAATCGGGCTCCTGCTTTAATTCCGGCACCAACTGGACATGGCGCACCACATTATGTTCATCCAACACAATCACGGCGCGCGCTTGCAGCCCCATCAGGGCGTGCTCCACGATCAACGTGCCATAATTCATCCCAAATTCCGGGGAACGGAAAGTGGACAGGAACTGGCCATTGGGAGTTTTCCAATTGGCGCAAAAACGGGCTTGGGCGAATGGCAAGTCAGCCGAAATCGTCAACACCACAGCGTCATCGCGCTTGGCCACCGCTTCGTTGAACTTCTGCGCGGAGAGCTGACAAATCGGAGTGTCGAGCGAGGGCACGATGTTGAGAATCTTTTTCTTGCCGGCAAAGTCGGCCAATGCCCAGTCGCGAAAATGCTGATCGGCCAAGCGAAAATCGGGCGCAACACTCCCTATCGCGGGCAAGGCGGTGAACGTGAACGCCGGCTCGCCTTGAATGGTGAAAGGTTGTGGTGCCAATTCCTGCATAACGACCTTGGGCTACTTCATCCAAGCATAATGCACGGCGGACAAAATGAAAAGTGCCGCGGTTTCCACCCGAAAGATCAACGGGCCAAAGGTGACCGGTTGCACTCCGGCGGCCAACATGGCAGCCACCTCCGCCTGGCTGAAATCGCCTTCGGGGCCGATGAACATGGTAATGGTCGAGCACACGGCTTGGCGCAATCCGGTCAAATAAGCTGGCAGGGGCATGGCCCCGGACTGCAACGCGCCAAAGCAGGCGGCTGCCGGCGCTGGCGGCAAACCGGCCAATGCGCCTGCCAATTTCTGCACCGGCCGGATCGTGGGCAGCCATGGGTTGCCGCTTTGCTTGCAAGCCGCCAAAGCGACAGATTGCCAACGTGCCACCTTTTTTCCGCCGTCTTCGGCCCGCACCTTGACCACAGCATGATCGGTTTGCAACGGCCAGATTTCATGTACGCCCAACTCGACAGCTTTCTGGATCAACCAATCCATCTGTTGTTCGCGCACCAAGGCTTGGGCCAATATCCGGCGTGGGACGTTTGCCGGCGCCTGCTGCCGCGAAAGAATACGGATGCGGGTGTGTTTTTTGTGTGGTGCCACCACCTCGGCTTCGCCCGTGCGGCCCGCGCCATCCAGCAACCCGATGCGCTGACCGGCTTGGGCACGCAGAACTCCGGCCAGATGGTGGGACTCCTCGGCCGATAATTCAGCCTCAGGCTGGCCCCAGCGGTCTGCAGGTAGAAAGCAACGATTCATGTAAGCTCATTC
Source organism: Verrucomicrobia bacterium ADurb.Bin018 (assembly GCA_002071335.1). GTDB lineage: Bacteria > Verrucomicrobiota > Kiritimatiellia > CAIQIC01 > Lenti-01 > CAZNGD01. The sequence continues at coordinate 9,142 of MWEZ01000034.1, forward strand.
ACGACAAAGGCACGTCCACCGGAGCGGACGTGCCTTGCGTTGGCCAGGTTTCTTCAACCTGGTCCCGGCTTAGAACAAGAACTTCGCGCCGATCCGGGCGTAACCGGCAGCAAACGAAGCATCACGCACGGACCGACCGGCATATTCGGTGTCGCCCTTCATCAGGTCGAGTTGATAGCCGGCGGCCACTTGCAGATACATGTTCTCGGCCACCATGTATTCAAACTCCGCGCCGAGATTCCAGAGGATGGCGCCTTCAATATCCACATCTTCTTTCTTCTGGGCTTCGGGCTCGTTGTTGAACACCGTGGCGCTGGAATTGACAATGGCGTACTGCAGGCCGGTTTCCAGAAGCAGGTTCCAGTTGTCCCAATCAATCACGTTAAAATACAACGCCAGCCCGATGGGGATCACCAGCACATCGCCATCGTAATTGCTCAGCATATCATACTTGAAAGCATCGGACTTGCTGTCCACCTGCCACTGCGAAACGCCCAGCGTGAGGCCCGCGCCCCACGGGAAACTGAACCACTCGCGGTAGGCCACTTGCGCGCCGTAACCGATCTTGAACAAATCGCAGTCCGCGGAATCCGGGAAAAACACTTGGCCGACCACGGACAGTTCGCCGGGATCCTCGCTCACCACGCCGCCAAACGACACGCCCGCCGCCAGCAAGGCCGCACAGCCAAACAAAATCAGTTTTTTCATTCTTTTTTCCTCTTGGTTATGGGGATTGAAAACGGGGGCAATCTAGTCCATTTGGCCGGGGTTTGTAAAGCGCCGGAAATGCGCACGGCTTTTCCTGCTTTGCGGGGCGGCGCACGGGTGCTACAGTCGGCCCCTTGTTTTGCGAACCCCGACCCCGGACCCTGTATGAAAAAACTGCTTTCCGCCAACCAAGCCATCGCCTGGGCTGCCTATCGCGCCGGCTGCCGCGTGGCCGCCGCATATCCTGGCACCCCCTCCACTGAAATCATGGAGCATATCGCCGAATTTGCCGGCGCCATCAATTGCGAGTGGTCGGTCAATGAGAAGGTGGCCATGGAAATCGGCATTGGCGCTTCGCTGGCCGGCACCCGCGCGCTGGTGGCCATGAAGCACGTGGGCCTCAATGTTGCCATGGACCCGTTGATGACGTTCACCTATATCGGCGCCATCGGTGGCATGGTGATCATCAATGCCGATGATCCTAGCCTGCATTCTTCCCAAAACGAGCAGGATAACCGTTCGTTGGCCAAATTTGCCAAATGCCTGCTCTTTGAGCCGGCTGATTCGCAAGAGGCCTACGACATGGTTTGCGCCGGTTTTGAGCTGAGCGAGAAATATCAGGTGCCGGTCATTGTCCGCACCACCACCCGCACCGCCCACACCTCCACAGTGGTGGATATCGGCTCCGGGGAGCGCAGCGAAACGCCGGTCATCCCTTACGTAAAAAATGCCCAGCGCAATGTCGCGGTGCCGGCGCACGGGCGGTTGATGCGCTTTGCGGTCGAAAAACGTTCCCAAGCGCTGCGGGCGCTGACGGAAGAATCGCCCTTCAATCGTGCGGATTCCGGCACGGGCGATATCGGTTTTGTCGCCTCCGGCGTGGCCTATCAGTATGTGAAGGAAGTCTTCCCCACCGCGCCAGTTTTCAAGGTGGGCCTCTCCTATCCGCCGCCGCTGGAAAAAATCCGGGCATTTGCCGCCGGCGTGCAACGGCTGGTGGTGATTGAAGAATCCGACCCCGTTCTTGCCGAGCAAATCCGCGCGGCGGGCATTCCGGTGGTGGAACCTAAAACCGAATTGCACATGATGGAGCTGGACCCCGTGCGCTTGGGCGCCCTGCGCGCCGAGCTGCTCGGCACGCCCCCGCCCCCCACCGCGCAACCGGAAACCGGCTTGCCTGTGCGCCCGCCGGTGCTTTGCTCCGGCTGCTCGCACCGCGGGGCATTTCATATCCTCGCCAAACTCAAGGCCACGGTCTGTGGCGATATCGGCTGCTATACGTTGGGCTCGGCCCCACCGCTTTCCGCCATGGACACCTGCGTCTGCATGGGCGCGGCGATTGGCACAGCCATCGGCATGCGCAAGGCCGGCCTGCCCAACCAGCGCATCGCGGCGGTGATGGGCGACTCCACCTTCTTCCACTCCGGCATGACTGGACTGCTGGATGTGGCCTATAACAACATCCCGATCACGGTCATGGTGTTCGATAACCGCATCACGGCCATGACGGGCCACCAGGAAAACCCGGGCAGCGGGCACACGTTGTTGGGCGTGGAATCACCGGCAGTCAATATTGCCGACATCGCTCGCACCTTCGGAATCCAGCGCGTCCACGAAGTGGAACCCTACGATCTGGCCAACCTGGAAAAAGTCTTCAAAGAATGTCTCGACTGCGGTGAACCGGCCGTGGTGGTGGTCCGCGGCCCCTGCGTGTTGCACGTCAAATGGGCCGGCAAATACATCAACACGGTGGACGAGGTCAAATGCACTGCATGCGGCTCTTGTTTCCGCATCGGCTGCCCAACCATCGTCCGCGGCGCGCCCAAGGATGCCAACGGGCGCTTGTTCAAAGCCAAGATTGACCCCCAGTTCTGCACCGGCTGCAACCTCTGCGCGCAGGTTTGCAAGTTTGGCGCCATCTCCCCGGTCAAATAAAGGACTCGCCATGACCTCTTCCACATTTCCCGACAAGTTGTTCAACGTCACGCTGGTGGGCGTCGGCGGGCAGGGCATTTTGCTGACGTCCGACATTCTGGCCATGGCCGCGATGCACGCGGGCTATGATGTAAAAAAATCGGAAGTCCATGGCATGTCGCAGCGCGGCGGTTCCGTGATCAGCCAAGTCCGGTTTGGCACACGCGTCCATTCGCCCATCATTCCCACCGGGGAGACGGATATTCTCGTTTCATTTGAGCGGCTGGAAGCCCTGCGCTGGGCTCATCTGGCCCGTCCGGGCGCCAAGATTCTGGTCAACAACATGGACCGCATTCCGGTCACGGTATCCAGCGGCTTGCAACCCGCTGCGCAAAATGTGGATGAGCGGCTTGCCGCCTACCCCGGCTTGATCCTGCTGGCCGCCAACGAGCTGGCCGTGCAAGCAGGGAATCTGCGCACAGCGAACGTCGTGGTGATGGGTGCGCTGGCCAAGCTCGTCCCATTTGGCGAAGACCACTGGCAGGCCGCCATGCGCGAACGTATCCCGGCCCAATTGCTGGACGTCAACTTGCGCGCTTTTGCGTTGGGCTATGCGGCCATTGCCTGACCGCGCGCCCTGAGTTGCGCGCGCCCCGAAATTCGTGTGGTAACTCGTTGTGGTTGGATTGTAGGGCTGGAATGGTCGCAGACCTTCCAGCCGTTTTTGCGGCGGGAAGGTTTCGTTCCTTAACCATTCCCGCCCTACAAAAACATCCGGGTTGGATTGTAGGGCTGGAACGGTCGCAGACCTTCCAGCCGTTCACAGTAGGAAGGTTTCGCTGGGCTACACGGCCATTGCCTGACCGCCCGCCTCACGCCAGCCCGCGGACAATCCATTCCACCAGAAACCGTTGCCAGCGGCGAAACCCTTTTGCCCCTTTGCTGGCCTGCCATGCTACCGCCGCATTTTGTTTTAACACCGGGAATTGTTCCATGATCCGTGCCGCATCCGCGCCATAACGGGTTTGTTCATGCTGTCGAAAACGCCGAAACAGCGCGGCCCCCAGCGGGCGCACCAGCCCCATCCAGACCAACAGCACTACGCTGGCACGTAGAAAAACCTTAAGACCGCGATGCCAGCCGGTGTCGCCCGGCGACGCCCAGACCAGTACCGCCAACAAGATCAGCAACAAGAGACCGGCACGGAATGGCGTGCGCCGCCACCACCGTTTGCGCGAAGTTAGCGGCAAAGGCGTTGGCGGCAAATCCATCGGTTTTTCCGGCGGCGGCTGTTTGAGCAACTCCGTAATTTCCCGCGGCACCACACCGGCCAGCCATCCGGTGATCAGCCCCGCCACGGTGTAATAACCCAAATAAAAAAATAAAAACCAACCGGTTGGCGACAGGTCGCCACTCCCCTGCCCCATTTTGTCCAAAATCCAATGCCCGACTGCATCCACGGACTCCCACAGTGAGCGGCCGTAGAGCACGCTCATCACAATCAGCTTTTGCACCGCGCCCTGCCACAGCGCCAGCAGCCCCAGCAGCAGTGCGCCGAGCCGGATGGAGGGCAGCACACCGAATACCAGCGCTGCCGCCACCCCTTGGAAGGCCACCGAAATATAGGCCGGTAGCGGCGTGTGCGGACTGGCGGCTGCTTTCACCAGCAACACCACCGTCATGGCCTTGATCAATGCGCGGGCCTTATGCTCCGCAAAAAAGGCAATCAGCGTTATCAACACCACCGCCGTGGAGCCAACCACCACGCCTGTGAACGGCACGCGCAGGGCATGAATCAGCCCCCCGAGACCCGCCTCGTTCAGCGCCCACAGCGCGGTGAGCCGCTCCACCGCCTGTGCGCGATCCAATCCCGCCCATGCCGTGGGCTTCATGCCGGTGTTGTTTCCCACCCCAGCATCGCCCAAGTAAAATGATGCTGATACACCCGCTGGCCGTCCGCCTGTACCGGCAGTTGGCGGTACATCTGTTTCAGGCGTGTGATTTCTCGCGGCTGCAAGTCGCCAATCCGCCAGCGCACGGAATCCAGAAACGCCTCCGGCGTGGCATACGGCATTCGGGCGGTCGTTTGCAGGAAATCCACGGTGGCCCGCAGTCCCATTTGGTAGAGAATGTTCACCGCGTAAATGTAGTCCGGGCGCGGCACAATGGATCGGCCCAGCCGCGCCAAAATATCCGGGCCGAGAAAGCTGCCACCCACATGCGTGATGGCGTAGCACCGGCGGCGCGCGTGCCGTGTCATTTTGGTGAGCGCCGCGCGCAAATCCGTCACCCCCAGCGCCCGGGAGCACAGCGCTAAATCCACGCGCGGCACCCCGCGCCATGAATCCGCCCAAGACAACTGGTGCACGGTGAGATTTTTGATGCCCGCCTGCCGGCGGTGGGCTTGCAGATGCGCCAGCATTTCGGGCGAAAAATCCAGCGCGTGAACGTGGCGCACGCGCCGGGCCAATGGGATGGCCAGATTGCCCGTGCCGCAGCCGATGTCCAAAACCGTCTGCACCCCGGTGAAGTCCATGCGCGAGAGACACGCCTCGGTATAGATGCCGTCCGGTGCGCGCTTGTCACGCGATGCGGCGCGTTGATCCCAGTGCCGGCTCGATTTCTGGCCGTAGCCGGAGCGCCGACACTGCTCCCGGTACATCCCGGCAAAATCAACCGCCATGATCGGATCCGCAGCCGACGCAGCACTTCTTTTTCTCTTTTGAGGCATGATCAGGTCATCAAAAGTACACCCTCCGGCTGAAATGTGCAGCCATCAAAAACGATACTGCGCGCCGACATAAAAGTTGCGGCCTTCTTCGGGATAGCCTTCGTCCAATTCGTAGTTTTCATCCAGCAGATTGTGGATGCCGGCATAGAGTTCGACGCCGTGCGTCAGCTTCAGGCGCGCATCCAGATGGCACAGCCAGTAACCGTCCACCTTTGTGCTGTTGCTCAGCGAATAGCGCGAAGAAGAATACTCCACGGACGGCACCAGCGTCAGCCGGGAAAACGCGGCCCATTCCAGATGGAACTTGGCGGTATGCTCAGGAATGTCCGCCGGTTTGAGGTCGGATTGGTCCAAGTTTTTGCGGTGCATGTAGAGATAATCCACGCCGCCGGCGAGGCCATCCACCAATTGCCAGGTAGCGCCGATTTCTGCGCCGACCTGTTCCGCCTTGCCAACATTCTGCAACTGGTACAGCCACGCGCCTTCCTCATCCTGCACCACATGATTCACGCGCTGAATGGTATCATCCAGCCGGCTATAAAAAATACTGGCCCGGCCACGCACCCGCTCGGCCACTCGTCCGTCATAGCCCACTTCATAATGCAGTGCGCGCTCCGGGTCCAAATCCGGATTGGGCAGCGCCGTGCCCAAGCGGTATGAATAGCGGTCTTTCAACGTCGGGAACCGGGTCTTGTGGGCGACCGTGGCCCGGACGACGCCCCCCGTCACGGCCCAGAACAAGCCCGCCTGCGGGTTCACCGCGAGGTTGTCGTTGTGCGGGAACGCATCGCCGGTTTCGGCATCCCGCGCCTTCAGGCTGTGCCGGCCTTCCACACCCAGTCCGGCCGACAGCGACAGCCATTCTGTCAGCGAGATATGATCCTCGCCCGCCAAGGCCCATGTTTCATCCTTGATGGTATTCCAAGGGTCGCCCACGTTGTGTTCACGGTGAACATCCTGCTTGTAGTGCGCGGCCACGCCCAACTGATGCCGCTCGCCAATCTGTCCGCCCCCCTCCAGCGAACCGCCAAACGAATAGTCGTCATAAACGCTCGTCCACGAGGAACGCTTGGTCTGCGTGGAGTAGGTATCGTCGTCAAACGCCTTCACGGTGTTTTCGTAGGTGTCGTAATAGATCCGCGGCTTGAGGTAGCCCGTTTGGCCAATCGTTTTGTGCCCGACGGCATAGACGCTGTTTTTGATCCAATCCGTGTAGCGCCAATAACGCGGAAGCACGCGCGGGTCGTGCCCGGCATAGGGCGGCAACCCTTTTTCACTATCCTGCCGGACAAAGCCAACTGCCAGCTCATCCTCACCCCCGCCCGGGGTCCAGCCCGCCTTGGCCATGATTTGGATGTCACGGCTGTCCGAGTTTTCGCGCGCACCGCCGTTCTCAGCCGCCACCGGTTTGAAGTCATCCGACAGCCGGAAATAATCCCGCTCGCGCCACGACACGCCCGCCAAGGCGTAGCCATTCTGCCGCAGCAGCCCGGCCCGCACGGCGCTCTCCCACCCCTTGCCGCTGGTGGCGCCAGCCCGCACATCCAACTCTTCCGGCTGGGAGGGCCGGCGGCTCAACACATTGATCGCGCCGCCCAGCGCATTCGGCCCGTACAGCACCGAGCTATACCCCTTGGCCAGCGTCAGCTCCGAAGCGCTAAACACATCCAAGCGGCCCATGTCCACATTGCCGTCGTAGGGCACATAAATGGGGATGCCGTCAATGAACAGCGGCACTTGCCGTGTATCGAAACCGCGCACCGCCGCCATGATTTCGTTACGCCCGCCCACGCGGGTCAACGTCACCCCCGGCGCCAACGCCAACGCGCCGGCCAAGTCGCGACGGTTCCGCAACTCGGCCTGATCACCTTGCACTTCAGTGGCCGTGCCGACGCCCGCCGGCTCGGTCATGCCCACCACCACCACTTCGCCCAGCGACACCACCGATTGGCCGGAGGTGCCTTGGCCGCTCACCGCCAGCGCGCCCGCCAGCAACGCCCCCATGATTAGTCCAATTGGATATGCCTTCATCGTGTCTCCTTTTTGCGTTCATAAACTCGCTGAAATGGCCGGAACGCCTGTTGCGCCGACTTCTGGATGGTGGCGCGCAGGCGGGTAAAGTCGCGGACAAACCGACGCGCGGTCGGGGTCAAGGCGGTGCTGCCGCGTTGCGCCCCCCCCTTGCGCCGTTCCAGCAGCGCCAGCCCCAGTTCTTTTTCCGTTTGATTCAGGATGCGCAGGGCTTTCACATAAGAGAGCCCCATGTCCCGCGCCGCCTGCTGAATCGAGCCATGCCGCGCAATTCCCGCCAGCAACTCCAGCACCCCCGCGCCGCAGAACTCTTCATCCCGCGCCGTGGCCAACGCAATCCGCACATGCAACTTCATGCCCCGATATATACACCTGTATATATCGGCACGCAACAGGTTTTTGACGGCGGTAAAAAAACAGGAGCCCGGAAAACCATAAAACCACAACGCAAGAGACGCAAAAGGTGCAGGAGACGCAAAAAAGCGAAAATAAAACCAAACAGGAACGCAGACCTCTGAGGATGTCCGTCAATCATATTTTTGTTTTTTTCACGCCTCCTAGGCTGGTTCGGCAA
>MWEZ01000035.1 GCA_002071335.1 Verrucomicrobia bacterium ADurb.Bin018
AGTCTCGGCGAGTGCGTTTGGTATTCATAATGCACGCACTCTATCACTAGTCACCTACTTATGCAAGTCTCAATAGCTGCCAGCGCAGGTTGCGGTTTGGCGGGAGCCATGGCTTGCCCGACCTGCGTGGTGTAGTCGGGGTAAGCGCCACCCCACGCGTAGACAAAGAGCCGGTCGGTGCGGGCAATCTGCAACATATAGCGTGAATCCAAAGCGCGGTCGCCCATCGGAGCCATGGCCAAAACATAGGGGCCGGGCAATTGGTCCAATTGCTGCATGACCGGCGTGGCGAGCGGGTATTCCAACGGCGTCGTTTTGAAAGGTTGCGGCAGGCATTCGGGAATGGCCAGCGCGAGCGGCACCAGCCAGAGCCATTTGCGGAGGCCGTGGCGCAGCCAGCGGCGTTCAATTCGGCTCCAGGCCAGGGCGCCGGCCAACACCATGAAGAGCAGCACATACACACTGAAACGCGACACCACCCGGAAGCCTTGCAGAGCGTCGAGATGATTGTAGATCCACAAATACAACCAATTGGGCGTGCCGAAGTGCGCATGGCGGATGCGAATGCCCGGCCCAAAACTCAAAAAAAAGGCGAACACCGCTGCCGAGAAAAATCCGGTCATGAACAAGGTGGCCGGGTTGGTGGAAGTGGGCCGCACCAGCACCAAAACAGAAAAAAGAATGGCGATGACCGGCAACAGGCCGTAGAGATTGCCGCCGGCGGCCGGCGCGCCAAAGAAATAGATGCCGAAGGTCACCAAGAAGAATGCAATGAGCGCCAGCCAGCGGACCACGCGCGCCAGCCAGAGCCAGCGGGAGACCCGGTGGCGCAGCAGCCGGCGGGTGTCGTTCACCACGTGCAGGCAGTTCAGCAAGATCAGCGCCACGGTGGGATAGACGATCATTTCGTCGCGGCGGGCATCCATGGGCGGAGGGTAGTGAAAGCGGCCACCCGGCCGCAGGAAGGAAAGCGGTTCCAGCACGTGGGTGGCGATCTCCTGCAAGCCGCGGTTGACGGCATGAACATGGAGCATGGTGAGGTATGGCCGCAGGATCAGCCATGTCAGCGCGCCGCCCAGAATCGCCGCGCAGATGCCCGGCAGCCAAAAACGGCGGAACGATTTAAGGAGGTGCCAGTTGTTGGCCATGAGCGCCAGCGCCGGGAAAGGCAAAATCAGAAGTAGAAAAACGGCTTGGTAGAGTTCACTGATGGCTTGGAGCCACCAGGCGAGGGCCATGCCGCAGGCATAGCGGATGGCCGGTCGCTGGAAATAGCGCACCATAAAAAAGAAAAAGAGCGGGATGCCAAAATTCAACTGCATGTTGAATTCGACCATGTAGCTGATGCGGTAGGGGATAATGGTGAACAGCAGCGCGCCCAGCAGGGCCGAGCGGCGAGTGGAGCCCAAGGCCAGCATCAGCATCCAGGTACAGACGCCGGTGAGTGCCCAAAACAACACGAGAATCACGTGGTAGACCAGCACGGGATTGAGGTTCAGCCAACCAAACAATGGCGCGGCCAACAACGCTTGCGGCCAGTGGAGCGCCTCATAATACAGCGTGCCGGAATATGGGTAGTACATGTTGGTGTTGCCATCGGGTGGCAGCAGGTGGCCATTGAGGATGGCGCGCGCCACATATTCCAACTTCCAGGCATGGAACGGCGGGTCCCAATGGTTTAGCATGGCGTTGGAGAAGGTCTGGAGCCAGGGCCAGGTCATACCCAGCACGGCCACCAGCATCAACAGAAACACCAGGGGCGCTTGTCGGTAAGGCACCGCCGGCATGGTTCCTGCGGCAACCGGTTGGCTTTTCACAGTAGATCAGCCTCGTTGGGGTTTTTACAAAACAGCAGGCCCTGATAGGCGAAAAGGCCTTTGAACATCAGCGTCAGGCCGCGGCACAGCCAGAGAGGCAATCGCCAGCGTCGGGCCCGCAAAAATGGAAACAGCAACGTGAGGGGCACGTTAGTGACATCGGTTTCTTCCACCTGCCAGCCGGCGCGCACCAGCAGTTGTTTCATGCTGTCGAGCGTGTAAAAATGCAATGCTTGTTCTTCCAAAATACCGCGGTGGTGCAGCGGGAAGCGGCCCAACAGAATGCGCAGGCGCGGTTGCACATTGACCACATTGGGCAGGGCGACAACCAACATGCCCCCCTTCACCAGATATTTTTTCAGCCGGGAGAGAATGTCGGCCGGATCCACCAAGAACTGCAAAATATCGGCGGCGAGGATGATGTCGTATTTCTCGTTGAAGGGGATGTTGTCGAGGTCATTGATGTCATGCTGGAACGTGCGGCGGAACAGGGGGCCGGATTCGGCGATGGCGACGGGGTCGCGGTCCACGCCGTCCAGCACCGCGCCGTGCTGCGTGATGGCGGCGGCAATACCCGCGCAGCCGAAGCCGAGGTCCAGCACCTTGTCGTGGGTCAGCTTCATCTTGCGTAGGCGGCGGTAAATAAGCGAGTGCGAGGAGTAGGGGTCGTCCAGTTTGCGCGCATCCACAAGGGAGTGGGGGGCAATGTCGTAGCGGTTGAGCCGCACCAAACCCCAGCGGTGTAGACGAAAGAGCAGTGCGCTGCGGATACAATTCAGGCCATAAGAGATGCCGTTGACATGGCAGACTTCGTCACCGTAATGCGTGGGAATCGGGATTTCCGTGATGGTTGCACCGGCTTGTTTGGCTTGGAACAAAATGTGCGAATCGAAATGCCATTCGTCGCTGTTTTCCCAGAGAGGAATCCGTTTTAGAAACTGAGTTGTATAGCCGCGGTAACCGGAATGAAATTCCGACATGGAGAGGCCGCTGAGTAGGTTCTCGATACCGGTCAGAAAAATATTGGCGACAAATTTATATTTGGGCATGCCGCCCTTGAGCGCGTCGCGACGGTGCAGCATACGCGAGCCAATGACGATATCCGCCGAGCCGTCAATCAGCGGTTGAAACAACTGCGGCAGCATTTCCGGCGCATATTGGCCATCGCCGTGCAGCATGATGACGGTATCCAAGCCGCGGTCAATGGCGTACTGATAGCCGAACTTCTGGTTGCCCCCGTAGCGCCGGTTGATGCGATTGCGAAATACCTTCAACTTGCGATACGGATCGGGATAGGTGAGCGCCGCGCGGGTGGTTTCATCCATGCTGCAGTCGTCCACCACATAGACAACTTCCACCTCGCGCCAGATTTCATCCGGAATCCGTTGCAAGGTTTCTTGGATCAGTTTTTCAGCGTTGTACGAAATAACAAACACGCCGAGGCGTTTTCCCTGCGCGGAAAACGTCCCTGACACTGGGGCCAGTTCAGGATGAGTATTCATTTCTGATGCACACATTCCCGAGACGGCAGGCTGAACCATTCGGGTGAAAAAATCAAGTGTTTCGCGGCTTATGGAGCTGTTGGCCCGGTGGGCGCCTGATGCAGGGGGGCGGCCGGGGTGGACAGGTCCGGCTTCAGGTCGGGCCGCAGGTTGGAGCGGAAGGGGGCAGGGCCCGCAGGGAGGGGGGGGCGGCCTTCCGGGGGGAGGGGCATTTGCAATTGGATGTCGTACAGTTGCCAGCCGGCTGGCGCCTTGCGGTACACCATAACGATTGGCCGGGTGGCGGTAAGTCCCCGCACGTCAACGCCCAAGCCGAGGGTGTCGGGTGTCAGGGGCCGGCAGCGGGTGATCTCCCAAGTCGTAGGCATTCCGGCAATGTCTACGAAGCTCTGCGCCTGCTGCAAAAATGCCAGCAGGGAGGTTTTGCCACGGTATTCCGGCGCAAATGTGTCATAGGCCTCGGCCAGTTCTCCCTGCTGCCAGCGGGTCCAGAAAACATCCACGGCTGTTTCGACTTCCGTGGGTGGCGGCAGATTGGGGAGCCGGGCGGGAGCAAGCTGACGGTTCAGCTCCTCAAGAATTTCCGGCGCCACTTGCCATTGTTCACCCAGTTTTTTAATGCCAAGTAAAAATGGCTTTTCTGCGTGGTCGGCGTTGCGCGCGCTGATCTGGACCAGATAGCCATCTAGGCCTTCCGGAGCCGGTGCAAAACCCTGGATGGCCCACGTCATGCCGGTGAACTTTCCCTGTTGCATGACTTCCAGCAAAATGGCGCGCAGGCGGGCGGGATCCAGGTCGTGCATTTGCAGTTGCGAGGAAATCTCTTCAATCTCGGCGGCAGTCAACTCCGGGTTGTGCGCTTGCAGCTCCGCGAGGCGGCGTTCCAGCAGATATTGCCGCATGCCGCGCAGGTCATTGAGCGCCAGCGCCTGCTCGGTGTTGTCGGCAGCGAGCAATTCCAAATAGTGGTTGACGAACGCGAGCGCGGCCGGTTCCGGCGGCTCCGGAGTGAAGGTGGGCGGGGGGGCGGGTTGGGCAAGGAGTACTCCGCTCAAGCAGCAGGCCAGCAGGAACGACAATGCAATTTTTTTCATGGCAATACCCTTCGAGTTGAAAGCTGCCGACTCCCGCCGGCCAACCGTCATGCCGTGAACTATGCCGCAACCGGCAGGGCAAGTCAAACATCCGCCGGACAGCAAAAACGCCAAAATACCGCGCCAAATGCCGTATTTGGCGGGAAAATGGAAATGCCGCGGACGAGCAAAAAACGGGTGCGCCAACAGTCGCCATGCGGCGACCTACCCGTCGCCGGGTGGTCCCCAAAAAAGTGTGAAAGTTTTGATTGAAATGAAGGGAGGCTGTTCCATAATGCGCATCGTTTGTTTCAGAAAAATGACGGGCTGCTGGTCTTAAAAACGGAGGACACACAGGGCTGTGAGCGAGTTTCTGGAGTTCCAGGATGTTTCTAAACATTATGGCGATGTCAAAGCGGTTGATCACGTTTCGTTGACCGTCAAGCAAGGCGAATTTTTTTCGCTTCTCGGTCCCAGCGGATGTGGCAAGACCACGCTGCTGCGCATCCTGGCGGGGTTTGAGCAGCCGGATACCGGGCGCGTGCTGCTCGGTGGCGAAGACGTGACGGACTTGCCGCCCTATGAGCGCAAGGTCAATACCATCTTCCAAAGCTACGCGTTGTTTCCGCATCTCTCCGTGTGGGACAACATTGCCTTCGGTCTCAAAGTGGCCAAGCGCCCCAAAAAAGAAATCAAGGAAGAGGTCGCCAAGATGCTCACCTTGATTCAAATGGAAGATCAGGCATGGAAAAAGCCGGATCAGATTTCCGGCGGTCAAAAACAGCGCGTGGCCATCGCGCGCGCGCTGGTGAACAAGCCGCGCGTACTGCTGCTGGATGAACCGCTGGCCGCGCTCGATTTGAAGCTGCGCCAGCGGATGTTGATCGAACTGGATCTCATTCACGACGAAGTGGGCATCACCTTCTTGTATGTGACGCACGACCAGGGCGAAGCCATGAGCCTCTCCGACCGGATCGCCGTGATGAAGCTGGGCAAAATCGAGCAACTCGGCACGCCGGAAGAAATCTACGAGGCCCCCCGTTCGAGCTTTGTGGCCGCCTTCATCGGCGACACCAACTTTTTTGACGGCACCGTGGCCGAGCCGCTGGAAAAAGATTCCGTGCTCAACGGCTTCCTCGCGGCGGCGGTGGACAAGGACTATAGCCGCCTCAAAATCGAGGACTTCCCGGATTTGGAGTGCTTCAACGACAAGCAGATCAAGGAAGGCGAGCGCGTATTCTTGAGCATCCGTCCGGAAAAAATGCGCATCTCGCGCGAGCGCCCGGCGACCACGCCGCACCTCAACATCATTGCCGGCACGGTCGAGGATGTCATCTACCTCGGCTCGCAAACCAAGTACTGGGTGCGCACTGGCGATTACCGGATTTCCATCATCCGCCAGCACAGTCGTTTTCTGTTGGATGAAAAGCCGATCCGCTGGCACGAAGAGGTCTGGATCAGTTGGCACGCGGATGACGGCTTCATGCTGGAGAAATACAGCGCGCAAGATGAAAACCTGATTCAACTGCCACCGGAAGAGGTCGGCGAAAATCCACCCAGCCTCAACGGCGCAGACTTGGCGGGGAGCGCCACGGCGCAATGAAAGCCCAGCGCCGGGTCAGGGTGTTCGAGTGGCTGGTCACGCTGCCCTCGCTGGTGTGGCTGTTGGTGCTGTTTCTGATTCCCACCGTCCTGGTGTTTGCCATCACGTTCAAGCCCGCCACCCCGTATGGCGGCATCGGCTCCGGCTGGACGCTGGAAACCCTGCGCACGTTGGGCAATCCGAATTATCCGGCCATTGTTTGGCGCACCATCTGGTTGAGCGTGGTGGTGACCGCGCTGTGTATCGTGCTGGCCACGCCCATGGGCTATTACATGGCGCGAATCAGCCCGCGCCGCCGGCAGATGGTCCTGCTGCTGGTAATTCTGCCGTTCTGGACCAGCTTTCTGGTGCGTATTTTTGCGTGGAAAGTGCTGCTGCATCCGGAAGGCCTGCTCAAACAGTTGCTGGTGTTTCTGCACTTGTGCACGCCGGACACCTCGCTGCTATACAACACCTTCGCGGTGCTGCTGGTGATGGTGTATACCGAACTGCCGTTCGCCATCCTGCCGATTTATGCGGCTTCCGAAAAATTCGATTTCCGCCTGATCGAGGCCGCCAAGGATTTGGGGGCCACGTCGTTTCGCGCCTTCCGCGCGGTGTTTTTGCCGGGCATTCGCGTGGGGCTGCTGACCGCTTTTCTGATGGTGTTCATTCCGTCGCTGGGGTCGTACGTCATTCCGGATATCGTCGGCGGTCCCACCAGCGAAATGATCGGCAACAAGATTGCCCAGCGCACGTTTGTGGACCGCAATCTGCCGCACGCGGCAGGACTCTCCGCACTGCTGACGCTGGCGGTGCTGATCCCCATGATCACCATCACCACGCTGCGCCGGAAAGAAAGCCCCAAAGACGCCTTGCGCGAGGAGGGGGTCTAAGGCCATGAAACCCAGCCGCGTTCCCATGATCGTCACCTGGGCGGTGATCTTGTTCTTTTATCTGCCCATTGTGATTCTGGTGGCCAACTCGTTCAATTCGTCGCGCTTCGGCGGTTCGTGGGAATCCACGTCGCTCAAGTGGTACATCCGGCTCATGCAGGAGGATGATATTTGGCACGCGCTGCAGAATACGCTGTTTATTGCGTTGAGCGCCACACTGGTTTCGATGGTGCTGGGGACCTCCGCAGCGTTTGCGCTGCACCGGTTTGCCGGCAGCCGCCTGCAAAAGCTGCACTACAGCATCATCTATACCCCGCTGGTGCTGCCGGAAATTCTCATGGGCTTGAGCATGCTGCTGTTTTTCGTGGCGCTGAAGGTGCAACTGGGGCTGGTTACCATTGCCATCGCGCACGTGACGTTCTGCTTGTCCTATGTGGCCATGACCGTGCTGGCCCGCTTGCAGGATTTTGATTTTGCGATTGTGGAGGCCGCGCAGGACCTCG
This sequence comes from Verrucomicrobia bacterium ADurb.Bin018, assembly GCA_002071335.1. Classification (GTDB taxonomy): domain Bacteria; phylum Verrucomicrobiota; class Kiritimatiellia; order CAIQIC01; family Lenti-01; genus CAZNGD01. Next base: position 7,374 of record MWEZ01000035.1, read on the forward strand.
GCGCCGGCTGGTGGACCACGGTGTGGCGCGTGCTGCTGCCGATGCTGGCGCCCGGCATCCTCGCCGGCGGTCTGTTGGCGTTCACGCTGTCCATTGATGACTTTGTCATTTCGTTCTTTGTGGCGGGGCCGGGCTCGACCACGCTGCCCATCAAGATTTACAGCATGATCAAGTATGGCGCGCCCCCGCTGATCAACGCGCTGTCCACCATCCTGCTGGTAATCACGTTCACGTGCGTGATTGTCAGCCAGTATCTGACCCAACAAGAGCCCAAAGCGGCTAAATAACCACAACCCCAAGGAGACCCCCCATGATACTGAAAAAAATGCTGCTCGCGGCCGGCTGTGCCGCGCTCCTCGCCGCGCTGTGCGGTTGTGCCGACAAGAAGCCGGTGCTGCACGTCTACACGTGGTCGGATTACGTCAAGCCGTCGCTCGTCAAAGAGTTTGAACGGACACATGGCTGCAAGGTGGTCGTGGACACCTACGACTCCAACGAGGCCATGTACGCCAAGCTGAAAGCCGGCGCCAAGGGCTATGACCTGCTGTTCCCCAGCAGCTACATGGTCAAAATCATGAACGAGCAGGGCATGCTGCAGAAACTCAATCACGATCTGCTGCCCAATTTGGGCAACGTGGATCCGAAATATCTGCATATGGCGTTTGACAAGGAGATGGACCACAGCGTGCCGTACACCCTCACCGTCACGTGCCTAGGCTACCGCGCGAGCCGTGTGCCGGACTTTGAACCGTCGTGGAACATGCTCGACCGCACGGAGTACAAGGGCCGCATGACCATGCTCAACGACCAGCGCGAAGCCATTGGCGCCGCGCTCAAGTTCCTTGGCTACAGCCTCAACACCACGAACGATGACGAGCTGGCCGCCGCCAAAGACGTGCTCGTGCGCTGGAAGAAGAACATCGCCAAGTTTGACAATGAACAGTACAAAAATGGCCTCGCGTCCGGGGAATTCCTCATCACGCACGGGTATAGCGGCGATCTCATGCTGGTGCAGACCGAGGAAGAAGATATCGCCATCGCCGTGCCCCGCGAAGGCAGCGTGCTGAGTTTTGATGACATGGTGATTCCCGCCGATGCCACACAGGTGGAACTGGCCCATGCGTTCATCAATTTCATTCTTGAGCCGCGCGTGGCTGCCGAGCTGACCGAGTTCATCTACTTCCTGTGCCCCAACGTGCCCAGCTATGAACTCCTCAGCGAAGAAGTGCGCGAAGACCCCATCCTGTTCCCGCCGGACGAGGTGGTGGCCAAGCTGGAAATGATTGCCGACCTTGGCGCGGACAATATCAAATACACCCACCTGTGGGACGCCATCAAGGCCGCCGAATAACCCGTTACGGCCCTGACCGGCCCCGCGTTTGCTGAACGCGGGGCCTTTTTACTGCCCGGTGGTTGCCACGAACTTGGCTTGTCTTTGCCATTGTGCGGCCGCTGGCCACGGGCCTATACTGCGCGCATGGACATCAATTCAGTTGCCGCCGGCTCACCCCCGCTGAAGGTTTTGTTTGTTGCTTCGGAATGCGCGCCGTTTGCCAAAAGCGGCGGGCTGGGCGATGTGGTTGGCAGCTTGCCCAAGGCGCTGCGCCGGCTGGGCGCGGATGTACGTGTGGCGCTGCCACTCTATGACTCCATTGCGCGCGAGAAGTACCGGCTGGTGGAAGAACCCTCCTGTCGGGTGGTCTGCGGCGGCGGCGAGGTGAACGGTTGCGGCGTCTGGCGCGGCATGAACGATGGCGAGGTGCCGGTGTGGTTCATCGAGCACAACCGCTACTACGCGCGGCCCGGAATCTATGACGACCACGGCGCAGAATATGGCGACAACGCGTTTCGCTTCGGCCTGCTGTGCATGGCGGCGGCGCAGGTGTGCCATGATCGCCATTGGTTGCCGGATGTTGTGCATGTACATGATTGGCCCACGGCAGTCATGGCCGTGCTGTTGGATGCGTGGCGCAAGGCCGGTGTCCCCCTCGGGCGGGCGGCCGGCGTGCTGACCATTCATAATCAAGGATATCAGGGCTATTATCATCCATCGGCGCTGGGCTACTTGGGCCTGGGCAGCGAGTACTTCACGCCGGATGGCCTGGAGGCATGGGGCAAAATCAATCTGCTAAAAGGCGGCATCAATTATGCCGATGCCATCACCACGGTCTCGCCCACCTATGCGCGGGAAATTCTTGGCGAGCCGGGCGGCAACGGTCTCTCCGGCTATTTGCAACGGCGTGGCGATGACTTTGTCGGGATCCTCAACGGCGCTGATTATGATGTGTGGAATCCGGAGACCGACCGGCTGATCCCCGCAAACTTCCGCGCGACATCGTTGATCGGCAAGGGGCAGTGCAAGCGCGAGCTGCAAGCCCAGATGGGCTTGGCGCAGGATGCCGCCGTGCCGCTCTTTGGCATGGTGACACGGCTGGCCGCCCAGAAAGGCACCGGCTTGCTGCGCGAGGCTTTGCCTGCCGCACTCAACGAAATGCAGTTGCAACTGGTGGTGCTCGGCTCCGGCGATCACGATGACGAAAACTTCTTCCGTTGGCTTGCCCGTTCATATCCCGGACGCGTGGCCGTGGAAATTGGGTTTTCCGAGGAGTTGTCGCACCGCATTCAGGCCGGAAGCGATTTCTTTTTGATGCCGTCGCTGTTTGAACCCTGCGGCCTGAGCCAGTTGTATGCGCTGCGCTATGGCACGTTGCCCGTGGTGAATGCCACCGGCGGGCTGGAGGACACCATCATCCAGTACAACCAGGGCGAAGGGCAGGGGACCGGTTTCAAGTTTTACACGCCGGAAGCCAATGCGCTGCGGGCAACCATTGGCTGGGCGGTCAGCACGTGGTATGACCGGCCGAGCCACGTCACGCTTATGCGTGAGCAGGCCATGCAGCAGCGTTTTGAGTGGGAGGCCTCCGCCCGGAAATATCTGGATGTGTACCGGCGCGCGGTGGCCAAGCGCGGAGGCTGAAGCGTGGTGGAACAAACCGTGGGCATTGTCCTGGCGGCGGGGGCGTCGCAACGCATGGGGATGCCCAAAGCGCTGCTGCGCGGGGCCGACGGCATACCGTTGGCCGTTCGCCAAACCGCAGTGCTGGCCGCCGGCGGCTGCGCTCCAGTGGCCATTGTGCTGGGCGCTGAATCCGAACGCATCCGCCAAGAGTTGCCGGCAACATTGCGTGTGGTAGAAAATACCCGTTGGGCACAAGGGCGGGCCACTTCCGTGCAAGCCGGGATCGTCGCGTTCCCCGAGGCCACGGGCTTTCTTTTCATGCCGGTGGATGCGGTTGGCGTGAAGCCTGAAACCGTGCGGGCCATTCTGGCCGCGGCAGCGCGGGAACCGGCCGCCATTTGGCGACCGGTCTATCAAGCAGCGAAAGGCAACCTGCTATGGGTGTCCGCCGCCGCGGCGCACGAGTTGCTGAACCTGCCGCCGGATGCCCGCGTGGACGACTGGGCGCGCCCGCAGGCCCGAACGCTGGCGGTGGATGATCCCGCCATTTTGCGCAACATCAATACCCCCGCCGAGTGGGCGGCATTCGCCGCGCAATAAAAAAGCCGGCGGAAAATTCCGCCGGCTTGCAGGCCGCAATTGCCTTACCAATAAATCGGCTCGTTCCAGTCGGGAGCCTTGTCGGCCACGCGCGGCTTCAAGACCGGCTTGGCCGCTTCTTTTTCCTCAACCGGCTTCGCTTTGGGCTCATCGGCTTTCTTTTCCTTGGCCTTGGGCTCGTCGGCTTTCTTGTCATCGGCCTTGGCTTTCTTGGGCTCTTCCGCCTTCTTGTCCTTGGCCTTCTTGGGCTCAGCCTTCTTGTCGGCCTTCGGCTTGCCCTTCAGCATGGAAATGGCCTCATCCACATCCTGCTGAGTGGCGGGGGCATCAGGCGACTCGACTTCTTCGACAACCGCTTCTTCCACGACTTCTTCCGCCACGGGAGCTGCTTCGACCACGGGCTCATCGCCAAGCAGGTCGGCAAATGGATCTTCATCTGCGACAGCCTCTTCCACGGCCGGCTCAGCGATCACGTCTTCGACCACTTCTTCCACTATCGGCGATTCTTCCACCACGGGTTCCTCACTAAGCAGGTCGGCAAACGGGTCTTCCTCCGCAATCGCCTCTTCGGCTACAGGGGCTTCGATCACGTCTTCAACGACTTCTTCGGCCACGGGGACTTCTTCAGCCAAGGGGGCCTCGCCGAGCAGGTCGGCAAATGGGTCTTCCACTGCGGCGGCTTCTTCCGCGATTGGTTCAGCAACCACGTCTTCGACGACTTCTGTCACCGGTTCCTCTGCGGGCGCAGCCAACAGATCGGCAAACGGGTCATCGGCCGCCGGCGCGGTGGCAAACGGGTCTGCAACGTCGGGGGCGGTTTCAATCACCTCTTCCACGGCAGCCGAGGCTTCTTCCACTACCGGTTCCGCGGCGTTCAGCAGATCCGCAAAAGGATCGGCAACAGCGGCTTCTTCGGGAGCCGCCGCGGGTTCTGCGGCAACAGGGGCGGCAACGACCTCGTTATCGCCAAGGCCGGCGAGGAGGGCATCCAAATCATCTTGGGCAACGGCCGTGACGGCCAAGGCCAACAAGCACAACAGGGCGGGCAACCAACGTATCATCGCATGACTCCTTGTTTGAGTGGTCGCGGCGTACCATACCCGAATCAGGCAGGCCGGTGCAATGGATTTATGCGCAGTTTTTCGGCCAAACCTGCCGGATTGTATACCCCGTAATCCGCGCCGCGCGACGGAAACGCCGTCTCTAGTTTAGAGGTGTTCGAGCGCGTCGCGGACCAGCCGGCCGGAGGCCCAGCGGCGGTATTCCGCCGTGGAGCGGATATCCGCAATGGGCTGGACAGTGGTTTGCGCCAGTTTTTCGGCTTCGGCAATGAGGGCGGGGGTCAGCTTTTTGCCGGCCAGGAATTGTTCCACCTGTGTCAGGCGGACGGGGGTGGGGGCCACGGAGCCCAACGCAATGGCCGCCGATACAATCACGCCTTTTTCCACACGAATGCGCGAGGCGGCCATGACTTTGCTGATGGCTTGCGCGCGACGGGTGCCAATCTTGCGGAAGCGCTCGCGGGCTTTGCCGCGCTTGGGCAGGCGGAAGGCCACGATGATTTCATCCGGCCGTGCGGCAATCTGGCGATAGCCGGTCCAGAATTGGCTCAGCGACACTTCGCGTTCGCCGGCTTGCGAAGCCAGCACGACGGTGCCGTCTGTCACCAGCAGGGCGGGGGCGGTATCGCCGGCGGGCGAAGCATTGGCCACGTTGCCGCCGAGGGTGCCACGTGCTTGGATTTGCTTGGCCCCAACCGTCCCGGCGGCCGCCACCAACGCGGGCACGTGCGTGCGTAGCGGTTGACAATCCACCAGAAAGGCGTGGGTCACGCCCGCGCCGATTTCCACATGGTCCGCCAAAACCCGGATGGCGGAAATTTCCGGCAGGTTCCACAGCGAAGTCACGCGCTCGGGCGTGGGCACACCGGAAGCCCATTGCACCATCAGGTCCGTGCCGCCGGCGAGCAACTTGCCGCGAGTTTTCTCATTGGCTTGCAGGCGTAGCGCCGCCGCCAGCGTGGTCGGAAATTGAAATGCGATTTTTTCAATATTTTTCATGGCGGGCCTCAACGGGTGCGTTTGGCGAGGCGAGTGGCGGCCAGTTTCACGGCCTGAATAATTTTGGCGTAGCCCGTGCAACGGCAGAGGTTGCCGGCCAGCGCGTCGCGGATGGCGCGGGTGGAGGGCTTGGGATTGCGCTGGAGCAGCGCATAGGAACTGACCACCATGCCGGGAATGCAAAACCCGCATTGCACCGCGCCGCATTCGATATAGGCTTGCTGGATCACCCGGCCCGCAGCTTTGCGCGCGATGCCTTCGATGGTCAAAATTTCCGTACCGTTGGGCAGTTGGCCCACAGGAATCAGGCAAGAGACCATGGGCTCATCGTCCACCAGCACCGTGCACGCGCCGCATTCTCCTTCGCCACAGCTTTCCTTGGAGCCGGTCAGGCCAAGATCATCGCGCAGCACATCCAGCAGTCGGCGCCCGGCGGGCGCGCGGACTGTGACGGATTTGCCGTTCAGTTTCCAAGTGCGGGTGACGTTGCTCATGGGGTGCCTTCCCGGCCGCCGTGGACGGCCTCATAAATGGCTTCAGGGGTGATGGGGATTTGCCGCAGGCGACGCCCGGTTGCCGCGGCAACCGCGTTGGCGATGGCCGGCGCAAGGCCGTCCATGGGCAGTTCGCCCACGCCTTTGGCGCCCGGCGGCGCGAAGGTGTAGGGGTATTCCACAAAGTGGATGTCGAACTCCGGCGTGTCAAGCGCGGTGGGGATGATGTAGGTCTGGAGCCGCGCTGCGTCGTAGAGTCCATTTTTGCCCGTGCCCATCTTTTCCATGACGGCGTAGCCCAGCGCCTGGGTCAGGCCGCCTTCGACCTGCCCGCCGGCCGTCACCGGATTGATGACGCGGCCAATATCAATGACCGCCGTCACGCGCGTGACGGCCAACTCGTAGGTCAGCGGATCAATCTCCACTTCGGCGATGTTGGCCATCCAGGAATAGCCCGGATAGGAGTCGCCCTTGAAGGTGGTCTGGTCCCAGCGGATCGAATCGGGCAAGTTGAACTGGAACGAGCCGCTCGCGCCGCCGATTTCCTTCAACATCGCCTGCGCCACCTTGGCGAATGGCACCGGTCGCGCACCCTTGGCGACCAGTTGCGAATCTTTCAGCGTGGCCGCCGCGCCCCGGAAGAAATGTTGGGCGGCGAAGGCTTCAATCTGCTGCTTCAAATCCTGCGCGGCGCGATAAACCACATTGCCCACCACCATCGTCGTGCGCGAGGCTACCGTGGGGCCCGAGTTCGGCACGAAGGCGGTATCCGCCAGCGGAAAGCGGATATGTTCCGGTGCCAGCGAAAGCGCGTCCGCCGCAATCTGCGTGAAGATGGTATGGACGCCTTGGCCCATCTCGGTGGAAGACACGCGGATGTTCACCCCGGGCTTGCCGTTGGCAAGCGTGGCCAACTCCACCCGGCCCTTGGCCTTGAACTTGGCTTCGCCATCGCCGGTGAACGCCGAACCGTGGCCGAGAAAGGCGAGGCCAACGCCGTAGAGTTTCTGCTGCCCCTTGCGCAGCTTGCCCTGCGAGGACTGCCGCCACTTGCGCGCGAAATCAGCGCGTTGCAGCGCCTGCTTGAGGCAGGTGGTGGAGCCATTTTCCGCGGAGAGAATCTGGCCGGTGGGGGTGCTGTCGCCGGGGCGAATATGGATTTGCTGGCGATACTCATGCGGGGCGCGGCCGAGGTGCGCCGCCACGGCATCAATGTGCGATTCAATGCCCCAGATGGCTTGCGGCGCGCCGAAGCCGCGGAACGCGCCGCACGGCATGGAATGGGTGCGCGCCACCTTGCCGCGGATCACCACATTGTCGCAGCGATAGGCCAGCGCGCAATGCAAAATGCCGCGGAACATCACCACGTCGGAAATGGTCAGGTAGGCCCCGCCATCCAGAATGTAATCGCATTCAATCGCGGTGAGTGTGCCATCTTTTTTGAAACCGGTTTTATAGCGCACCCATACCGGATGGCGCTTGGGCGTGAAGAGAATGTCCTCGTTGCGCTCATAAGTGATTTTGACCGGCTTGCCGGATTTCAGCGCGGGCAGCGCCGCATAGCCGATCAACATGGTGGGATATTCCTCCTTGCCGCCGAACGCGCCGCCGATGGGCGTTTGGCGCACGCGGATTTTTTCCGGCGGGAGTTGGAGCGGGTCATTCAGTTCGTGCACCGGGAAATAGGGGCACTGCAACGAGCCATCTGCGAAGATGGAGCCGTCTTTTTGCGGATAAACCACCACGCCCTGGTTTTCCAAGTAAAGCTGTTCCTGATGGCCGGCTTCGTATTCGCCTTCCAGAATGTCGTCCGCCTCGGCAAACCCCTTGGCGATGTCGCCCTTGACGATGTCCTGGCTTTTCATCGAGTCAAACTTGTCGGGCGTGGACTTGAAAACGGCCACGGCTTCGGCCAGCGTCAAGAGCGGGGGCAGGGGGTCCACCTCCACGCGGATATGTGCCGCGGCGGCGCTGGCTTGGGCCAGAGTTTTGGCGGCCACCACGGCCACCGGTTCACCGCGGTAGCGTACTTCCGCGCCGACTTCCGCCAGCAGCGGCATGGTGCGGTCGTGCATGTGCACCACGTTTTCGCCCGGGATGTCCTTGGCCGTCGCCACCGTGATTCCGGTCCAGTTGTAGGCCGGATCCGGCTCGACCGCCTTGAGAATGCCGCGCGGCACAGGCGAACGCACCACCACGCCATGCAGAATCCCCTTGAGCGGCATGTCGTTAAGGTAGCGGGTCTCCCCGCTAACCTTGCCGGCCGCATCCACGCGGTGCATGCCGGTTCCGATCAGTTGGCGGGCATTCTTTCGTGCTTTGGTCATCAGTCGCTCCTGCGCGTGAATATCCCTAAAAACATAAAATACCTAGCCCCCTGACGCAAACAGGAAAGCAGGATTCATCAAAGCGTTTTATCGGTTGTGGAGTTGGCCGTTGGCGCGCAACCGGGTATGCTGCTGGCCCATGAGCATGATTCAGACAAATTGTGACGAGGGCCCCCGACTGCCTCACCCCAAGATTATGCTCACCGGCGCCATTGGCGCGGGCAAGAGCACTGTGGTGCAAGCGGTACTGCGCGAATTGGGCTGGACGACCCCTGCGGGCTTTCGCACGCATTGGGGCGGGCAAGAACGCGGCAGCGCGGAATTATTTCTCGAAGCGTGGGGCGGAATCCCGCAAGTGATTGCCCGGCGTGACAACACAGCCGCGGGGTTCCCGTATCGGTTGGATCACGCGGCATTCATCTCCCACGCCCGCGCCAGCCTGCTGCCATGCCACCAGCCTGTAGTGCTGGACGAACTCGGCGTGGTGGAGTTGGCCTGCGATGATTTTGTCACGGCCATTGCGCAACTATTTCGCGCGGAACGGCCTGTGCTGGCGGTGATTCAACAACGCGCGCTGGATCGCTGGCTGGAGCGGATCGGACGCGACGCCGTCACAGAACTATTGACGGTGGACAACGCCACCCGCGAGTATTTGCCCCGGCACATTGCCGCGGTGCTGCGCGGCGCGGTGTAATCGCCCGCCTAACCGGTGATGCGGTCCACGATCGGTTTGGGCGGCGCAACAGGCGTATCGGTGAGACCAAACGCCTGCTCAATGTAGCCCATGGCAGTGGCCAGCTTTGCTTCCGAATTGGCGTGCACCGTGACCAGCGGCTGGCCCTTCTCCACCTTGTCGCCGATCTTGGCGAGGCCGGAAG
>MWEZ01000036.1 GCA_002071335.1 Verrucomicrobia bacterium ADurb.Bin018
CTATGCGGGCGGCACCGTGGCGGTCAATTCCGTGCAGGCGCAGCTTTCGCCTGTTTTGATCTTCGCGGCGACGGGAATCCCGTTTACTCTGGGGACCAACGCGCTGGATACCGTTTTTACAGATCCATTCGGACGATCCACCAATCGCCAGACTTCCGTGGTCGTGTCCCAGAAGGCCTATGGATACGACGCCAATGGGAACTTAACAAACGATGGTCGCATGGCCTACTTTTGGAACGATGAAAACCGGCTCGTCGCCGTGCACAGCGCGAAAACGGGGGCGCTGATTCAGGAGAATCGCTACGATGGGCTGGGACGGCGGCGAGAGAGGGTAAAATTTGATTCAGGTGTGGGCGTTACCAACCGCTACTTGTATCAGGACTGGCTGGTGCTGGCAGTGACCGATGGCGCGGGGGATGTGCTGGAAACCTACACCCACGGTGCCGACCTCTCCGGGCAAGTCGGCGGCGACGCCGGTGGCATTGGAGGCATCCTCTCTGCCGCCATCGGCCTCACTAACGCCTTCTACCACTACGACTTCAACGGAAACATCGTGAACGTGAGCAGCAGCAACCAAACGAAACTGGCGAAGTACACCTATGGCCCCTTCGGCGTGGTGGTGCAGAAGGAGGGAAAATTCGATTCCCGATATCAGTTCAGTACGAAGGAAATGGATGGGGCAACAGGGATGAATTATTACGGCTACAGATTCTATGCGCCAAGTATGGGGAGATGGATCAGCAGGGATCCGATTGAAGCGCTCTTGGAGATTTACATATTTGTAAGAAATAATGCTGTATTATTAATAGATTATGAGGGTCGCCAAGCACGGTCTTCGTCATCTCTGCCAGTTGTATGGGGTTGTAGTGGATCCGTAACCCGCATATGCACTGCAAAATGTCCAAGTGCCAATTGGACATGCTCAAATCCAAGTGGTTTCGCGTATGGTTTTGGCAGCAGTGAGGCAGAAGCAAGGGCAGACACATTAGCGAAAGCTAATGATAGACTAGCTTCCTGCGAAGATGGATGCACCGATGGAGGGAATATGCCGAGCGGTTGGTTAACCTGCTTTCCATTTAATCCGGAGGAGTAATGAAGACCGTGATAAAGTGTATATTATGCGTAGCGGCATTTGTGATGCCATGTGTGGCTTTGTCGGGTAATGCCCCGGCACAGTATAGCGCCCGCGTCATGATGATGGTAATGACAAAGACCGATTACGACGCGTGGTGTTTAAGGATGGGCGCGGATACTAAAGAATATTTTACAAAGTTAATAGGCGACAAAGATACAAACATGCATGCTGCCGGGTGGAGAAGCGAATGGAATATGCCATTTGAGGGCGATGATAAAAGCATAACATATGATGATTGTGATAAAAATGGCTATGGAGTGAAGATTGATATTTGTATTGTTGACAAGAGGCGTTCATCTGTTGACTTGACTTTAAAATATGTGCAGAGAAACAATGTGAATGGATTGCTGCTTGCAGGGGACGAGGGCAAACATAACATGCCAATAAGTTACAATGAGATATCATTGGGGCCTGTTAATGTGCCCCTTGATTCATGGCTCGTAACGACGAGTCCAGGCAACACTGAAGAAACAGTAATATGTTATGCGTTGCAAATTCGCCGAAAATAGAATGAAGTTAATAGAGGCCACCCAATAAAGGCGTCATAAAGGGGTCACCCATTAGAGGTTTTGGTTCCTCCTGAGGCGAATGTACACAAACACAAAAAGTCCCGCAAACGGAAAATGTATTCAAAGAATGACAGGTTGACCGCGATGATTGGATCCCTGATAAAAGCTATTGCGCGCTTGCTACGATGCAGTTCCAACGGCCGGGTGGACTTCACGGAAGATGCGGACGCCGGCAAAGGGGTCATACATTGATAATTTTTGACGAGGGCTGGCGGGTGTGGTTTAAGCGTGGCGTGGCACGGATACCAAGAGTTCAATACGCGGGCGCGGTTGATCATGTGAACCATCGCGGGAATCATCCGCAGACCGTATTTCGCACGGAAGGGGATTGGCGTTGCTTTCTGGATACGCTGGGGGAGGTGTGCGCACGAACGGGATGGCGGGTGCCCGCCTGCACATGGGGACGGCCACCAACTTTTCGGAACGGCTGCGGCGGACGGAGCTTGGCGCCAAGGGAATGCCCGGATATGTCGAATTGAATCCCGTGAAAAGTATTGAACTATGACTCCTTTATCGAGTGATTGCGCCCCCCTGTACCCAACTGCATTTTCCGGGCTCACAGGGTGTACTGGATGAGGAGAGTCGGGAGTGCCGGCCCGAGCGGGGAAAATAGAATTGTGGGGCAGTGGACTTTCTGCTCAAATGAATCACGGTGTCAACCGAACAGGGCTTATGAAAAGTCCGACGGGAACGCAGGCAAGGAGGCGCGCATGATGGCGACAAGAGGGGTATTGAGGGGGCTGGTTCTTTTGGGCCTGTTGTCGGCGGGGTGGGGATTGGCGCAGACGGTGCTGACCGTGGATGAGGCCGCAACGCGGATCGGCGAGACGGTCACCTTTGAAGGCAAGGTCATGAGCATGGCATCTTCGCCGGAGTTCAAGGCCACCTATGCCAGCTTCGGGGGGGCGTATCCGTTTCAGAAGCTTTCGGTACTTTTTGCCGGCGAGAACGAAGCGATCGTTTCGTGCGATCTCCCGCGGCTCAACGGTCGGACCGTGCGCGTGACCGGCAAGGTCGAGGGCGGGAAGAGGGGTCCCGTTGTGCGCGTGACGGACACGAACCAGATCGAGGTGCTGGCGGTCGCGGTGATGGATTCGCTGGATTCCGAGGGCGAGGGGCCGGCCTTTCGCAAGCAACTGAAGGCCACGCTGCGCGACCGGTTCAAGGCCGGTGATTATGCGTCGCTGGATGCGGTTGCGGCGAAATGGCGGACGGGCAAGGAGCGCCTACTCGACGGCACCTGGAAGATTGCGATCTTTTACGGGACGTTTTCCGAGCCGGTTCTGCCGTATCCGGACTATTTCCGGGCGCTGGAGGAGTGGCAGGCGGCCTTTCCTGATTCCATTACGCCCCGGCTGCTTCAGGCGAATGCGCGGGTGGCCCATGCGTGGGAAGCCCGCGGCAGCGGTCTCGCCATCACGGTCACCGAAGAAGGCTGGAAGGCGTTCCGGGAACGCCTGGCGCTGGCCCGGAGCGAACTGGCCGCCCTGCATGCGCGCCGGACGGAATGTCCCCAGTGGTTTGCGATCATGCAGGTCGTTGCGCTGGGACAGGGCTGGAGCCGCCCGGAATACGAAGCCTTGTTCGAAGAGGCGATCCGCTACGAGCCGGAATATCTGGTGTATTACGACCGGAAGATCAATTATCTGCAACCGAAATGGCATGGTGAGGAAGGCGAGTGGGTGGAGTTCGTCAACTCGCTTCTGGATCGCTTTCCCGGTGGCCTGGGAGAGGAGCTGTACGCCCGGCTCGCCTTCGTGTATCGCAAGGACTCCGATCAGGAGATGCTCCGGAAAAAGGGGCGGTATTTTCCCGACATGGGGTTCCGGTGGGAACCCATGAAAGCCGGGTTTGAGCGGATGCGCGCCCGCTTTCCGAAGTCCTCGTGGATACTCAACGGCTATGCCATTTTTGCCGGCAAGGCGGGCGATTGGGAAACGACCCGGCATCTGCTGCTCGAACTGGGCGACAACTGCGACATGAACATCTGGCTGACGTGGAACAACGTCGCCCTCGCCCGGATGTGGGCTGATGGCAAGGGGCTTTCCGACAGCTATTTTATCTTGTTCCGCTGATCCCGAAATCTGCGGCGGCGAGAGATCATGAGTCCATTTTTAAGGGGACAGCCGGGAAAATCAGAACGTAGAGGGGGCAGTTTGTGCTGCCGCCTGCCGCCTTCTGGGGCATCTTCATTCGCTTCATTTCCCCGGTTGCCATTCTCTTCGCCTTCCTCCACACCATCGGCTGGGACAACTTAAGGTAAGCGGGGTTGGGCCGGGGCGCGCGGCACAAAACGGGATTTTGGGCTGTGCGCCGGCAGGGGATGGGGTATTCTATTGGCCATGTCGGATTTTGTGACCGCACATAATTTATGGGCTCCATGGCGCATGGAGTTTTTCCGTGCGCCGAAGGAGGCCGGTTGCTTTCTGTGCCGGATTATCCGGTCAGGGGCGCGGGCCGATGCCCAGAATCTAGTGATCCACCGCGGGCGCAAGTGCCTGCTGCTGATGAACCGCTATCCGTATAGCAACGGACATCTGATGGTGGTGCCGCGCCGCCATGTCGGCCCGCTGGGCGAATTGACTGCAGCCGAGCGCGCCGAGTTGTTGGATTTGGCATGCCTCGGTCAGCGGCTTCTGGCGCACGTGGCCCGCCCACACGGCTTCAACCTGGGCATCAATGAAGGCGTTGCAGCCGGCGCCGGCTTGCAAGATCACCTGCATCTGCATGTAGTACCGCGGTGGACGGGCGACACGAATTTCATGCCGCTATTGGGGCAGGTGCGGGTGGTGCCGCAGGCCTTGGCGGAACTGTGGGCCGCCTTGCGCACGGCATTGGCGCAAGAAAAACCGCGCCGCGGGACAAGAAAAGGCGGTAAATGAAGGAAGAGACCATCCATTTTGACAACGGGCGCGAGGCGCAAGAGATTGTCGGCTTGCGTGAGGAACACCTGCCCGGTCTGGAGCAGTCCTTCGCCGTCAAGGCCGTTGCGCGGGATACGTGGCTGAAACTCTCCGGCGCGGCGGAGTCGGTGGCCGCGGCCGAAGCCTTTGTGGATGGCCTGCGCCGCGCCCGAATGGCTGGGATGACGTTGACCCGGCAGGCGGTGGACTATGCCCGTGCAGCTTATGTGGCAGGGCAGGGCGCAGAATTTGACCGGCTGACCAGTTTGCGGGTTGATGTTGCCCCCGGCCGCGCGCCGGTGTTTCCCCGCACATTTGGACAGGCCCAATTTTTGACCACCATCCGTAACAACGAATTGACGTTTGGTTTGGGCCCCGCGGGCACCGGCAAAACATGGCTGGCCATGGCCATGGCGGTCTCGGCGCTGCTCAAAAATGAGGTGGCGCGGATCATTCTGACCCGGCCTGCCGTGGAAGCGGGCGAGGCACTCGGTTTTCTGCCGGGCGATTTGCAGCAGAAAATCCTGCCCTATTTGCGACCGCTTTATGATGCTTTGCACGACATGATGCCGCCGGAAAACGTGCCGGAATTGGTGGAACGCGGCGTGATCGAAGTGGCCCCCTTGGCCTATATGCGGGGACGTACCCTCAACCGCGCGTTTGTGATTTTGGACGAAGCGCAAAACACCACGCGGGAACAGATGCTGATGTTCCTCACCAGGTTGGGTTTCGGTTCCAAGGCCGTGGTCAATGGCGATTTAACGCAAGTGGATTTGCCCGCACACAAAATGCCGGGACTGTTGGAAGCCGAATATCTGCTGCGAAATGTGGCTGGGGTGGGGGTGGTGCGCCTGACGGCCGCCGATGTGGTGCGCCACCCGCTGGTGCAGCGGATCATTGAAGCCTATCAAGGCCGCGAAAAGGGTGGGGGGAACGGAGGAACAAACTGACATGGCTATGGGAAATGCCAAAAAACAAGCGGTGCGAGTGGCCGCGGCCCAAGATGAGCCCTTGCGCGTACGGGGTTGGCGCATGGCCGGCAATGTGGCGCTGTTGCTCGCGCTGTGGCTCATCGGTGTGATGTGCATTCAGGTGGTCGGCCGACGGGGCTATGCCAGCCTTGCGCCCGGCCAGCGCGCGCCCGCCACCGTGGTGGCGGCGTACGATTTTGATTGTGTCAATTTGCCGGTCACCGAGCTGCTCCGGCAGCAGGCCGCCGATGCAGTGACGCCGGTGTTTGCCCTGCCCTCCGGCTCACTGCAGGCCGCGCGGCGTGGCATGGAAAAGGCGCTGGCGGAGGAGGCCGGCCCCCTGCGCCACGCCAGCGAAGACGAAAAACTGTTGGCCGCACTGCGGGACAGCCTGACGGATATTTGGCTGGAGGGCATTCTGGCCCCTGCGGAGCAAGACAGTGCCCCCCACGGTCCCATGCCGCACTCGCAGATTGATATTTTGCATTCCTTGGAAAACGGGACGCCAAGTGTGCGGACCGTCCAGCGGGATGACTTGCTGACTCCGGAAAAAGCGCGCGCGGCCTTTGCGGAAGCCGCACAACGACGGCTGGGCAAAGCCGGCGGCGACATATCGCTGCACGAGCTGGAAGACTTGGTGAAGCCGATTTTGCGGCCGAATCTGGAATATGACGAAGCCGCCACGCAAGCCCGCCGGCTTGAAGCACAAAACCGCGTGGAGCCGGTGATGATCACCGTGCGCGAGGGCACCACGCTCATGGAAGAGGGTTCCACAGTCACGCCGCAAACAGTGGAATACATCAGCAAGCACAACCGCAAGCTGGTGGAAAAAGAAAGCCCGACCGACCGGCGTTTGAAGCGGGGGGGCGATGCCGCTTTGATGCTGATTGTGCTGGTGATTTGCACCGGCTGGCTGCGGAGCACGCAGCCGGGGGTCTACACCCGCTCGCGGCGCAAGGGGCTGCTCATTCTGCTGGCCTTGCTGGCCCTGTTGCAGGCCAGCCTTTTCCGCTGGCTGTCCACCGACCTTTACTGGATTCCGCCCTGGTTGGCGCCATTTGCCATCACCATCACGCTGCCTTCCATGCTGGCCGCCCTGATGATGGGGCCGGCAGCGGCTCTAGCCGTTGGCTTGTGGAGCGGACTGGCCACGGCCCTGATCTTTGAGCGGAGCTTCGAGTTGCTTCTTCTGGGCGTGGGCGGCTCCGTACTGGCGGTGGCCTTGCTGCGCAATGTACGCAAACGGTCGCAAGTCATGCGGGCCGGCTTGGCCGTAGGTCTTTTGGAAGGCGTGGTGGCGCTGGCGTTGGCCGCGCTTTACTTGTACATGAAGAAAACCTTCCTGATTCAAGTGGCCACTGGCATCGGCAGCGGAGTGTTATCGGCCTTGCTGGCGTTGTTGATCTTACCGTTCCTGGAATGGATGTTCCAACACACCACGGATATCACACTGCTAGAGCTGACCGATATGGGTCACCCCTTGCTGCAGCGGTTGGCCATTGAGGCGCCGGGGACCTTCCATCACAGCTTGATGGTCGGCGCGCTGGCGCAAGCTGCCGCCGCACGCATACAAGCCAACAGCCTTTTGGTACTGGTGTGCGCTTATTTTCATGACATCGGCAAACTGACCAAACCGGAGTTCTTTGTGGAAAACCAGCGCGGCGGTGAAAACCCGCATGATGGGTTGGCGCCGAGCATGAGCGCGCTGGTGATTCAATCGCACGTCAAGGAAGGACTTACTTTGGCCAAGCGGTACAAACTGCCCTTGGTGGTCAGCGACGCCATTACCATGCACCACGGCACCTCGCTGACTTCCTATTTCTATCAAGTGGCGCGTCGCGCGCTGAAAGACGCGGGGATGGCCGAAGATGGCGGGTTGGAGCACAGCTTCCGCTATGACGGCCCGCGCCCGACGTCGCGCGAGCAGGCGATTGTCATGCTGGCGGACACCGTGGAGGCGGCTTCGCGCTCGCTGGAAAAACCGACGCCCAACCGGATCGAAGAAATGGTGACTGCACTTTTCCGCGACAAGCTGCTGGACGGCCAACTGGACACCTCGCCATTGACGTTGGCTGAGTTGCACCAGATTCAAGAGTCGTTCGTTTCGGGCCTGACCAACATCCTCCATGGAAGGAATCCATATCCCCGTGAAAATCCATCTGCTCAATCAGCAACGGGCGCTGTCCCTCAACCTCCCGCCGCTGCGCCGGCTGGCGCGGGCACTGGCAGCCTGGGCGTTTCCGGCTGATCCACCGTTCGCCGAGCTGACGATCCTGCTGACCGACGATGCGGCCATGCCGGATTACAAGGCTGGTTGTTTCGGCGTACGTCAGCAAACGGATGTGGTAGCGCAGGCCTATGCGGCCATGCCGGGCATGAGCGCGGCCACCGCCGAGTTGGTGATCAATGCTGAGCGTGCCCGCCAAGAGGGCGCGCGCCGCGCCGGCGGTGCCGCGCGCGAGCTGGCGCTATATCTTGCGCACGGCATGGATCATTTGGCGGGCGCCACCGATGACACCCCCGCGCGCCGCCAAGCGATGCGCCGGCGCGAAAACACATGGCTGGAGGCAACTGCAGACCTTTGGTCCGCCATTGTTCGGCCATGATCATCAAGGATGAAGCTATTGCCCTGCGCACGTATCCTTATGGCAATACGTCGCAAATTATCGTGTGGCTGTCGCAAACCCACGGCAAAATCGCCACGCTGGCCAAAGGCAGCCAGCGGACACGCAGCGGCCTGCTGGGGCAATATGATTTGTTTTACACCTGCGAGGTGCTGTTCTACGCCCGCGAGCAGCGCAATTTGCAT
This sequence comes from Verrucomicrobia bacterium ADurb.Bin018, assembly GCA_002071335.1. Lineage (GTDB taxonomy): Bacteria > Verrucomicrobiota > Kiritimatiellia > CAIQIC01 > Lenti-01 > CAZNGD01. The sequence goes on from MWEZ01000036.1 coordinate 8,388, forward strand.
ATTCTGAAAAAATGCTGCCCGTTGGTGCCGCGTGTGGCATTGCGCCATGACTGGCGGGCGTGCGCGGTGGCTTCCTATGCGGCCAGTGCCGTGGATCAACTGGCGCCATTCGGTCCGGCCATGAGTGGACTCTATGACTTGCTGGCGCGGACGTTGGACTCGCTGGCGGGACGTACGCCGGGACCGGCCTTTTTGCCACGATTTGAACTGCTGTTATTGCATGAGCTGGGCTTGGCGCCCGATTGGCGGGCCTGCGCAAAATGCCGCCAAGATTTGCGCGAGCGGGGGGGGCGTTGGGATGTGGCTCACGGCGCGTTGCGGTGCGTGGAATGCGCGGAGGATTCCGGCCTGGAGGTTTCCGCCGCGGCATTGCGGGCTATCGAAACCATGCAGGGCGAAGCGCTGCCCGCGGCATTGCCCGAGCGGGTATTCAGGGAAATCCAATCGCTGGCCGGCAGTTTGTTGGAGCACCAGGCCGATTGTTCCACCGTGGCGCGGACGCTGGCCTTTCAAGTGCTGGCAGCCGGTTGACGCTGGCGAACCACTTCATACAGCAGGATTGTGGCGGCAGCCGCCACGTTGAGCGAGTCGGCCTGACCCAGCATGGGAATGCGGACCTGATCCGTCGCTTTGGCGAGCCAGGTGTCACTCAAACCGAATTGCTCCGCGCCAAGGATGATGGCCACAGGCTTGGTCATATCCACCGCGGTATAGAGCTGGGTGGCGTGAGGCGTGGCGGCCACCACGCGAATCTGGTGCGTGGCCAGCCACGCGATGGTTTCCGGCGTGCTGGCCTCGGCCACTTGGACTGTGAAGAGCGTGCCGATGCTGGCGCGGACCACGTTGGGATTATTGATGTCGGTGCAGCGGTCGCAAACGATGAACGCATCCACGCCGGCGGCATCCGCGGTGCGGAGCATGGTGCCGAGATTGCCGGGTTTTTCAATGTGCTCCGCCACCACGATGAACGGATTTTTCGGGAGCCGTAAATCGGCGAGTGTACGGCGAATTTGCGGGCAAAGCGCCAAGAGGCCTTCAGGTCGGTCCCGATAGGCAATTTTGCGAAAAACCGCTTCGCTGCATTCCCAGAGCGGCACATTGAGTTCTGCGCAACGCGCCACAATGGCCGGCTCATTCTTCCCCTGATAGAGCGCGGGGCAAAAAAATAGTTTGCGGATGGGAATCCCGTTGTCGAGCGCACGCTTGGTTTCACGGTAGCCTTCCACAATCAGCAGGGCATTTTCGTCGCGGTGCGACCGCTGCCGCAGTTTGACGATTTCCTTGACGCCGGGATTCTGGAGACTGGTGATGGGCTGGGGCACGCTGGGCATGGTTAGGACTTCCAGGATTTTTTGCGTGGCGAGAGGCCAATCAAGTCTGCGCTGCGCGCGAGGCCATAGAGGAAATAGAGCACACACAATTGGGGGAGGAGGAGCGGCGAGCGGGCCCGGTCGGCGATCAATGCGGCGGGAATGGCGGTGACCGCCAGTAGGGGGATTACGCCCAGCAGGGCCCATGGCGAAACGGCAAACGCCAATGCCACGCTGGCGAGGGCCGCGAGCAGCGCGAGCAAAAAGGACAGGGTGAAAAAAATGGCATTGGCGCCGGCACGCCCGCCGGAGCTTTTGAGAATACCGGCATAGGCCCGGCGATTCGCGTGCCACAGTTGCTGGCGGAAGTATTGCCGCAGAGTGGCCGGTTCGCCAAGGTGGGTGACTTCCAAATCCGGCAAGGCCACAACTTCCACGCCGGCTTGTGCGGCGCGGAAGGCGAAGTCGGTGTCCTCGCCAGTGGTCAAGGATTCATCGAAAGTCGGAATCACGTCAAGCAAGGCGCGGTTGAAGAGCATGTTGCGCGTGGTGAGCAGCCGAAAGGCCTCATGGCGTACGGGTTCACGCTGGCCACCCGCGGCGGCCGCAGGGTTTTTGTGGTGCCAGTGGGCGTGCCACGAGCGCTGGATCCAGTTGCCGGTCACGGAAGGACGCACCGGATAACCGAGCAACACGGGGCCGGGTTTGACCAGCCACGGGGCGGCCACTTCCAGCCAGTTGCGGCTGGGGAGGCAATCGCCATCCAGAAAAGCCAGCGCGTTACCGCGCGCGGCACGCAAGGCGTGATTGCGGCAAACCGGGATGGAAGCGCCGGGATGGACAAGACATTCCGTAAAACCCAGGTCACGGGCGATGGTCACGGTATCATCACGGCTACCGCCATCCACCAGGATAGTTTCCAGGCTCCACGTTGGCGGCAGGTGCAGACGAGCGAGGGCATCATGCAAACTGGGCAAATGCCGCGCTTCGTTGAGCGTGACCACCATGACGGATAAAATGCGCTGCGTGCTCATGGCTTGCGGGGAAGTTGATTGGCTGCCCACTGGGTTTGCGAGGCCATGCCCAGCAGGATTTGCACATCCTTTTCGGTGAGGGTGCCGCGCGAAAGAATCCGGCGGATGCCGAGCATCATGTGGTCGGCGGTGTCTGGCGTCATGAAGCCGATATCGAGCAGCGCCTTGCGCCATTTGGCAAACATGGCCTCACGCATCGCGGAGGGACATTCTGCGGAACGCTCCTGGGGTGGCTCAAATGTGTTGCTGGCCACAAACAACTCATAGGCGCAAATCATCACAGACATGGCCAAATTAAGGGATTTGTAGGAGTCGGAGGAGGGGATGCGAATGAATTGGGTGCAGAGGGCCAGATCATCCAGCAGCAGGCCGTTATCCTCGGAACCGAACAGAAGCGCCACGGGGGTATCGAGTGCGGCCGCGAGCAGGCGCGGAGCCCATTCCCGTGGCGTTTTGGAATGATCGCGGTACAGTCCGCCGCGATTAGAGGTGCCGGCCACCAGTCCGCAATCTGCGACGGCTTCCGCGGTGGTGTCAAACACCGCGCGGTTTTGGAGGACATCCCCCGCATGGCAGGCCATGGCTGCGGCATCTTCCATGTCCATTCCAGGGCGCGGATTGACCAACACCAATTGCGACAGTCCCATGTTTTTCATGGCGCGGCACACCGAGCCGACGTTGCCGCCGTAAATCGGGTTGACCAGGACAATGCGGATGTTGGTCAGCGCATTCATTGTTTGGTGAGCATAGCGTGTGACGGGTAAAATGCAATTCTCGCCGCGGCTCGCCGGGCGGATCGCGTTTCGCCGGATTTATGTGGTTGGTTTGGTGGCCGCTAGGGGGCGCAGGAATTCGAAATTGCATAAGCGCACGGCGGGGAGGCCGTCGGGGTCGCGCATCAGATGGCCGTCGGGCATGAGAGTCAGAAGAAAGTGGGTGTCGCGCGGGTTGGTGCTTTCAAATCCGGCCGCCGCCAGCAGCCGGGCCATTTTGACCACGCAGGCCGCGTGTTCCGCGGAACTGATCAGTCCTTGCGTGAAAGCTTGCGCGGCATTTACTCCTCGGCAATGCGGGCGCTGACGATCTTCGCGCGCCAACACTTCGTCCAGCCCGTTCCAGTATCCCCAGATGCAAATATAGTTCCGCTCCCGCTGCAGCACGGGAGTGTTGTCGGGCTGCAAAATATCCTGATGGCTGACGTAGCGTCGTTGGTCGAGAAACTGGGGGGGGAGGGTGGACTGATGACCCAGCATATAAATGGCGCGCGGGTAGGTGGTGGGCACACCGGCGGCCGTCAACTGAAAGGCGTAGGCAAACTCCTCAAAGGGACTGTTATAACCGTGTTCGACAAGAGCCGGCGGGTTTTGGCTGGCATCCACGGGGTCGCCGACATGCGCGACCTTCCAAACCAGCTCGATGCCATCCTTGGTTTTGGTGTGATATACCTGCGCGCTATCCGAAAGACTGGAGCGCGGAGTGCGCCGCCAGCGTTCCGGTTGGAAGTAATCAAATAGCAGTGGATCGCGCCCCACCACCCAGAGTTTGCCACGGGTGCTGGCACAATCGCCATAGACATAGTCCACGCCCAAAATGCGCATGGGGCGCAGGTGTTCTGGAAAAAGAGCCGGATCGGCGGGCGCGACAAAACGGTCGCGCTGCCGCTCCAGATAGGTTTGCCGCCGAGCGCCTTTGACTTGCTCTTCGTGCTCCGGGGTGCGGGCCAGTAGTTCAAAGTCCACGAGTGCGTAGGCGGGCCGGCCGCTGGTGTCACGCAACAGGCCACCACCGCGGCGGGGGCGCACGATGACGTGCTCCGGCTTCACGTCCAGCACCCGGTAGCCGGCTTGCCACATGTCTGCAATGGAGCGCTGGAGCATGTCGCGCGCCAGCGATTGGGCATCCGGATAGCCGGACTCCAAGGCGGCGGCAATGGCTGCGGGCTCGGTGCAGGCCGCGCCTTTGATCCATTCGTAAATCAGAATGTACTGACGGTAGATATCCAGCTCCACATCGCGGAACTTGGATTTTTTGAGGGCAATCTTGGAGCGCGAGCGGCCGGTTTGCCAGAGTTCAAGGCGTTTCGACGGTACAAAAATGGCGAGCGGTTTATGTGTGCGGATGGTCCCGGGATCGGCCGTGGCACGCATTTCCATGACCAGCGAAAACTCTTCATAGGGCGTGTTGAATTCGGCATCGCTGAACTTGGTCAGGGTAAAGGTGTCGAGGGGGACAGCTTCGCCGACCCGGCACCATTTCACCACAAGGTCTTTGCTTTGGCCGGCGACGGGCTTGGTGCGCACTTTATACACCGTGCTGGTGCCCTGCAGTTTTTCGCGGCTGCGGCGAAACCATTCACGTTCGAACCAGTTTTCTGGTTGCAGGTGCTGGAGAAAAGGGCGGCCGTGCTGCGTCACATAGAGATCCGCGCCATCGGGCAGGACATAATGGTCATAGCGCACTCCAAGCAGGGTTTTGCTTTTGGGGGCATCAGCCATGAGGCACACATCCGGGCGGAAAGGGTTGCGCCGCGGACCGCGCGCGGTCGGTGGCGAAAAACGGCAGCAAGGCGTCAGGCACGTGGCGGCTAGGGGGCAGCGGCCGGCACGGCCATTTGGATAAACGAGCCTTCCGCGCCGATGGTTTGCCACACGATTTTACCGCCGGCAGTTTGGGGATAGGAGTCTTCAAATTCGTTGTTGGTGAGCTGCACGGCGATGTTGTCGCTGAGATCGAACGCCATAATTTCGGAGTCCCAGTTGTCTACGTAGCTCATCCAGGTGATCAGTCCGTCGCGAATTTGCGGCGCCAAGTCATCCCACGTATTGCTGGTCAACTTGATGGTGCGGCGGCCGTTGAAATAATAAATTTCCATGTCGGTGTCGTCGTAGGCCTGCCAGACCACTTGGCCTTCCCAAATAGATGGCGCGGTGTTGTCTTCCGTGCGCTCGCTGATCTTGCGCAGTGCGCCGTCAGCCCAATAGAAAATTTCGGCGGTGATGGTGGGATAGCCCACCCAAGCGATACGTCCGTCCCAAACTACGGGGGCGGTGTCGTCAAAGGAGTTGTTGGTGATCTGCTCCATCTGGCCCGTGTCAAAGCGGTAGCGGAAGATTTCGTAGTCGTTGCCATCCCAGCCTTGAAAGACCAATTCGTTGCCGTGCAAATCGGGGTGCAGGACGTAGTAATAGTTGGTGGTCAATTGCACCAGATTGGTCGCGCTGGCGGGCCATGCCACCATTTCGTAACCGTAGGGCCAGCCGCGCGCGCATTGAAACGCCACGCCGGCATCCGATACCACGGGCGAGCAATAATGCCGGTTGCCGGAAGTGAGACGTTCAAGTTGTCCACGGGCAGTGTTGTAGTAGACAATGTCGGCCGCTTGTCCTGAATCGCGCCACATTTGGCGTTGCAGGTTCTCGTTCAGCCCGTTGGTGGCGGCGGCTTCCGGTGTTTCCGGTTCCGGCGGGGGAGCGGCCTCACCTGCTTCCGCCTCAACCGTGGAAACGGGCGGCGGTTTCGGCGGGTCGAAGAGGGTGGGGTAGTCCGACTCCATTTGTTTCATTTCGTCGGTTTTATCCGGAATACTCAGGGTGAACGGCATGCCCAAATCGGTCTCATTTTTGAACCACGCCAAAAAGGCCACAGCGTTACCGCCGACTACCGGCTGTTCGCAGCGCCCGGTGAGCCGCGTGTCCGTGGCAGTCAGGTTATTGGTTTTGCCATCCTGCCAAATTATGATGTCGGAACGCCGGGTGTTGGGCGGGGCCGAAAGGACATCCACGCGCTGGTGCACGGGCGTGTCGCCATCGTGGAGGGAGTAGGCCTGCCAAGCCACCAAGCCGGTGTCGCTAATCACCGGGGTGCGCGCATTGCCTTTTTCATCCGAAATGGTGTTGACCGTGAACTCGCGCGCGGCAGCGCCACCAGCCAACATCAGCAGGCCGGATAAAGCGATAACAGCCTTGCGCAGGAAAATGTCAGAAAAGTAGTGGCGCATGAAAGTTTACAGGGTCGCGGCGGGTGTGGTGGAAGGAGCCGCTGGCGCGGGGGAAGATGGGGGTTGGCCGGTTTCGCCTCTTTCCTTGGCTTGCAGGCGGGCAGCTTCCTGTTCGGCGCGGAGGCGCTCGCGTTCAGCCTTCGCTGCACGCGAGCCGGGCGTCTCGACGCCTTCTTCGCCGAGGGGCCATTGGTCACCCCAGCGGTGTTCCTCGCTCCAGTAGCCACCTGACGGATTGTCCTTGGCCTGATACGCAAACTCCCACGGCAACTCGCTGGCGAGAGAGAATGATTTTTGCATGGCCAAATCGCGTCCGGCGCGTTCGATTGTCTTCAAAATGGCATTGTTTTTGGGGCGGTCGTATTCCACGCGTCCGATCACCAGGATCTGGTCGTGGAGCAGTTCGCTGGATTCAATCAAGCTATTATACTCCACCGCCCACCATGTGTCGTTCATGGTGCCCCACGGCATTTGCTTGATGTAGCCGCTAAATTTATCGTGGAAGGTAATACCGGCCAAGGTGCGCATGTCCTTGACGATGGTGTAGACCTGATAGGCCTTGGCCATGGTCTGGCTCACGAGCATCATTTCGGTTTTGCCGGTATCGGGCCCCATGACGCCCTTGAACATGACCGTCTGCAAGTGGTTTTTGAGGTTGGGTGGCGCCAGTTCCTTGGGCCGCGGGAAAACGATGGCGTAGTGAACCGGCGCCTCCACGATGCGTTTGGCCAGTGGCACGATATCGCCATTGAGCAAGCCGTAGAGCAGGTTCATGTGCGCCTCGGCCTTTTCTTCCTCGCAAAAAACAATGATGTCGCGCCCGAGCAGATTCATGAGCGAGTTGCCGGTGTGCCAGAGATCGGCATCCAGTTCTTCCTTGAAATAGCCGGTGGAGTGGAAGCCCAGCCGCCGGCTCTTGGGATCGGGGAACCCGCCCACGGCATAGATGGCGGTGTCCGTGACGTTGCTGGCCGCATCCAGTTGGTAGGTGACGACCATGGCCGATACGTTGCCCAGCTTGAGGTTGGCATCGGTGGCCATGCCGAGGTCAATGACCATTTTCAGCCGGTCCACCAGCTCCGGGTTGTCGCCAAATAGTGAGAGGAGGTAGCTGTCGGAGAGCACGTCATCGGCCGGCGCCCCCTCAACGGTTTCACCGGATTCCAGCAAATAGCGCAAATGCTGGAAGCCGCCATACGCGGTGTTGACCACGTTCCACGCGCGCCAGCCCACAACCAAGCCGACGATCAGCACCACGCTGAACAATAACGCTAAACTACGCTTATATATTTTGCGCATGACTCGACCAGCTCGTTTAGGATGCTCCTACACTCAAATATAGGGCAGGCCCCATAACGGCACAAGTACAAAAGGCCAGAAGTTGGCCGGCTTTTTTGAGCAGGTCAATTGACAAAGTAAATGCACCCCCCGGGGTCTCTTGGGGGTGCGTTTAGTCTACCAAATGGCGGGGGTGCATTTAGTCTGCCAAACCCTCAGGGTTTGATGAGGGAGGGAATCCGCAACTCCTCTTCCCCCCTCCCCCGGGGGAGGGGGGTGCGTTTAGTCTGCCAAGTTTGTTTGAGTCATTCTCCGGACCAACCCTGGGGCAACCCAGCAACATCAGGAGAACCTAATGAACAAACATAAACACCTCACGCATGAGGATCGGATCGAAATTGAAGTCTCTCTCCGGCAGAGACATTCCATACAGCAGATTGCCGCCCGTCTCGGCAAATCCCGCTCCTGCATCTCAAGGGAAATCAGAACCCGCTCCGTGCACAGCGAGAAGGGAGCGGTCGGA
>MWEZ01000037.1 GCA_002071335.1 Verrucomicrobia bacterium ADurb.Bin018
GGACTCCTTTCGGTTAAGTGGCTACATACTTTGATCAATGTAGTTATATATACTACATATTTTCCCCCAAAAAAAGAGAGATTTTCACTTAACCAACTTTTATTTCGTGCACCCAAATTTTGCGCGACGCTTGACCCCGCCCCAGCCCGACGAGTAGAGTTTGCTCATTCGAAAGGATGCCGCATGAACTTACGACGGATGGGCTGGAGTGTACTGCTGATGGTCATGGGCGGCCTGCTGCTCGGCGGCTGCGGCGGCGAGGGTGGCAGCGACCAGAACTACGACGGCACATGGACTGGCCGCACCTCAAACGGGGGCCGCATCACGTTTACGGTGGAAGGCGATTGGGTGCGCACGCTCCGCCTCGAAGACCCCACTGCCCAAATTTGGTTCCCCCAGCCGGTGGATATTCGCGGCAGTACGTTCGCCGCGCAATATCTCACCGAAACTGACAGCTCGGATGCCGTGCGCCTGCAAGGCACGTTCACCTCCGCCACCCACTTGGATGGCAGCTACTCGCTGCGCAAGGGATCATATTCACTGTCCGGCACCTTCACCGCCACACGCCAATAAGCCCGTGCCGACCTGAATCATTCCGGTTAGAAGCTCCAGCTCAGCGCGGTCGTGGTGAGTAGGTCGTTGCTCTTCTTGTTGGCCGCCGGCTGATTGTCATAGCGGTTTTCCACGCTGAACTTCAGCGTCATACTGCCGGTCAATGCCACTTCCAGCCCCACTTCCGCAGTAATGAAATACACCGCCGAATCTTCCAAATTCTGGACATATTCCAGCGACTCCCACACCTGCCAGTTGTCGGCCATGAGAATCTCCAGATATTGCGCCACCCGGCCCGCGGCAAACCCTTCGCGGTCATCGCCCTTCTTTTCCGCGACATAGCCCGGACCGATTTCCGCGCTAAGGACCACGCGCTCATCGGCGACAATGTGCCGGCCCAATGACAGGTTGGCGCGCACCCGGTACGCCAAATCGGCAATCTGGTCATGTCGCGCGTTGCCATCCAACGCCACATAGTTGCGCGCCGTCAGTTTCCGCTGGAACTTGGCTTCCGCCGTGGCGTTTTCCGTGTCCTTTTCTTTTTCACTCTCGCCGTAGCGACCGGCGGCTTTCAGGAAAATGGCGTGCTGATCCGTTTCGCGCCCCGCGCTTACTGCGCCGTTATAGCGCAACAGCTCGCTGTTGCCGCTGGCTGTGTTGATGCCCAATTCCACGTTGCGCTTCCACTCGCCTTTTTCTTTGCGCACCGATTTTTTGGCGGGCAGCTTGTTCACGCGCCCTGAAATGCCGAAGTGCGAACTGCCCGCGCCCGTAAAGGCGGACTGCATATCTGCACCCTTGTAGGTGGGAGTTTTTTTCGGCGGCTTGATCGGTTCCATCGGCTCGTCGCCGGTGCCGGGCTCTACCACCGGTGGCAACTCCGGCGCCAAAATCGGCGCGTCTTCGCCCGGCGCAGGTTCCGGCGCGGGTTCAGGCTCGACCACGGGCGGCTCGGCCACCGGCGGCGCGTCGTCCTCCGCAGGTGCTTCCAACACCACGTCATCCGGCGCATCTTGTGCCAGAGCCACGCGCCCCATGCTGATCAAAGCCGCCACCAAAACCCAACCGAACCATTTGCCGATGTGATTTGTTTTCATGGCGCGCCACCCTACCCAAGCGCCCCGCCGGCGTCAACCGACGCGCCTACTCCAGCCGGCCGAACGGCTTGGGGTCAAACGCCGCCCGCAAGCCTTCGCCGATAAACACCCCCGCCAGCATGGTGAAAAACAACGCCAACGCCGGATATAGCACCAGCCACCACGCCTGCGGAAATTCCTGGGCCTGCGCCAGCAGCTCGCCCCAGCTCGGCGTAGGCGGCGGCAAACCAAACCCCAGATAATCCAGCGCGGCCATTACCCCGATGGCCCCCACCAGCAGAAACGGGAAAAACGTCACCAGCGGCGCCAGCGCGTTCGGCAGCATATGCCGCCAAATAATTTTGCGCGGCGGCAGGCCGATCACCCGCGCCGCCTCCACAAACGGCAACTTGCGCAACCGCAAAAATTCCGCGCGCATGTAGTACGAAATGCCGATCCAATTGAAGATCGCGTAAATCGCCAACAGAAGGCCGAAGCTCTGCCCGAATACCGAACCCAGCAAAATCAGCACATACAGGAACGGTAGCGATTCCCAGATTTCGATGAACCGCTGCCCCAGCAAATCCACCTTGCCGCCGTAATAGCCCTGCACCGCTCCGGCCAACGTACCGAGCGCCATCGTCGTCAGCACCAGTAACATCCCGAACAGGAGCGAAGTTCGCAGGGCATATAACATCCGCGCCGCCACGTCACGCCCCGCCGAATCAATCCCCAGCGGATGCCCCCGCACCGGCCGGAACGGAAACCGCACCTGTTCCTTGGTCGTGGATAATTGCCAGCCCGCGCTGCCCGGCGCCGGAAAATCCGGCGGATATACCGGCTGCTCTTCATCCACAATGGCCTGCCGGGCCGCGCCCGCTTCCAGTTTGTCGCGCAACGTCACGCGCACCCGCTGCGGCGCTTCATCGCGCGGCGTAAAGGGCGAGAGCGAAATCCAGCCGCCCGCCACCGACGCATCAACCGCCGGCGCTGCCCGATTGGCCAACCGCTCGGCAATCCCTGTCTGCACCGCTTCCTGAACCGGCAATTCCGCGCCAACCTTCAAATGGAAATGTTTCGCATCCCCCTGCACCCGCAAAATCCGTCCGGTGGCGTCCACATCCGCCGACACAACAAACGTCACCGGCCGCGCGGTCACCGTCACCACCGGCGGCAGCGCGATGTCTCCCGGCGTCAAGCTTTCCAGTGGACCAAATGGAATCAACGGCCAAACCATCCGGTTGCCGCTCCCCGGCGCGAACATATCGCTGGCCGCCAGCGCACGATAATCCGGACGCGTCATTCGCCCGTTCCCCGTGAACACATCCTCCGGATAAAACTTCACCACTGGGAAATAGTTCCGCCCTTCGAAGCGGATCCACAGCGGCTTATCATTCGCCAGCCACTCCGCGCCGAGGCTCACCACGAACGCCCCCACAAAAATCCAGAAAGCCCACCACCCTCGCCGCAGCCCCCGAAACCGCGCCCAACGCTGCCGCGTCACCGGATGGAACTGCCACTTCATTCCAGAAAAGCAGGAAAACAGGAAACCCATGAACACAGGAATTTTTTCATGATTCGGAGCCCTTAAATTCGCGACCGATCCGCTTGATGGCCAATGGAACCGAATGAAAATTCAACAACAAGCCAGTGGCCAACCCGGTGGCCTTCAGATATGACCGGACCACCGAGTAATGAATCGGTTCAAACTCCTTAATGGCCTTCAACTCCACAACCACCTTGGATTCCACCAACAAGTCCAGGCGGTAAAGGCCGACAATCTGACCACGATAACGAACTTCCACACTTTTCTGGCGTTCAAAAGCCATTCCGCTGGCCTCCAATTCCAAGCACAAGGCTTCCTCATAAACAGATTCCAAATAACCCGGTCCAAGTTCACGGTGTACCTGTATCGCCGCAGCAATAATCTTCTCCGTGAGTTCTTTGTCCGGTAAATTTTCCATGTACCCTTCCCTGTTTTCCTGGGTTTCCTGCTTTCCTGCTACGGTTCCCATTGGATTTCCTGTCCTTGGTTCATTCATGCTGACAAATCCATCACGCGCCTTTTCCTGTTTTCCTGGGTTTCTTGCTTTCCTGCTGGGGTTTTAATCGGCTTTCATTTCCTTGCTTCAATCGAATTGAATCCGTGGATCAATCAGCAAGTAACACGCGTCGGAGAGCAACCGCCCGAGCAATCCCAGCACCGACGTCACCGCCAGGATGCCCATGAACACCATGTAGTCGCGGCTGACAATGGCATCCAGGCTCAACAACCCCATGCCCGGGATTTCAAACACCTTTTCAATCAATACCGAACCCGCAAATAAAATACCCAGCACCCCGCCAAAACCCGTAGCAATGGGAATCAAAGCGTTGCGCAGCGCGTGCCCCCACACCGCGCGCCGCAGACTGCCGCCCTTGGCCAGCACCGTGCGGACATAATCCTGGCTGATCTGCTCCAACAGCGAATTTTTCATCAGCAGCGTCAACACCGCGAAATTGCCAATGACGTAGCATGATACCGGAAGCACAAAATGGGCCAGCGCATCCTTGAACTTGCCCCACGGCGAAAGCAGGTCATAATTCACCGACACCGCCCCCGCCGCCGGCAAAATATCCCAGAAGCCCTCCCCGGTTCCCGCAAATAACATTTTCAACAACATGCCGAACGCGAAGGCCGGGATCGCGTAGCCAATGAACACCACCACGCTACTCACGGCATCAAACGCACTCCCGTGACGCAACGCCTTGGCAATCCCCAGCGGGATGCAAATCAGGTACGTCAACACGAACCCGGAGATCCCGAACACCAAGGAAATCCGGAAGCGATCCACGATCAGTTGACCGACGGTTTTATTGGGGTACTTGTACGACCGCGCCGCCAACCCCATTTTATCGCGTACCAGCCATGTCCAATAGCGCTTCAGGACCGGCTGATCGAAACCGAAATGGGCCTCCAGCGCCTGCCGTTGTTCTGCGGTCACGGCCGCCCCGGCATGCGACCCGCGCCCCGCCGCCCCCGCTTCCAGCCCTCGCATCTTCGCCAGTGCCTGTTCCACCGGCCCCCCCGGCACCACCTGGCACAGCGCAAAACACACCAGCGTAATCCCGACAAACGTCGGCACCATCAACACCACCCGCCGCAAAAAATAATCCACCCGCTCCATTTTTAGAAGCACGCGTAGTCAACCGGTGGGTTTAATTGCTCGTGCGATCAAAAATAATCCTTCGGTCTTTCTGGCGAACCAATCAGCCCATTGCAAACGCCATGAGAGCCAAATAGTCTTGAGGTACCGCTGATTAAATCCTTGGCGGATTCCAGCCTTAAACAGCTCTCGCGCGAACGTGCTGCGGAATATTGGATAGACCTTCACGCGAGCAAAACCAATGGCCTCCAAGTCTTTTTTGAGTGAATCAACCGAAAATAAATGGCGCACCTCATAACGCTCAACGTGTTGTTGCCTCAATACCGAGTCGTCAATAGTGGCCAGACTATCACAGGAGATGGACAAGGTTCCTCCCGGCTTCAACACTCTGAAGCATTGCGCGAGCGCGCTCTGATAGTCAGGAATGTGCTCCAATACGCACACACTAAATACTTTGGAAAAGGCGGCGTCGGCAAAGCCAGCTTTTTCTATCGTTGTGGCAATGAATTCAGCCGGTATCTGTGGCGCGCACTCGCGGTGATCGGAAATAGCCCGGCCAATGGGGTTTGGATTTGGGTCGATGCCTACCACTTTTGCCGCGTGCCGACCAAACAGAAGAGTTTGCAGGCCGGCCCCACAACCGACGTCTAAAATGGTGTCGTCCGCTCGAAACGACAGCCCCTTCACTAACTCTTTGTATTCCTTGATCTTAAAGGGATGGTTAAAGAAGTAAATATGGGGATAGAAGGGTGGCCGCCGGAGTTTCAAACCGACTTGTTGTTTCCACGTTGCCATTGTTAGCTCCTTGTCTCTTGCGCCATAAGCTCTTGCACTGCGCGCCACGCCTCTTCAACGGTTATCGCTTTCATGCAGCGGTTATGGTGAAGACATTTTGCCCGAAAATGCCAGCTCACGCAGCCCGAACAATCTTCATGCTGAAGAACTTTGACCGCAGCGTGACGGGGGGCCCACTTAGACGCAATCGTCGGGCCAAATAGTACCAACGAGGGGACCTCAAAACAAGCCGCTACGTGCATGGGACCGCTGTCATTACCCACGAATAACGATGCCTTGGAAATAATACTGGCCAATTGCTTCAATGAAGTAGTGCCGGCGAGGGCTATCGCTTGGCTTTTCATCGAAGCACATATTTGGTCGCATAACGGTTGTTCGCTACGAGAGCCAATGAACAAAACCTGCAACCCGTATTGCTGCTGTATCCGATCCCCTATCTCTGCAAACCGCTCCGGCAACCATTGTTTGCCAGGCCAGCCCGCCCCTGGCGCCAGCACTGCATACTTGGAGCCAGACCCAATTCTGTGTTCTTCTAATAAATTGGCAGCACTGGCATGGTCATCTGAAGTGAGTGGAAAATATAGTTGGGCACGGCCAGTGGATAGCCCACAAAGACGCAATAAGCCCATGACGCGTACGGATTCATACTCGCGTGAGTCATACGCAACGAGTCTGGTATCTCCGATGGGATTGAATAGCCTGCCGGGCAAGTGGGTGCCCACCCACTGGGCAGCACTGACAACCTGCATCAGTAGCGCTTCGGCCAATGACGTGGTTGAGGTGGAAATAACCAGATCATAGCGCCGGGCGCGCAACTTCCTCCAGATTTTGACCGTTTGCCAGATAGAAAAGCGCTGGGGCTTGTTCCCACGATCAAATACACCCAAGCGTGGCGAATAAATGAGAAGCATGTCGTGTTTTGAAAATATTTTAGCAAGCTCTTCGCACCACGGCCCGACCATTAAGTCAACTTGAGCATCCGGACATTGTTTACGCAACTCCTGAAGCATAGGAAAAATATGCAGTGCATCACCGAAGTGAGCCAATTTGATCACAAGAATACGCTGTGGGCTTTGTCTTTGGCATCGGCGGGGTGGATGCGTTGACACATTTAACATGGCAAACCACTCAATGGCGAGAATATGGAACCAAATATCCCGAGTGGTTTCATAGCGAATGCCCGGCCAGTAAGCTTTTCGCAAGTCGTCTAGTCCGTGGCGCAGATAATTTCCCCATCTCGTGAGTAGACCGGCCAAGTGGTGCTTGTTTATTCTGTATAGTGCCAGCCGTACTAGCATGAGCGGCAGTATCAAAAGCAGCGCAACAAGAAAGACAATTCCTTCCAGTCTTCTGCGCAATATCCTCGCGATGGCAATCATATTATTCGCTGTTTAACAACTGCCTTTGATTTATCGGTAAAAGAGCGACGTCACTCCCAAACTGATGATTAACCATGTCGAGCCAATACTTCACGATACATGGCTCGATAATCTTCTGCGATGAGTTTCCAGTCGAATTTTTCGGCCCATGTACGGGTGGCTGGGCGCATGCGTTCCACAACGTCACGGTTTTGCTCCAGCCAAAGCAGTTTCTCAACCCATTCGTCCACATTGCGGTCGTTGCTCATCACAAAATTACACTCCGGGCTCACATATTCAGGCACCCCACCGACGCGATTCACCATCACCGGTGTCCCGCACGCCATGCTTTCCAACAGCACATTATTGGCCGCGCTATCCAACATGGGCATGGCTAGCAAATCGGCTTGTTGATATTCCGTCAGCATTTCTTCATCCGACAATTGCGGCAGCAAATTTACACTGGCAACTCCGGCATAAAGCGATTGCTCGTGGGAGGAGGTCCGAATTCGCCACTCGAATTTTTGCGCCGGCAATCGGGCGGCGACTTGTGCCGTAAACTCATGGTCACGCTCCGTATTGCCCAACATGAACAGGCGTAGCCGGTCCGTTCTGGGTTGCCGGATGTCTGGTGGCCGATAGTGTTCGCTGACGACTCCATGCAATATCGTGCTAATTTTTTGTGGGGGGACATTCCGTTCCACAAAAGGCCGTTGGCTTTCCGAGGTCAGTACAACGTGATCGGCCCGCGCATAGCGGTCTGGTTTCAGCCACACCGATTCCCAGCGTCTTGCACTACAATGAACGGTAACAATCACCTGGGCTCCCTGCCGATGATAGGGGGCAGGGTCCACCGGCGCGCCAAATTCCGCCCACAGGAAATGCACCGGAAATGACTGCGAATCATTCGGGAGCGCGCGCCGGATACGCCGTTCATCCCACCCGGGCAAAAAGCTATTCCAAGCGCTGCCGTAATGGTGGTTGCCCCATTGACGCAGCCAGTTGCCTGCCGTCCAACTCCGCTGCTGGACTCTGGACCAAACCGTCCGGTATTCCAATCGCCGGGCGCCCAGGACATCAGCCACCGGCCACATGCCCGAGTACGGCGAAAAGGTGTCCGGTAAAAAGCCTACGGCATAGAGGGGAGGTTGGCCGCTCATACGCAACACCGGTAGTTGTTGGCGGGCGCCCCAAAGACACCATTAGAGTTATGTTGTCGGTGCAACCCCTGAATCATAAGTAGTTTTGAACTGCCCTCCATCAATCCGACGATCCCTTGCTCACTCATCGCCAAGACTCAAACGGCGCAAGGGCCTTATTATCCGATATAATGATTTTCCGAGCTCACCCCACGCAGCTTTTTTAAAGGGTTGCCGTAGTAAGTATTGCGCGGGGAAATAGGCTGCGCGACTGGCATATCCCCTGTCCCGCCAAAATTGAGCCCCTGCGGCTGCAGAACGCCAGACTGCATCATCTACACGTGTTTTTGGGATAACACCAAGAAAAATATCCGCGCGCCGCCAAATGGCCAGCATAAACGGAAAAGCCTCAGGAAAATTTCGCCAATTGGACTGGCTGATACCAGTTCCCGCCTTCCGATAACGGGCCAACACTTCTGGCAAAAAACCAATATCATGAGTTCGGGCCACCTTGAGGAAAAACTCGTAGTCTTCTCCCAGTCGGCCGTATGGCAGTATTTCAGAGAACGGCCCACACTCTGCATAAAGCGAACGGTGCATCATCACGCTACTAATCGTGATCCAGCAGTGTTCGAGTAAAGCCTCGAAATAAGGCCCAGTGGGTGGTATGCGTCCTTCATGCCGGATGCCACTTCGTGTCGAATGAGCATCCATAATTCCACAATAGGTATGGCACAGCGGGATCGCGGGATTAGCCTCCAGAAAGCCCACCTGTTTTTCAATCTTGGTGGGCTCCCAGGCATCATCGGCATCCAGAAACGCAATGTATTTACCCCGTGCTTGCTGAACGGCCAGATTGCGCGTTGTTGAGCACATCCCAGAATTTGATGTTCGTTTGACGATCTGCACCCGCGTGCCGAAACTCTCCAGAATCGCCATGGTTTGGTCCGTTGACGCATTGTCGGCCACAATAATCTCAAGGTGCGGATAGGTCTGTGCGAGAATGGACTCCAAACATTCGCGAATATATCGCTCTTGATTAAAGGTTCCGATACACGCACTAACCAGCGGCTCTTTCATGGGTGGGCATCTTACTATCCCCGCCCCTTGATTGCATACTGTTATTCACGCCCGCGCGGCGCTGAGCCCAGGCGAGGAAATTTAACACGCAGCATGGGCTTCGAGGCGGAGGAGCCAGGCTTTTTGCAGACGGGGGTTGGTGTAGCGTCGCCAAGCGGTTTTGAATTTTATGAGTTGTTTGGCGCGGTATTTTCGCAACTGACAACGGACGGCAGCGCGCGCATCCCCTGAAGGGAGGTCACGGGAGAGGCGCAAGGCGTTGTCGCTATCGTGCACTTTGCCCAGCGCGGCCTGGGCTTGGGTGATCCAGCGGCCGGCGCGAATAGTTTCGCGGCCGAGATCCGCGGCAAAAAAATCCACCAGGTAGCGCAAGCGTCGGCCGGCGCGGCGCAGGTCGTGGGCCGGTTCCTTGGAGTAGTTGCCCACCTTGCGGTAGCGGTCGGCAACTATGGCGCGAACCTCCAGCATTCGGCGGGCGGCAAATACTCGTGCGGGCGGGGTATCCGGTCGAACCCCCGCCAGTGCCCCCGGTCGGCAGGCACGCAGGGCCTGTTTGAGATGCCGGAATTGAGGGCTTTGCACGGCCTCCTTGACCAGTACGGTGCGTTGTTGGCGCAGCGCGGCAAAAACCCGGCGCTGTTCGGCACGGGTGATCTGCTGCAAGCCGCCGGTTCGTAGAAGGCGGCGAAACAGATCGCCCCAGACATCCAGATCGCGGGCCAATCCGACGGCATCGCATACTTCGGCCAGTTGCCGGTCGAGATCAGTCAGTTTTTTTCTGTCCAGCTTGACGAATGTGGCGGCCAAACAGCGAATGCGGCGCAACGCCACGCGAAGGTCGTGCAAGGCATCCACCGAGCCGGCCAGAACGGGCCGTTCATTTTTCAGCACAATGGCGCGTTGTTCGGCCAGCAATCGGCAAAAGACTGTTGCGGCACGTTCAGACGCACGTCGCGAACTGGTTGCTGGGACTGATGACCGGGCCATCGCGGCTACTTTTTCTGTTCGGCGGGGCGCTGCGGTTCAAACACAGGTGCTTGTCGTTGCGTTGCCGCCATGGCTGCGGCTTCCGCGCGCCGCTGCAATTCTTCCTGACAGCGCAAGGACGGGTGCCGGGGATCCGGCTGGCGGCGCACATAGGAGCCATCGGGCTGCAATTGCCACGCCTGGCGGGTATCGGCCAAACAAGCGGCCAGATATTGCGTGAGCTTGTCCGCGCTGGCGGGGTCTTCCACAGGAATCATCAGTTCGATGCGCCGGTCCAGATTCCGGGGCATCCAGTCGGCGCTGGCCATGAACAGCCGCGGATTGCCGCCATTGAGGAAACAGAAGATGCGGGCGTGTTCGAGATAGCGGTCCACAATGCTGATGACGGTGATATTTTCGCTCCACCCCTTCACGCCGGGGCGAAGGCAGCAGATGCCGCGAACATTCAGCCGTATTTTGACGCCTTCCTGTGAGGCCCGGTAGAGGGCCTCGATCAATTCGGGGTCCACCAGGGCATTCATCTTGGCTTCGATGGCCGCCTCTTCACCTTGGCGGGCGCGCTCGGTTTCGCTGTTGATGAGTTCCAGCAGCCGGGGGCGGATGCCCAACGGCGCGGCTTCCACTTTGCGAAACTTGGCAAGCTGCGAATAGCCGGTGATGGTGTTGAAAAAGACCGAGGCATCTGCGCCGTAGTTTTCGGCGCGGGTCAGGAAACTGACATCGGCATAGAGCCGGGCGGTTTTCTCGTTATAGTTGCCGGTGCCGAAATGGGTGTAGCGCGCCACGCCTTCGGGCTCGCGCCGAACCACCACGCACACCTTGGCGTGGGTTTTATAGCCTTTGACGCCATAAATCACTTGCGCGCCGGCCCGGGCGAGCGCATCGGCCCAATCAATGTTGCGCGCTTCATCGAAGCGGGCCTTCAACTCAACCAGGGCCGTGACGTGTTTGCCGCGCTCGGCCGCGCGCATCAGGGCAGCCACGACGGGGCTGTTCTCGCTGACGCGGTACAACACCTGCTTGATGGCCAGCACATTGGGGTCATCGGCGGCTTCTTGCAGGAGGCGGACCACCGGGTCATAGCTTTCGTAGGGATGCACCAGCAGCAGATCGCCGCGCTTGAGCGTATCGAACATCAACTCGGTGGGTGGCGCCTCGGGCACCGGCTGCGGGTTCCATGCATCCAGTTTCAGCGGCTCAAAGCCGGGGAGATTGGCCAACCGGAAGAACGCCGCCAAATCCAAGGGGCCGGACACGGGATAGACATCGGCCGGGTCCAAGTGCAGCGCGGTGCGCAAGAAAGCTTGCGCGCCGGCCGAGGCGCGTTTTTCAATTTCCAGCCGCACGCAATCGCTTTCGCGACGTTCGGTGAGGACTTCGCGCATCTGGGCAAGGAGGTCCCCGGCACCATCATCGCTCACGCTCATGTCGGCATTGCGAGTGATCCGGAACGCCGCGCATTCCAACACCGGCACGCCGGGGAACAGGCGGTCCACATACGCGCGCACGACATCCTCAAGCAGGATATACGAATAACCCGCCTCATCCGGCAGGGTTAGAAAGCGCGCCAGCACCCGCGGCAAGGCCACGATCGCGTGGCGCGGGGTGGCGTCGTCCGGGGTGCCGGCCAAGCGTAAATAGAGCGCAAGGCTCAAGCCGGCTAGCAGCGGGAACTCTTCGCCGGGCGCAACGGCCACCGGAGTAATGACCGGGAAAATGGAGTCCTCAAAAACAGCTTCCACATGGCGCAACTGGGCGGCGCTAAGCTCGGCGAACTTGAGCCGACGAATACCTCCTTTGCGCAGGGCAGGCTCGATTTCGCGTGTCAGGCAGGCCTGCTGACGCATAACCATCTCGCGCATTCGCTCGGCAATCAAGGTAAGCTGCGCGCTGGGCGTCAAGCCGGCGGGGTCCGGCTTCTCACGGCCTTCCTGCTGCAGCATTTTCAGGCCGCCCACGCGTACCATGAAAAAGTCGTCCGCGTTGGAAGCGGTGATGGCCACAAAACGCAACCGCTCCAAGGGCGGCTGGCTGGCATCTTCCGCATGTTGCAGCACGCGGAAATTGAATTCGATCCAACTCAATTCTCGATTAAGAAAACGGGATTCCTCGCGGGGCTTTTTACGTTTGGTGGCCATGCTACATCCTCACCCGGTGACACCGCCGGGAACGTCGGTGCGCACTTCGCGCAGTTCGGGGATCATGCCGAAGACATCGGCGAACAGGTTGCCCTTGTCCTTCAAGGCGAGGCGCTCCATGGTCAAATCTTCCATATTGCGCAACACAATGACGAAGCGTTCGCCCTCGCGGCGAAACTCCATCGGCCGGGGCGCTTCGCGGTGCGTCCGTTCCAGCGCATCCGCCACCCGCAGAATGGCGGCCAGCTTGGCGACCGTCATGCGGTCATCTTGCGACAGCATGGCAAATTCGGGATGCGCCGGGCTGGGCAGCGCCTTGCGGTGATAGCGCGAGACGGTGGCCACGATTTGCATGTCGTGGCGGGTCAGGCCGAACAGCTCGCTATTCTGGATCAGGTACAGCGAATGCTTGTGGTGCGCACGGGCGTTCACGAACTGGCCAATATCGTGCAAGATGGCGGCGCAACGCAGCAGCAAGCGCGCGTGACTGCCAAGCTGGTGTTCCTCTTGCAGTTCATCGAACAACGCGAGCGCGCCGACGGTGACATTCTGGGCGTGGGCGGCATCCATCCCGTAGCGCGCGGCGAGAGTTTGCGCGGAATAAATCACCTGCTCCTCATAGCCAACAGCCAAGTGCTCACGCATGGCCATTTCGCCCAGCAGCCCGTCGCGCAGCGTGGCCCGCGCAATATGCAGCTCTTTGACCTTGAGCGCGCGGGCCACCTGGGTCAGCGACATCAATGCCGGCGCAACCGTCTCCGCGTCCTGAAACGCCATTTTGTGCGTGCGCACCAAGCTTTCCACGGCCAAGGGCGCGACCTGTTCGGCCACTTCCGCCAGTTTGGCGGCCGGCACCACGGCCAGCCGCGACTCCGCGGCCAGCGGCACCGCCCCCCCCTGCTCCACGGCGAAGCGCGCGCCGGCCCCCATCACCACCAACGCGGAAATTTTTTCTGCCGGGATGGCCTGATGGATTTGCTCCACCAGTTCCATGGCGTAGGCCTTCAAGACCCCCTTCAATTGCGCGCCGGTGGCGCCAGCAGCCGTCACCAATTCACGGGTGCGCAAGGCCCCGGCGCGAAACACCTGCGCCACGGTCACCAGCCGGTTGCGGATATACAACAGGATGGTTTGCCCGCCGCCGATTTCCAGCACGACCACATTGCGCGCATCCAACAAGCCGCCGGAGGCCAACAGCTCGCGCACGGCCAAAAAGGTCAGGCGCGATTCTTCGGATTCCTCCAGCACATTCACCGCGATGCCGGTCGCCGTGCTGATGCGGTCCACAAACATGTCGCGGTTCGCCGCTTCGCGCGCGAAGCTGGTTGCCACCGCCCGGACCTGATCAGGGCGCGTCACGCCATATTCCTTCAGCAGGCGGCTGTAATTTTTCATGATGGCTACGCACCGGCGCATGGTGTCCTGTTCCACGCGCCCCTTGGTGAACACATCTTTGCCCAGCCGCACGCCGTGGCGCAGGCTTTCCAACAGCCGGACGCTTCCTTGCGTGCCGATTTCGCCAATATCCAAGCGCAAGGCCGAAGAGCCGATATCAATCGCCGCCACCAGCCGGCGCACCATTTCCAGCGGCGCTGCCGGCGCCGGGGCCGTTGCCGGCGTCGCGGTGGCATCTACGGGGCTGGAGTTGAGATCCCGGTCCGCCATGTTCAGCGCGCCTCCGCCGCCAGCGCCGCGGCGCCCAAGGCCGTGGCGTTATCGCCCAGCTTGGCAATCCGCACATTCAGTTGCCGGGTGAACGACGACATGGCTGTTTCCTGCACGCCGGCCTTCACTTCCTTGAGCACCAGTTGCGGCATGGCTTCCACCAGCCCGCCACCCAGCACAATGACATCGGGCGCCAGCAAGTTCACCACGCCGCCGATGGTGCGGCCCAGCAGGCGCATGGCATCGCCCAAAATGCGCGCCACCACTGCATCGCCGGCCTTGATGGCTTTGGCCAGCAGCCCGCTTTTCATTTTTTTCAGGTCACTGCCTGCATGCGTCGCGATGTAGGGCGCTTCGCCGCGATACGCTGCCTGGGCCACCTCAGCGGAGATGGCCAGCCGGCCGGCCAGCGCCTCGAGGCAGCCACGCTTGCCACAGCCGCACAATCGGCTGTTTTCGCGCACAGGGATGTGGCCAATTTCCATGGCGGAACCCTTTTTGCCGCGCAGCAATTTGCCTTCGTACACGCACCCGCCGCCGATGCCGGTGCCGGGAAAAACGCCCAGCAAAGTCCGCGCGTTCTGGCCAGCGCCAAAACGATATTCCCCGTAGGTTCCGGCATCCACGTCGTTGGCCAGCACCACGCGGCAGCGGAACCACCGCCCCAGCAACCGGCGCAATGGCACACGCCGCCATGCCAGATTGGGCGCTTCCAGAATCACGCCGGTATCCAAATCCAGCACGCCCGGGCAGCCCACGCCAATCCCGCTCAGCGCGCGCGGTGCAATCTTCGCCGCGTGCAGCGCCTCGCGGATGGTCAGGCGGATTTGCGTCAAGACTGCCTTGGCCCCTTCGTTGACCGGCGTTTTGGCCTTGGCGGTGGCCAGCACCTTGAATTGCTGATCAAAGACCACCGCCATCATTTTGGTGCCGCCCAGATCGAAGCCCACCCATGCTTTTCTTGCGCGCTTGCTCATGATCGCCGTCCTCTCCGGGCGACGTCTCCCGCCCACCTGTTGCCTATTTGCTATGGCGCCCGCGTGACCGACAAAATCTGGACGGTGTCGAGCGGCACATCGGTCATGCCGGCCTTGGTGCCGGTCCGCACCGCCTTGATTTTATCCACCACATCCATGCCGGCCACCACTTCGCCGAACACGCAATAGCCGAAGCCCTGCGGATCGGGCGAGCGGAAATCGAGAAAACCGTTGTCCTTCACGTTGATGAAAAACTGCGCCGTCGCGCTGTCCACCACGGGCGTCCGCGCCATGGCGATGGTGCCCCGCTTGTTGTGCAAGCCGTTGGCGGCTTCATTCTTGACCGGCGCGCGGGTGGACTTCTGCCGCATATTGGGCTCAAAACCGCCGCCTTGGATCATGAAGCCATCAATCACGCGGTGGAAGATGGTGCCGTTGTAAAATCCATCGTCCACATACGCCAAAAAGTTGGCCACGGTCAGCGGCGCCTTGTCGGCAGCCAGCTTCACATGAATTTCGCCCAAGTTCGTGTTAATGATGACCATAGTTGTATCCTTTGCGGGTTCCATTGCCGGTTCCGCCGGCGCGGGTTCTGATTCCACACTCAAAGCAGGGACCGGCGGCGGGGCCGACTCCTCCTGGGCCAAGGCGGCGGGGCCGCCGATCAACGTCGTAGCCAAAATTGCATAAATCCATTTCACGGGCGCATCTCCTCACATAAAAGGGCATCTTACCACTGTTGGCCGCCGATGAAAAGCCCGCCGCGACCCGGAAAAAATGCGGTTTTACGGCTCTTCACCGATTGTAGTGGGGGTATTGGGAGCGGCAACTGATGTTCGGGGCCGCACCGCGCAGATAAAAACACAAAAATCACTCACCTTATTGAGACTTGCATAAGTAGGTGACTAGTGATAGAGTGCGTGCATTATGAATACCAAACGCACTCGCCGAGACT
>MWEZ01000038.1 GCA_002071335.1 Verrucomicrobia bacterium ADurb.Bin018
CCACGCCACCCCCGCCGACCTTGCGCGGCAATATGAGGAGCACGTCCGCTTTGTGCAATCAGTCGCCGCCCGCCACGGCAAATCCATCATGCTCTGGGGCGACATGCTCCTCCAGCACCCCGCCGCCCTCGCCGAGCTGCCCGCCGATTGTGAAATCCTCGACTGGGCCTACTTTCCCTCCAATCGTTTCGAGAAATGCGGCGAGTTCACCGCGCGCAGCCTCGCCACCACCGTCTGCCCCTCCGTGCGCGGCTTCGGCCTGATGTTCAACGCCGTGGCCGAGGCCCGCGACGTCATCGCCGCCTATGCCCGCACCGGTCACCAGTACGGCGCGCGCGGCCTGCTCAACACCGACTGGGGCGATTACGGCCACTTCAACATGCCCCCCGCCGCCCTGCACGGCCTCGCCCTCGGCGCGCAGCTCGCGTGGAATCCGAACAACGACGCGCACGCCGCGTTCGACCGCGCCTTCTCCCGTGTGCTCTTCAACGCGCCCGACTCCCGCCCTGCCGAGTTGTTTACCCTTGCCGGCTCCGTGCCGCCCGTGGTGGCCGCATGGCCGTTCGCCCCGCTGCGCGGCCTGCCCCGCCCCGCCGATCCCGCCCCCCTGCGCGAAATCGCCGCGCAAGCCGAGGCGTGGGCCGCCGAGTTCGCCGCGCTACCCGCCAGCCCCTGGACCGACGAAACCGATCTGGCCCAGCTCGCGCTGGCCTGCCGCTTCCTGCGCCTTGGCGCGCTGCTCGCCGCCGACGCCCCCGCCGCCGAAACCCGCCCGCTGCTCGACGAACTCGAAAAAGCTTACACCCCCCTCTGGTTCGCCGAGAGTTTGCCGCGCGGCCTGCTCGATCTGCACCACCGCGGCTTCGCCCCCCTGCGCGCCCGTTTGTGACCCGCTGCCCAATCCCCGCGGATTTGCGATTGCTTTTCCGCCCGGGAATCGGCACGATGCCCGCTTGCAGATGGTTAGTGCACTACAGCAGGAGATGGAGGCGGGTTCATGGCCAAGTTAAGCGGGATGTCCGGAGAGTTCAAAGGACGCGAGTTTCCTATTGAACAGGGCGAAATCACCATTGGACGCAAGGCGGACAACACCATCCTGTTGGACCACCCCACCATTTCCAGCCACCATTGCCGCATCGTGCGCAGCGGCGACTCCTGCGTGCTGGAAGATTTGGACTCCACCAACGGCACCCGCGTCAACTCGCGCGATGTCCGCGAGGCCATCCTGCACCACAAGGACCTGATCCAACTGGGCTCCATCGAGTTTCTCTTCGACGCCCCCGAACTGGCCGCGGCCAGCGCGCGCTATACCGATGCCAACGCGGAAATGGCCACCGGCGCCATGAGCGCACCGCAGGACTTCGCCAGCATCTCGCCCTTCGGCGCGCCGCCCAAGGAGCGCCGCGGGTTCTGGTATGTCGTGCTGGCCATCGTCGGCGTGATTGCACTGGCGTCGCTGCTGACGTTCATCTTCATGCTAATCAACGCCTAGGCCGCGCCCGCCACCCCCGGGCCGTCATGATGCCCCGCCATTCAGCGCCGCGCCGATTGGCGGGGTTCACATTTGTGGAGCTGCTGCTGGCGCTGGCGCTGGGCGCACTGGTGGTCACCATTCTCGGCGTACTGCTGCGCGGGCTTTTTGTGGCCAACGAACATCAGGCCGGCCGGCTGCGTGGCGCCCCTGCCGCGCGCGCAGCGCTGCGCCAAATGAACCGCGAAATCGCCTGTGCCTTCGCCCCCCCCGTGGAAAAGCTGGCACCGCTGGAACTAACCACCTCCACCGAACCGGACAAGCCGCAGGTGGCCCTCTCGTTTTACGCCCCCGTGCCCGCCCCGCTGGAATATGACTTGGCGCACATCACCTACGAAGTGGTCCGCGCCGGCGGCGACCGGTTCGCGCTGCGCCGGCTGGCTGCGCCTTGCTCCGGGCCGTACACCAACGCGCCCGTCACCAACCTGCTGTATGCCGGGCGCTTCGCGCTGGAAATCGCCGTATTCACCAACGACACCCCGCACACCGCGTGGCCCCTGCCCCAGGACAAGGAGCAACCCGCGCTGCCCAAGAGCGTGCGCTTGACCCTCACCCTCCCCGGCCAGCCCCCCCTCGCCACCGAAACCCTCATCCAGACCATGCTCCCCGTCCGCGGCCCCCACGCCAGCCAAGAGCCCAAGGCCGGAGACTGAAGACTCGAGGCGGAAGGCGGGGGCGAGAGACTTGAGACTGGAGACTAGAGACTGGAGAGGGGGAACAAAACTGTTCAATGAAAGAAAATGAATAGTCGCCTGAGTATTTTACTAATGCTAGCCGCCCCGCTCGTCGCCTATGGCCAAACAGACGCGGATATCGAGCGGAAAATGAAGGGTATCATTGTTCCCATCATTGAATTTCGGCAGGCCAGTGCAACCGATGTGCTTGATTTTCTAGTTGAAGCTACTGCTGCCACAGACCCAGATAAGTATAGCATCGCCCTTATAAATACCAACCCGCCCACAACCAGGGAATACTATACATATGAGGTTGAGGACGGCACCCCCGTGGAATTTCATCCCCTGACATTGGAATACAAACGCACATCACTGTACGACGCTATGAATCAGATAACCAGAGAGTGCGGGCTTACTTACCAAATTGAAAACGGCACCATCCATTACTTCAAAGACGGCAAGAGAGTCATCCGGAAGAAACACGTCGAACAAGTGATCCCATCGCACGGCACGCCGGGTGCGTTAGATACGGAGTGGGGTTTCGGCGGCACCGATGAAGCGTTCGACCCCGAGTGGGGCATACCGTTCGGTGAACCATAGAATTGGGCCTGACCAGAAATGAACTCGGCGCGTCGGGGTCAGCCCTTGACAATTAACATTTCGGTTTTGGATGAATGCCGTTGTCGCTGCAAGGAAACAAGGACTCTCGCCAAGACGGATCAGAATGAGGGAGGAAGATCATGGATCACGGAATCATGGAGCGAGACTGGAAGTACATGTGCAAGATTCAGGGCGAGCTGCTGAACACGCTGTATGAGCAGATTAACCAGCGAACCAAGGACCTCCTGACCCAAGGAAGCGGCACTCCACGCGAAACGTATGTGAGCGTGTATCGCCATCTGCGGGATTCGGATGATCTGCTCGTCCATTTCTTCGACGACTGGCGGCGTTCCAACCTATTGTTCAAGATGGCCGGGCTGCGGGAATATGGGTTGCTTACCGAGGCGCATATCCAAATGCTATCGCCCCTCGCCCAAGAAAAATTGAATGCGATCAAAGAATTACGCGCGCACATGCGTGCCACCAAGGGCACACCTTCCAAGCACCGCAAGAAGCGTGGCGATAGCCGCTGAGTTTTTTTGGGGGGGATGGGCAGGATTTTTGGGATGAACCATTGTTTTAGAAAAAGTTTTTCATGGGGGGCGGGGGTGCGCTAGGATACCGCGCAAACTTTTTTCAGAAAGTGTGACCCCGATGAGACATTTATTGACGTTGGCCGATTGGAACCAGGACCAGATTGCCGAGGTGATTGCGCTGGCGCGCACCATCAAGGCCCACCCCGCGGATTACGCGGATTCGCTCAAGCGCAAGACGCTCTGCATGTTCTTTGAGAAGCCATCGCTGCGCACCCGGCTCTCGTTCGAGGCGGGCATGAACCAAATGGGCGGCCACGCAATTTATTACGACACGTCCACCTCCCCCTTCGGCAGCGGCAAGGAATCCATTGCCGACATGGTGCGCACGACCTGTCGCTATGTGGACATCATCATGGCGCGGCTGTTCAAGCACGAGGACCTGCTGGAAATGGCGCGGTACACCACGGTACCCATCATCAACGCGCTGACGAACTTTTCCCATCCGGGCCAAATCCTGGCGGACCTGCAAACCGTGGAGGAGCATCTGGGCAAACTGGCGGGGCTGAAACTGGCGTATCTGGGCGACAGCTTCAACAATGTGACGCACTCGCTGCTGTTTGCCGTTCCCAAGATGGGCATGCACCTTGCCGTAGCCTGCCCTACCGGCGCGGACTATGAGCCCGCCGCCACCGCCCGCGCGGCGGCCGAGGCCGATGCCGCCCGCACCGGCACGCGCTTCGATTGGGGTCACGATGCCCAAGCCGCTGTGCGCGATGCCGATGTGGTCTATACCGATTCGTGGATGAGCTATCACATCCCCAAGGAAAAGGCCGGCGAACGGATGCAAATTTTTGCGCCGTACCGGGTGACCAGCGAGCTGATGAAGCTGGCCAAGCCTTCGGCGATCTTCATGAACTGCTTGCCGGCTATGCGCGGCATGGAGCAAACCGCCGAGGTCATTGACGGCCCGCAGTCCGTGGTCTTCGACCAAGCCGAAAACCGGATGCACATGCACAAGGCTTTGATGTTGCTTCTGCTGCGCGAGGCTGGCAGGATTGGCGTTTGAGGCAAACGCATGGGCAACGAACTGGCAGGGGATATCCTGATTGAGCGATTTGATGTTATCGCCTGCTCCAAGTGCAACCAGCCCATTGACACCAGCCAAGCCGCCCCGTTCTCGCTGCTGAACTGCCCGGTTTGCCAGGCGGAAATGCGCGTGCCGGCGCGCTTTGCCAACTTCATCCTGCTGGAGCAGTTGGGCAAGGGCGGCATGGGCGCGGTCTATAAGGCCTATGACGAAACCCTCGGGCGCACGGTGGCGCTCAAGGTGATGCAGCAGGCCATCGGCCAAGACCCCGCGTTCGTGGCGCAATTGCAGCAGGAGGCCCGCGCGCTGGCGGCCATCAACAACCCACACATTGTGCAGATTTACAGCTACGGCGAGGAAAACGGCCAGCCGTACATCGTGATGGAGCTGGTGGATGGCGGGCGGCTCGACCACATGCAGGAAAAGAAAAAGCAGCTCGATGAAACTTTCGTGCTGCGCATGGCCACGCAGATCATCCGCGGCCTGCAGGCGGCCAACGCCGCCGGCATGACCCACGGCGACATCAAGCCGGCCAACATCCTCTTCGACCGCGCGGGGAACGCCAAGGTGGCGGACTTCGGCCTTGCCCGCTTCAAGGGCCAAAAGCCGCAACCCGGCGAAGTGTGGGGCACCCCGTACTATGTGGCGCCGGAAGTGGTGAAGGGGCAGGCGCCCAACGCGGGCTCCGATATCTATTCGCTGGGCGGTACGCTCTATCACGTGCTCACCGGCGAGCCGCCCTTCAATTGCGAAACCGTCACCGATACCGTGCTGCTGCGCTTCAAGGAACCCGCGCCCGATCCGCGCGTGTTCAAAAACAACATCAGCGCGCGCACGGCGGCCATTTTGCTGCGCATGCTGGAAATGGATTCCTTCGCGCGCTATCCAACGTATGAGTCGCTGCTCAAGGACATCAACGACGCGCTCGAACCGCTGACGGCGGCGCAGTCCGGCAAAAAGCCCGAAGCCGCGCGGCGCAATCTGGTCGTGCCTGTGGTGCTGGGCATTGTGGGGGTGGCGCTGATTGCCGGGCTGACGGTGGTGGGCAAGTCCATCTATAAAGACAAACGCAAGCAAGCGCAGGAAGAAGCTCAGCGGCAGGCGGACATCGCCGCCGGTCGGCTTAAACAGGTCATGCGCGGTGGCCAACTGGTATGGGTGCGGGTGGATACCGCCGCTCCCGCCGCCGGCGGCGCGGCCGCGCCCGCCGCGCCAATCAACGATTGGACCATCCCCGCCAGCATGGATGTTTCCATCAGCGGCGACAACTCATCCGGCGACTTCAAGGTCCAGAACATTCTGCCGTTGCACGGCGGCACCGGCGATCTGGCCGAAGCCAGCAAAATATATCTGCGCTTTCCGCTCACCGGCGTGGACAAGGCGCGGCTGGACCAGGCCGTCCTGCGCCTGACGTTCAGCAAAACCACGCCGGTTAAACCCAAAACCAAATCCTATACACTCCAAGTGTGGGGTCTGAAGACCGCGGCCGTCTGGGATGAATCCATCACGTGGCAAACGGCTCCCGGCAACGATCCCGCCTCCACCGGTAATCTGATGCCCACCCAGGCTACGTTGTTGGCCAATTATCCTCTACCGCCGAATCCGCAGACCGGCGATATCCTGACCGTGGAAGACCGCGCGCTCACCAAATTCCTGCGCGAGTTTCCCGGCGATGAAGTGACGCTGGTGCTGACCGCCGGCTCCGATGGCGACCACAAGAAGGGTTGGTGGATCACCGCCACCGAGGATAGCCAACGCTTCCGTCCGCCCACGCTGATCCTCAAGGCCAAGTAGCCCGCCCCCCCGCCCCCGCGCTCACTTTTCAGGCGCGCGGGCGGTTCATCAGCCGGTAGCACAGCACGATGCCGTGCCTCACGAACCAATGCACCAACGCCTGCGGCGAGAAGCGTCCGGCATCCGCCACCGCGGCGCGCCATTCCTCGGCGAATTGCTGCTCGTAGTGCGTGCCGCTGATCGAACCCGGATGCCACTGGAACGCCGCCAGTGGCGGCCCGGGAATCCGCACCCCCCCGCCCTGCCGCCAGAGGCGCAGCGTGAGGTCATAATCCCACGCGGCCTTGAAATCCAGCCGCAAGCCCCCCGCCGCTGCCAGTGCCGCGCACCGGAACCACGAGGCCGGCTGCGAGACATAGTTGATGCACTGGATGAGAAAGCGGCTGGAAAACGGCATGCACGCATTTTTCACCAGCGTGGGAAAGCTGCGGATATCGCGCCCCGCTTCATCCACAATCCGGCATTTGCCAAAAAAGAACGCGGCTTGCGGGCGCGCCTTGGCCGCGGCCAGCGCGCGCGCCAACGCGCCCGGCTCATAGACATCGTCGGCATTTAGCCAGCCGAGCAGGTCGCCGGTGGCCAGTGCGAATCCCTTGTTGAGTGCATCCGCCGGGCCGTGGTCTTTTTCGCTGATGAGCGCGGCCAGCCGTCCGCGGCGGGCTTGGGCAATTTGCAGCGAGTCATCCGTGCTGGCCCCATCAATAAGAATGTATTCCAATTCATCGCCCGGCGCCAATTCCTGGTTCAGCACGCTATCCATGCAGCGCGCCAGCCAACGCCCGCCATTATAGTTTGCGGTGACGATGCTGATCTTCATGCGGGGCCGTTGGGCAGGGACCAATTCATGCGCGCATCCTAGCGGCTGGCGGCGCGGCAATCAATCCCGCGCCCGCGCTATTGGGTTTCCACCGCGATTTGAATGCGGTCGCTCAGGCCGCGCGCGGTGCTGCACACGATGGTGTGCGTGCCGGGGGTGAGCGGCCAGAAAAGCGGCTCGCCGGCGCGGGAGCGGCCGATGGGCTGATCGTTGACGAACCAATGGAGAGTTTCGCCGGCGCGATCGCTGGCGGCATCGAGGGCGAGGCGTTGGGCATCCACCGTCAAATCGGGAAGCCAGCGGTAGGTGCTGCCGCGGGCGGGGGAGCGGATGCGCAGCGCGGCAGCGGATTCATCCGCGGCGGGCGCCGTGCGCCGCGCGAGGAACGACGCCACCGCCACCGGCCAAGTCTCGGCTGGGCCTTGCCGGTGAACGGGGCAGGGCTCATGGCGGGTGACCTTGGCGATGGCCCAATCCTGCACGGCGTGCGGGCAGTTCGCACCAGGAACGCAACCGCTAACCGCGCACACGTTGCGCTCGATGATACCGGGTGGGCGCGCGTACCAAGGACCGTTGTTGTCGGGGTAAAGCTGACGGAAAACTTCCCAAGCGATGGGTGTGGCGCTGAGCCGCCCCACGAGTTCATCGGCGGGTGAGCCATCGGCGTTGCCCAGCCATACGCCAATCACGTAGTCGGGATTCCACGCCACGGTCCACGCGTCGCGCAAGCCAGCGGAGGTGCCAGTTTTCCACGCCATGGGCGGCAAACGCACATCCGCCGCGTGGCCGGCAATGTCCATGGTGCGCTCCTCGCCGGAGAGCATCTCCGCCACCAGCCAGCAGGCTTCCGGCGAAAAAAGTTCGCGCCCCGCGGGCGGGCGGGAGTTTTCCAGCAGGCGCGGCGGGAACCAGACACCGCCGCGCGCGAGACAGGCGTAGGCGTTGGCCAGATCAAGCAGGCGCACTTCGGTGTTGCCCAGCACCAGCCCGAGGCCGTAGTGCGCGGCGGGCTGGTCAATGGTGCCGAGGCCCAGCGCGCGCAGCGTGCTCCAGAACCGCTCCTGGCCCACGCGCTTTTCCACCTCGATGGCCGGCAGGTTGAGCGACAGCATCAGGGCGTCGCGCACGCTGACCAGCCCGCGATACTCCGGCGAAAAGTTGCGTGGGTCGAGATCGCGATAGCGGGTGGGAATGTCGGGGATCATCATGCCCGGCGTGATGAATCCGCGATCAAGCGCCAGCGCGTAGGCAAACGGCTTCAAAGTGGAGCCGGCGGCGCGACGGGCCGTGGCGCCGTTGACCTGCCCCGCGGTCTCGCGCGCGAAGTAATCCGGCGAGCCCACCAGCGCGCGCACCGCGCCAGTGCGCACCTCCAGCAGCACAATGGCGCCGCTGTTGATGGGGCTGCGCTGCAGATGCCGCGCGAGGACATCCTCGGCCAGCCGCTGCTGGCGCAAATCCAGCGTGGTGCGCAGAGGGGCGCCGTCGGCTGTGCGGGCGGGCACGCCGACCATTTCGCAAAAGTGCGGCGCGGCGAAAGGCCGCGGCGCGCGCTGGAAGGCCAGCGGCTGGGCTTGTGCCGCGGCGCGTTCATCCGCCGTGATCATGCCGCACGCCTCCATGCGTTCCAGCACATACGCCTGCCGTTGACGGGCGCGCGCCAGATGACGGTCGGGACGCAGGCGCGAGGGCGACTGCGGCAATCCCGCCAGCAGCGCGGCTTCGGCGAGACTTAAGTCCGCCGGACGCTTGGCAAAGTAGTGGCGGGCGGCGGCCTCAATGCCCACCAAGTTGCCGCCAAACGGCGCGCGGTCGAGATACATCCCCAGGATGGTCTGTTTGTCGTAGCGCCGCTCCAGTTGCAGCGCGCGGAAGGCTTCGATGCACTTGGTCCCCAGCGTGCGTTGGCGCGGCTGGGCCAACCGGATGACCTGCGTGGAAATGGTGGATGCGCCGGACACACGCCGGCCCAGCGCGACGTTGTCGGCCACCGCGCGCGCCAGCGCCAAAACATCCACGCCGGGATGCCGCCAGAAGCGCTGGTCTTCGGCGGCCACGATGGCTTTGCCGATCCAGTGCGCGGGATCGGGCGCGTAGCCGGGACGACAATCGTAACCGCCCGCGGCCAGTTTGAGGCGCAGCGGCTCGCCCGTGCGATCCGCCAGCACCACGGCCGCCGGCAGGCGCGCCAAATCCGCTTCGGGGAACGGCACGGAGCACACCGCGGCATAGCTGCCGGCGGTCAGCGCCGCCACCGCAAAGGCGGAACGGCGCAGCCATTTGACCCGGCGGGAGGTCACGGCACGACGCGTACCTTGCTGCTGGCGGTGGCCGCGCTGATTTCCGGATCATACATGGCGACGGCAGTCAGCGCGGGCAGGGTGTATTCGCCCGGCGTGACCGCGCGCACGGAGTAGTAGTAAGTGGCGGGTTTTTGCATCCGCCCGCTAAAGATCAGCATCCGGTCATCGCGCGCCTCGGTGTGGCGGGGCTTGTCGCCCTTGTCCTTGAGCCACGGCAGGTTTTGGGCGGTCTGCAGGTTGGGATTTTCAATTTCCCAGCCGGCGGGCAGGAGGTCTTCGATCACCACGTGGTCCAGCGGTTGGCCGCGCGGGTCCACCGTGATTTTCACCACGAACAAATCGCCCTGCGGGAGCGAATTCACCGCCAACGGCTCGCCCTGCCGGTCCAAAAACTCGCGCGAGAGCGCCAGTTGGTTGGTGTGCGGCGGCTCCGGCTCGGTGGACACGCCGGTAAACTGCACCCACGCGTACATTTTGCCGGGACCGTCGTTATGCACCGTGAGCGTGCCGCCCTCGCCCGGGGCGCTGGTGTACTGGACATCATTGGTCGTGCCGAACGTCTGCGTGTGATCCGCCACTGTGAAGCGGCCGGCAAACGGCTGCTCCTTAACCGGCAGCGCGCGCGCCAGTTTGCCAAACGCCAGCAGCGCCATGGCGTTATCCTGCGTATTGCCCCAATGGCCGTTCTGCTGCCGGTTGCGCAGATATTGCGCGAGCCGGGCAACGGCTTCGTTTTCCGGGTCCACATCCAGCCACGCGGACAACATGAGCGCAGCCTCGCGAATATCGCTGGCGCGCCAGTCGCCGGCCAGGTGGGGCCGGGAGGTCGGCAACTTGGTTTGTTCCAGCAGCGGGAGCGCCTGCCGTGGCTCGCCCGCCAACAGCAGCGCGGATGCTGTGTGGGCGCGCGCGGCAAAGTTGAGCTGATCGGCCTGTTCGCGGAGGCGCGCGTTCCAACCTTCGTGCGGTTGGCCAGCGCGGGCGAGAATATGGCAAATATAGGCGCGTGTTTGCAGGTCGTCAGCCATTTGCTCCGGCGTGGCCTTGGCCGGGATGGAGCGGTCGAGCCAATTCTTCAGCCGGTTTAGCGCGGCTTGCACGCGGTCGGCGGGCACCGTGAAGCCCGCCGCTTGGGCTTCCACCAGAAAATGCGTGGCGTAGAGGCTTACGTCTTCTTCCACATCCGATGTGAATGGCCAGACAGCAAACCCGCCGTTGTTCTGCTGCATGTTCAACACACGGCGGATGGCAGCATCCACCATGCCGGGGATGTCGCCGGCTGCGGTCGCACTGGGCAGCATCCGCTGCGTCCACTCGCCGGCGTAGAGCAGCGGGAACGCTCCGGAGACGGTTTGCTCGAGGCAGCCGTACGGATAGTTCACCACGTAATCCAGCGCGCGGCCCATCTCCAGCGATGGCAGCGCGGAAAGCACGCCCGTCAGCGCCACCGAAGCCGGCAACCAATCGGCAGGCGCGGTGAACGCGGCCTCTTCGCCGGGCGCCACCACGCGCTGCACCGACAGGCTGCGCGTGCCGGATGCCGGTCGCACCGCCAGCTCAATCGAATCGCGGAACTCTTCGCCGCCACCGCTGACTTCCAACGAGAAGCGCGCCACACCTGGGCCGGGGCCAGCCACCAGCGGCACCACCAGATTCGTGGATCCACCCGTTGGCAGCGCAACGGTCAGCTCCGCATTTTCCGCCCGCAGCGGCCCACCGCACAGCGCGCGCACGGTGGCCGTCAACGGCGCGCCGCTTTCGTTGTATAACACAACGCCGGCATCGCTGCGGTCGCCAATGGCCATGAAACGAGGCAACGCCGACTGTACCACGAGGTCACGCTTGACCTTGACCGGCATGGAGGTCGCGCCCGTTTGCGCGGCGTTATAGGCCACAACCATCAGGCGCACTTCGCCATTGAATTCGGGCAAATCAAACTGCGCGGTGGCGCGGCCATCGCCATCCAGTGGCAGATCGGCCTGCCAGAGGGCCAGCGGCTTGAAGCGGTTGGCCTTGATAGGATTCAACCGGCGGCGCAACTCCGCCCCGGCGCCGCCGCCCGCGCGCGGCACGGTTTCCACAGCATCTTCCGTCACCGGCATCAGTTCGGCGTAGAGGTCATAGTCATTCACACCGAGGCCGCGGCACCGCAAAAATTCCGCGGCCGGATCGGGCGTGGCAAAATCCGTCAGCATGCAGATGGCTTCATCCACGGCCA
Organism: Verrucomicrobia bacterium ADurb.Bin018; assembly: GCA_002071335.1. Taxonomy (GTDB): domain Bacteria; phylum Verrucomicrobiota; class Kiritimatiellia; order CAIQIC01; family Lenti-01; genus CAZNGD01. The sequence goes on from MWEZ01000038.1 coordinate 11,561, forward strand.
TCACGGTCACCGCGCCCTGCGCCGGTTGGCCGGCATGATCGCGCACGGTGATGGTGGCTTGCAGCGGGGTTTGCGGCAACACGCGCGCCGGCGCGTCCACCGTCACCGCCAAATGCGGTTCGGGCGGGTCCACCACCAGCGCAATAACGCCGCTGGCGCGGTGCGCGCTCCACACCGCCTCCGCCTGCGCGGGCCGAATCAGCGTCATCGTACACCACGCATTGGGCACCTGCGCGGCGGTCACGGGCACCTCGAACTCCGCCGTATTTTTCTCCAACATGACCACGCGCGCCTCGCGCACGCGGTCGGTTTCCACCGTGAGCAGGGCGGGGCCGGCAAACGGGGCGCGGACTTGCAGCCGGGCGGTATCGCCGGGCCGGTAGGTTTTCTTGTCCCACGCCAGCTCAACGCGGCCGGGTTTTTCGCGGCTCCAAGCCTGCCATTCCTGCTCCGGCGATCCGGCAAAAAAGCTGAGCCGCGTTTGCGCGCCCGACGCTAGCTCGGTGGCCACCAGCTCATAGTCACCGGCGGTGTCCACCGCGAACGTCCAATCCTGCGGCGTGCCGCCGGCGGCCAGCGTGTCGCGCCGGATCACCACCGTCTGTTTTTCCGATTTCCATTCGTAGCGACCGTTGTCGTTCCGGCGCAACACCGAGTTCCACGACACGCGCGCCAGCGCCAGCGCCACCGGCTTGCCCTTGGCCACGCCGGTGCCGTCCGGCTGCACTTCCACCACGGCCACCCGCTGCGTTTGCCCCACGCGCACCGCGCCCCCCTCCCACGCCGGCTGCAAGCCGAGATAGAATGGGTAGGGATCAATCAGCGTGCGGTCGTACGCCGTCACGCCGCGCCCGTTGGCTTCCGTCACGGTCACTTGCTGCACCAACTGCAAAGCTGCGGGTGGGCGCCATGCCTTGCGGCTGACGGCCTCAAACTCCGCGACGCCGTCATCATCCAGATTCTGCACCCCCTGCTCGTACTCTTCGCCATCGAACTGCCGCTCCGGATCGCCAAACGTCCAGCCGGGCCAGTTCGTCGGCGCAAATTCCACCGGCGTGAAAACGGCCCAGCCCTCGGCCTTGAGGCCGACTGCCGGGCGACCAAAGAGATGCTCGGCGCGCACGCGCGAACCCAGCGCACTCCCCGCCGTGTGACGCCCCTCTGGCGCTGTCACCTTGACCCGGATTTGCGGTGGCACAAAATCTTCCAGCGACACCTTGGTACTCCCCAGAACCGTGCGCGTGCCCGGCATGGCCAACTGGATGGAGTACCGCCCGGTCTTTAGGTAATCCGGCAAAACCACCGTGGCCTGCGCGGAGCCAAAGGCATCCAATGTGGCGGGAATCTCGCGGTACACGCGGCCATCGGGCTGCACCACCAGCCACAGCACGGGGATCGCCTCGGGTGCGCGCAGTTGGTTGTCGCGCACCAGCGCCTGCATGAACACGGTTTCGCCGGGGCGGTAGATGCCGCGCTCCGTGAAAACAGCCGCCTCGAGTTTGCCGTCGGCCAGGTACGCCGCGCCGCTGGTCCCCTCGCCCGGATAGTTCCGGGTGCGCTCCAAATTGATGTAGGACAGGTCGCCGTCGCGTTCCGCCACCACAATGCACGGCCGGGCGGTATCGGTTTGCGCCCACTCCAACCGCAGAAGCCCCTGCCCGTCTGTTTCGCCACGGGCGAGAGGTTGGTTATTGCGTGCCAAAACGGTCACCGTGGCGCCGGCCACCGGCTGGGCATCGCGCAGGGAATTGACCCACACCAGCGCGCCGCCATCATGCAGCTTGGTGGCAATGCCGAGGTCCGTCACCACAATGATCCGGTCCTCGCCGCGGTCGGAGTCCGCTTCCACGCGCAAGGCATACGCTCCGCGCAACTCGCCGCCCGCCAGCGCGCGCAGGTCGAGACTCGTGCGGACAATTTCTCCCGGCGCCGCGGCCGGCAGGCGGTTGGTCAGCGCCTGGGCCTCGCCATACAGATCCTGATCATTGCGGAAATATACTTGTTCTCGATCGGCCAGCGTCAACGGCACGAGGTTGTTGATAAACACCGGTTGCAGCCGGGCCACATATTCCTTGAGATTCACCGCCGCCACCGGTACGCGCAATGTGCCGCGCGGCGAAAGATAATAACCGTTATTGTCCAATTTTACGGCAGGCCCCGGCTCCGGAATCTGCACGGACCGGGTCAGCGCTTGGGCCAGACTGGACCCATTGGCCGCCGGCAGGCCCTTTTTGAAGGTCACGTCATAAATCGTACCCGGCCGGAAATCGCCACGGATGCGCATCCCGGTCTCCCACCACCGCCTCATGATTTCCACCGTGAAATCCACCGCCGGCTTGACGCTCACATACTCCGCCAACTTCTCCGCGTTAGGCACTGCGTTGAACTCAGCCGAAATGTACGGCTGTTCGAACGATGGTGAACGCGCCTCCACCTCCCGCAGTTGCAGATTCATTTCCATACGTAACGAACCCTCGCGCAGGCGATCTTCCGGCTGGATATCCTCACTCTTGGCCGGCAGACCGGGCTCCAAGCGGTACTCCAGCTTTTCCGCCAGCACCGGCTCGGTTTCAATGACCGCCTCCTCCGCGTTCACTCCGCCCAGCAGCCAGTATTTCACTTCCCCTTGCCCCTCCGCCGTCAGGCGCAAGAACCGCGTCAGTTGCGTACGGTCCGGAGCCGCGTTGAACGCCAGCTTCAACGTCACTTCGCGTTGCGCCGACACATCCACTTGGCCAATTTGGCGCAACCGGAGTACCCGCTCAATGGGCTTCGGGGCGGGCGGTATCGCCGCCGTTTCCGCTGTGGGCGCCGGACTCGGTGGCGCAAGAGTCCGCGTCCATTTCCAAACGCCGTAGGCATTGATCGCCAGAAACGCCAGCGCCAGCGCGAACCACCGCCCCCCCCCGCTCCGAATCGCTGTCGGCGCCAGTTCCGTGGCCGCTGCTCCGACCACCTCCAGCGCCGCCTCCGCAAACGACTCCGGCGAATCCATCCCCGCCAGAATCTGTTCAATCACCTCCGGCCCGATGACCCCGCCGATGATCTCCAACCGCTGAACCGATTCCGAAATCTGATTGCGCAACCCCTCCACGACATCCTTGCGTACGCTCTCCGGCTTGTGCGCCAAATGCCGTTCCACCTCGTGCAGGTAATCCTCCACCCGCTGTTTTGCTTCCATGCTCCACTTCATCTTCCGGGTTCCTTCCCCTATTTCGCTTTCAATTTCTCCAACGCACTCATCAACACCGGCCAATAGGCATTCATTTCCGACAACCGCACCTTGCCGCGCGGCGTCAGCGAAAAATATCGCCGCGGCGGCCCCGCCGCCGACGGCACATCGCGCGCCTTCAGGTACCCCTCCTGCTTCAGCCGCGCCAAGATGGGATACACCGTGCTTTCCGACACCGCCAAGTCGTCGCTGGCTTGCAGCGCCTGCACCAGCTCATAGCCATAGCTCTCCCCTCGGCGCAGCACCAGCAGCACGCAATACTCCAGCACGCCCTTGCGCAACTGGGTGATCCAACCCTCGATCATGGACTACTCCGCATCATGTATTACGTATTACATAATACCGCCCCGCCTGTCAATCCCCTCTTCTTTATTTTTCGCCCCCCGCCTGCCCCTACCCCTCCCTTTTTCGGTCTTTGCATGACAGGAATGATTGAGGAACGAAGCCTTCCCGCCGGGAAAGGCTGGAAGGTCTGCAACCATTCCAGCCCTGTAATCCAACCGGAAGCGGTTTTTGGGGCCGGGAGACTCAAGCTGGTGGAAGCCGTGAACAGCCGCCGGCCTCACCGAGACCGGCTACAGAAACAGCCCCAAAATGGCCAAAAACAAGAAAAACAGGCTGTTTTTGAAGGTTTTTTGCGCTTTTCGTCCCTGAAACTAGCAGAAACGCAGGATGTTCTTCCTGTAGCCGTTCTCGGTGGGGTGGATGTGTTTTGCATGAAAAAATCAATTCCCAAGCCCACGGCAGCCGTGAACAGCCGCCGGCCTCAGCGAGACCGGCTACAGGAACAGCCAAGGGGGAACAGGCTCCCGGATTGTGCTCATTGCCCCCCTACCCTTGAGCCTGCTCAAGAAGGTGTACCTCCAAAAAACAGCCAGCTTACGACGCTTGCTGTGCCAATAGCTGCATTTCTTTTTTATTATAATGATGCAGTCGCGTCCCAACGTTTAGACAAGACAGCTATGTAACATGCTTATCATGAGCATGTTAAACCAGATAAAGACT
>MWEZ01000039.1 GCA_002071335.1 Verrucomicrobia bacterium ADurb.Bin018
CTACCGGCGTCATACTCCGGTCAATCAGGTCGCCCACCAGTTGCTCCAGTTTTGCGCGCGTCAACGCCACGTTCAAGTGCTTCGGCCCGCTCGCATCCGCCGTAATGAACGGCAGGTTGATGTCGGTGCTCTGCGCGCTGGACAACTCGCACTTGGCCTTTTCCGCAGCTTCCTTCAGGCGTTGCAGCGCCATCGCGTCCTTGGACAGGTCAATGCCGTTGTCCTTCTTGAACTCGGCCACCAGCCAATCAATCACCCGCTGGTCAAAGTCGTCACCGCCGAGGTGCGTATCGCCGTTGGTGGCCTTGACCTCGAATACACCGTCGCCGATTTCCAGCACGGAGATGTCAAACGTCCCACCGCCCAAGTCATAGACCGCAATCTTCTCGTCGGACTTCTTGTCCAGGCCGTACGCTAGCGAAGACGCTGTCGGCTCGTTGATGATGCGCAGCACTTCGAGGCCGGCAATGCGCCCGGCATCCTTGGTGGCCTGCCGCTGACTGTCGTTGAAGTACGCCGGCACCGTAATGACCGCCTGCGTGATCGTCTCACCCAAAAACGCCTCGGCATCCAGCTTCATCTTCTGGAGAATCATCGAGGAAATTTCCGGCGGCGAGTACGTCTTGTCGCCGATCTTCACGTGGGCGTCGCCGTTGGCCGCGCGGACCACTTCGTAGGGCACGCGCTTGGCCTCTTCCTTCACCTCGTCATACTTGCGGCCCATGAAGCGCTTGATGGAAAACACCGTGTTTTTCGGATTGGTCACCGCCTGCCGCTTGGCCGCTGTGCCCACCAATCGCTCGCCACTCTTGGTGAACGCCACAATCGAGGGCGTCGTCCGCCCGCCTTCCGCATTCGTCACCACCGTCGGCTGACCGCCTTCCATGACCGCCATGCAGGAATTTGTCGTCCCCAAGTCTATTCCTAATACTTTAGACATCGCTAACCTCTTCTTTCCTTAAAAAATCCTTTCAACTATTACACAACTTCCCCATCTATCAAGCAGCAACCATGCCAATTCGTTTGATATATTTGTAATTCATTGCCATTCATCTTGTTATATAACATCCCCATCTCAAGTTCTCCGCCCAATTTCACCTAAATAGCGCCATAATGTCACACAACAAGGTCAACCCTGTCACTATTGCTCCCCCCCCCCCCCCCCCGCCATCAGTATTCACTCACGCACAACCTGTGGCGGCTGGTGCCGGAATGCCTTGGTCGAATATTTCCACATGTGGGGTTTTGTCTTTTTGACATTGGAGGCGGCTTGTGCGCAGGGTGCCCGTGTGCCGACGGCTTCATATTAGGATGCGATGGGCAGGCCCGGACACCGCCACGACGATCCCGACCACCCAAGAAGTTGCGCTTCCCGTCTGTCCCTTGCGGATGATCCCGGAAGCCGCGGCCACCCCGCGGCAATCCCCCGCTCTGCCCCAATCACTTTTTCAAAAATTCACTTGCCTCATAGAAGGCACCCGGGAACTGATTGTTAGGTCTCTGTTTGTCTGGGCGCAACTACCAAGACCCGTCGCCCTCTTGGTGTCGTTGCGTCGATTATTGTAGGTGTTGCATAAGGGGGATTTGCAATCACGAGAACACCCTGATCAATTCCGCTTATACTGAAGTAGCGGTCAAGTTGCTCAAGCCCGGATCGAACCAACTGACGAGAGAAACTCGTTCCTTTCAGTTCGACTAAAAGTTTTTCATTTCCGCGGCTGAGTAAAAGGTCTCCTCGGTAATGACGATCAGTGCCCAGTAGAACCTCAATCTGGACATTCAACTTTGGAGCGATGGACTCGATGAATCCCGATAGGGAGCCCAGAAATTCAGCCTCTCGCATTCGTGGTTCTTCGTGGGCCGGCTTGTATTGAGAAATAAATTCAGAAATAAGATTTGCGGCGAAGCTGGCCAAGTCAGTTCCTTTTGCTTTCAGCGCCTTCGCAATTCTCATGCGCTCCTTCTTTGACTCCAGCTTAGAACGGTCGTGTGCAAGCTTCTCAATGATTTGATCGAGAAGAACATTTGTAAATGCACACACTGAGACGATCGCTAGAAAGGCCTCACTTGCATCGAAGTCGAGCTTGTGGTCATGGGTTGATGGGTTTCTCCATTCCGTCCGGTAATTTTTGAATTGTCTTAAAACCCGTGACCTAAAGACGTCGTTCGACGCAAAATGTTCTTCAATATTGTGCGGCGTTTTCTTATCAGGATCCTTTCCAGTTAGAACACGAAAAGCCTCTTTCAGACTGCCTTCAAAAGCTTGATTGGTTCGGTAAATGCAATCAGTAAAGGCCGTCTCGTCCGCCGCATCTTGGCCACGGTCAAAATGTGCTACAGCCGTCACGATATGACGCAAGACCGCCTTGAGTCCAAGGAAGTGGTTGCCTTCCCCAGCCCTCTCGATTTTTGATCGTATGATGGCTACAAGATCCATACTTTTGACCTAACGTTAACAGCGCATTGTTGGGACACTACTTCTCCCCGTTGATTGACTTTATTTCTGGATAGAATTTCTCTTTCAGTCGCTAAGTAACTTCGGGTATTTCATGGGTTAGTTCTAAAAGGAGCTTTTCTGCCTCCTCGGGTGTTTGTACAAGGCCCCGAGGGGCATTTTTTGATTATGCTTGATTTGAGGCAACTGGGATAGATAGCCCCGGGGAATTATTGCAGGGATACCCAAATAATTCTTGCCGAATTATCATATATTCATTGAGCATGCTGTTGTTAGGGTGCATGGTACGGCCCCAAGAATCGAGCCCCGTTAAAGTGGATGAGATGCGAGGGCGCATCAGCCACCCACACTTCGGTTTCCCAGGCGATCTCGCCCAAGTAGCGGCCCATGATGGCCCGGTTTGGGAAGGCGGTCACATAGACCAGTCCAGCGGTCGATCCGGCGAATAGCTTTGCCAACTCGGCGTGACGCTTGCCATCAACCGGACCGTGACTGGTGACGGACTCGACCAGCAGCAGCCAATTTTTCGTGATGAAGTGCAGTACCACGTCAGGCATCTTGCCATGTGAATCCACATTGACACCCAGGCCGGCCAGCAAGGATGCATCGAAGTAACCCCACTTGTCGCCTGTGTCGCCGGCGTAGACCAGCACGCTGCCCGGCGCGAAGCGTGGGGCGAAGTCCTCGATGACAGCCCGAATCAGCTCGCTATGTTCGCCGGGGCTGAGGGTGATTTTCTTGCCCGGCGCAAACTTGACTGGGATACGGTTCTGCTCGCGCTTCTTGGCGTAGCGGGCAACCAGCGTTTCCCGCTCGGCCAGATAGGCAGTCAGTCTGTCATGCCATGCCGGTGTACCGAAAGTGCGCAGCAACGCCAGCGCGGCCGCTTCGATCTGATATACTGCCTTTGGACTGTTCACTGGCCGGTCCGGCCTGTCAGGGTTGTAAAGGGCGATGCCGGCATCGCAGAACTGATGCATGGTCTGCCGACGGAACGTCTCGCGGGTGTTCGGTGCGTACTCCTTGCCGTAGTGCTCGCGCGCCCAGTTCATGATAGGCGTGATACCCATAAGCGGGTTTTCCGCGCCAGCCCACGACTTGCCCGGCGTGAGGTTCAGCAGGGCCAGCAGTGAGAGCGCGGAACGCTCGTTTTGCTGTCCCTTCGGCAATCCAAGCGAAACGAGAATCTGATTTGCAGCCTTGATGTATTTGCTCTTCTTGCTGGCTCTCATATCGCAATTCCCCAGAACTTTTCGTCAATCATGCTCTGCGTCAGCTCCCCTTGCTGCATTGCCCACTCCCCAAGCTTGATCAGGATCTCACGGCTCGGATACTTCATCGCCTTGAGGTCGGTTGCATTGACTTGGGTATGGCCATTGAAACGCCTGAATATCTCATCAGCCGCGGTCGTGTTCAGGTACACGGCCAACCCATGGGCCAGCGCCTCGGGCAACCCTCGCTTGTTCTCATGGAACAGGTTCAAATGGTTCTCAAAGCCCAGTACGGGCACGTCACCGAAGGCACTCGGCTTGACCACGTTCGCCACTATTCGGCGCTTTTCTTCCTTGGACGAGAAGCGCCGAACTACGCAGTAGAAACCACTAGGGTACAGCCACTTTTCGGTGTCGGCATTGCGCTCGATGGCGTTGGGCTTCTTCATGCCCTCGATGGGCCATGTGGTGCCGGTGCTGCTTAAGTGGCCGGGATACAGCAAGGGAACGCTGCCCTCCCCTGGCATGTCACGCAAGTGCTCTTTCAGGCGGAAATCAACCACTGGCCCGGTGGATACATTGATGCACAGATCGGCCAGCGTATAGCAGATCGTCTCTGTCAGCTCAATGGCGTGTTTCTCTGGGGTCGTGGGAACGTGAATGAATCGTTCCGGGTCATCGGGGAACACGATACGGCCGAACGGGTGTTCATGGGTCTCAAGATCGGCGAAGGTGTCATCGGTAGAGGTCGAAACCATCACTGACCCCTGCTGGCCACCCCGCTCCAGGCGGATGATGATGTTCTCTTGGAGAACCGCGTCGTCCTTGAATGCCGCGCTGCGCGACTCGAACAGGTGCATGTGACGAATGGCTGCGCGCTCAAGAATGAAGTCGCGAAACGGCCGATAATACGGCCCATTGCAGAAGCTGCGCGGAATAATTGCCACGATCTGTCCGCCCGGCGCGGCCAGAGCGACAGCCAGCGCAATGAAGGCGCTATACAGGTTCACCGTCTCAATACCGATACTACGCAAGGCTAGCCGATGCGCGGAATTGCTATTGATCTTCTTATAGGGCGGGTTGAGGATGACGTGAGTGTATCGTGGAAGTAACTTTGAGAACAGGCCCCCGCAAAGTGCATCTGTGGCTGTGTGAATGAAATCGTCTCCATGAACCGCGACAGAGAGCCGAGAACTCGCGAACTTGTATAGTGTCCTCATCAACTCGCTATGCAGCGAATCATCGATCTCAAAAGCATCGACTTCTACACGCTGGAAGCCAAAGCCACCGAAAGACCATCGCTCCAGGAAAGCAGCCGCAAGAGATCCAATACCGGCACCCGCGTCAAGAAGGCGACATGTGCCATCGGCGGATGGGAATAGACCGGCCATGAAGGCCGCAGTCCCCCCAGGCGTCAAGAACTGGCCATACTGCGACTTCTTTTTCGCATCCGTGTTCTTGGATAGACGCATCCGGGCTTGTTCAACATCTAACAGCAATCAATCGTCTCCTATTTCACATTCGAACGCTAGCGATGAGGTTGAGGCGGCTTGCCGTCGGACCTCACGCGCCTTGTTCAACAACTTCATTTTTACGTGACGCGGACGATTGAGTCCAGAATATTGGTGTTTTAGCGTCGCAAACGGCTCGTGTTCGGCTTTTGAGGTCATTTTGGGGTGTTTTGGGCTATTTTCAGGCGCAAAACCGGCATTTTTTCTCATTTCCTGCCGTGCCGCGAGACAAGGCGCACCAGATTAGGCAGATCTCAGCGGGACTTGAGGCCCCTCACTAGGCGCGAACTCACCACAGGTGTGCGGGGCGGTGATTATTCGATCATCTCCGCCCTTACCACCCAAAGAATCCTATGTTGGCCACGAGGCAAATAATCATCAGGGCGCCGGGGATGCCCCCCGCTAGCAACATGGCTGGTGCCACATGCTTTAGCCTAGCCAAGTTATTGACAATCCCCCACCGATATAACATCCAACGCTGGGCAAGTACCAAAAAGGTCGCGTAAATCCAGATAACGCCTTGTGCAATGCCGGCCACAAAGCCGACCGGGTTCCGCAAAAGAATACCGACAAATGAGAGAAGGATGAGAACGCCTTGCACGGCTACATCGGCGACCGCCTCCCCTTGCGAGATAGCCCCCATAGTCCTCTCCAAGGGATCCTGACTTCTTCGCGAATCTTCCTGCAGACGAAGGCGCAATGCCGCGTCCCAGTTGAATAGAGATAATCCCTGGCCAAAAATGGTAAACACCCCGCCGCCGACAAACAGCATGGCCAGCACTGCCCAAATTCCTACAGGAAACGACCCAACTTGATGCGTCAGAATATACATATACTCCGCCTTTTCTGTGTCCCGAACGTCTAAGGCATGCGGGCTGCCAAACAGTCCACGGGTTGTCAGTACGCACGACCCTCTGGTAGCCGTTTATCTTAGTCTCTGATACTGTCTTTGCGCACTCGCCAGTACTCGAGCAAATTCGCTTTTTAAGGCATGCTCCAATGCCTGTACATAGTTATCAGTCCACAAATCATCGGCACCGTATTTCTTCGCATGGGCAATCCATTCTTCCTGGCATTGTCGGATGTATTTTAGGAATAGACTAGCCCTCTGGACTCTGGCCTCCATTCTTGCATAGCCACGACTCGCTTCAATCTTCTGCGTTGCTTCAACGAGACCATCCCAAAATACATCGTCATGAACGCACGCATCAATCAGGCAGGATTCAAAGTAGTAAAATCGGGACGACAACTCCTGAACGAGATAGGCCCCTAGCCTCGTCGCCAAAATGGTGGCATCATCATCCATTGGTCGCCCATCACGCGTATTTATCAATCCATACCCGAGGAGATCCTGCACCAGTGTAGCACCATCTTTACGCGAGACTCCACAGGAATGGAGAAACTCAATTATAGCACGCGCGGATTCACCCGAAAAGTCCTCTTTTGATCCGAGTCGCTTTAGGCGTGACACAAGTAAGTATCTCAGCAGTTGTGTCGGTACCCTCCCGTAATGAGAGTCAAAAATGTTTGGAATCGTTGACTCTTCCTCTCGCCAATACTTGCGCTGAGCAAATATCGCGCCTTTGTAAAATTCGTGAGGCGCGAATTTGAAAGAGCCTGTTCGAGCGAACTCCCACAGAGCCTTATCTGCTGATGTATGGCCGCTTGCCATGAAATTCCGCACAAGAGCGAGGCCACGACGAACGTTGTTGCCCGACAGTACCTCAAGCATAAAACCAGTCTCTTCGGACAGAATCGAATCAGTCAAAATATCGAAGAATGAGCCTAGATCATCCACAACAAAGCGATATCCACTTTCGCCAACTATCGTGGCCTTCTTGCCGGTGATAAACTTCTTTGCATATGCAAAACGGCGCGAGAGAACTGGAACGACCTGTGGTGGGTCTATGAACAGTGTGTCCATCTGAAACGCGTCGAATACGGGAGTTGTCATATGCCGCAGGTAAGTTGAATCGCGTAGGCTCAGGATTGCATGCATCCCCATTTCACGAGCAGCCGCTTGGGTTTCCAAAAAGACACGCTTCTGATATTCGACGTCCTCTATCTGATCGACATTATCAACCACAAGGAATGACGGTGTGTGCGAGGTAACGTGTCTCATGACAGTCCGCACGAAAGGAATGACCTGTTTTCGATCATCATAGACTTTGGATGCTATTTCCTTCTTAAAGGCTGGTTCATCGCATTCGGCAAGTAGAGCTAGGGCACCTTGCTTCAGCGTAGCAATCATTGTTTCGTATGCATGCGATTGTGTTTTCTCCCATGATGCCAGCGAGAACTCCCTGTCGCTATCGATTGCATCAAGGAGTCTGCCATAAATGAACTGTCGTGGATCGTCTGCGTTTGTCGCATGCTTAAAGTCGACTTTCATCCAGAGAATCTTATTATCGATTATGCTCGCTGCGGTGACCTGGCGCGTATATTCTAAGAATGTGCTCTTCCCTGCGCCTACAGGACCAAGGAGAAGAATGAACTGAAGAGGTCGCTCGATATGGGTCGTTTGAATGAGTGAATCTAGGTGTGTTTGCTTGGACTTCTTGCGTCTCGGCCGAATCACTCGTCTTTCAAGGTCGGGCTTCACGTCCATGAAATAAGTTCGAAGTCGTGAATCGTATTTCAGCCGCTCTGAGGTTTTCACGTAACAGAATCGTAGGCCATCCACGTCCCTTAAGAGAGCTTCGTCTGTCATCGCTATGGCGACTGTCGGTTCGATGTGTTCATAGACGGCATTTCGACCGATTCGAAATCCCGGCTCCTTCACGACGGTCAAGAGACGCCTCCGTACCATATCATCAGTAGATCCAAACAAAGTTGTTTCAAGCCCACCCTCAATCACCCGTTCTCGCGACAGAAGATTCCAGAAATCAATAAAACGCGCATCAATGTCCGCGAAGTCCTGAAAGACATGAGCTTGCGTCTTCTCGTACGGCACGCCGTCGGTTCTGACTGCCGGAAACACAATCCAGCATGATCCGTTTGTAGCAACGGCAAACGGAATATTCTTCTTCCGGCAATAGTCGCGCACTTGAGCACACGCCTTTCCAGCAGCTGTGCCGGCTACCGCACCGCCGAGGAGACATGTTCGCCGGTTAGGTGGAATATTAAACGTGGTGCCTTCTCGCTTCGCCTCTAGAATGAATGCGGTTGCCGGTGTTCGTACGATGTAGTCCGAGTACCTAGTATTGTTGTCCTCCGTGACGCGCTCCTCGTATGAAATATCAGCATCTGGATTCCATCCAAGAACGGACTCCAAAATCGTATCTATGACACGCTTTCGCGTTGTTGCTTCATTTGCCGCGGAAATGTCCCGTACTTCTAGGGATTCGACGAGTTTACGGAATCTCTGAATGGCTTTATCGATCATATTGTGGTTCCGTTTTTTTCGCCCAACGTCAGTGATGAGGCTGAGGCGACTTGCCGCTGAGAAGCTCAAACGCCTTATTTAACTCGTTCATTTTGCGTGAATGGGGCGTTTAAGTCCAGCCAGAATCATTCATCAATAGAGATGAAAATATGGTGGTCTATTTCCGGATGCAGTGTGAAGAAAGGGAATTCTGGACTTTCGCCTTTGTTGCCCTGAGGCGCGACGATTCCGACTCATCTGCGGGGTTTGGGCGAGACTCGTAGTATGCCAATATGGCTTCGCCCTATCCGTCTTGCATCTAGGCCGAGCTTATCGTGTGAATGATCCCGGCAAAAAATTGGCATTTAGGCGTTGAAAAGACGTGTTTTGAGGCTCAGTTCAGAGTTCAACTAAAGTGATGTCTTGTGTTACCCAGAGTGTTTACAAAAGATCCGTCTTATAAGGGTCTAAAAGTACACCCTTTCGCTTTTTTCAACGTTGGGGTTTACTTGTGATCAATTGTCGCATGGCGACAGAAGCTATGAGACTATAGCACAATGCCCCTTGCCTTTAAAGGGTCTGCGTAGCAGATTCCACGGTAATCGCCAAGGTGGCTCGTTGCCAACTAAACTGTGTCTTCATAAAGTCAAAATCAGGTCCGGACGTTATAACGGCGGCCTTTCCCTTGATCAAGAAACCGGTACCCGGCCCATGCCTTCCCGGAACTTCGCGGCTTCCCAAAGTCATCAGCACATCGGGATTGCCGGCAACGTTGGCTTCTGTCTGCTGCATCCTCCCGGCAGGAACGAGCAAGCGTCCGTCTGATGATATTCGAAGATAGCTATTCCAAGTGTTGACCATGTGCGGTCCATCCTTTCCCATGGTCGCAATAGCAACAACACCCTCGTGTTTCATAATTTCCAATAGTTTTTCTGGGATCATCGCGACCACCTCCTATAGTTTAGTTCGATATTTTGCCTCACGCGCCACCACGCATCCACCGCACTTGAACGGCGCAATTTGAAGGAGGTGGTTCTTCCCTCGGTCATTTCCATTGCCGAAGTTCGATAATAAGTCCATCCGGATCCCGTAGCTCCCCTCGATAGGAATTCCCAAGGTCAACCGGAGCTAGAGACATGCTTATCCCGCGGGTCTTCAGATACTCGACGGCCTTTGCCATATCCTCAACTTCAAGGGCAATAGCCCTGAGTCCTATTTGCCACGGGGACTCGGCTCCCGGCTTGGGATCATCAACGGACATGACCTCGATGGTCGTGTCGCCCAGTCGAAGATAGATAACCTCTTTCAGCGGGGGTGCGTTCACCGCTTCTCTGCTAATCACCTGAAAGCCCAAGATGTCGGTGTAGAAGCGAATGGTACGTTCCGCATTGCGCGGTATGATCTCCACATGGTCAATCCTCTTGAACATAACGCGCCCCCTTCGAACTCCAGTATTCCTTCTTGTATCCCTCTGTGGCCTGCCGAACGTCACCGCCGCTCGTCTCCAGCACCTCGTTTACCTCATTCATTCTACGTGGCCTACGAGTTTGAGTCCAGAAAATGGGCGTTTTGACATCGAAAATGGCTTGTTTCCCGAGTTTGGAGGGCATTTTTGGGTGATTTTGGCGATTTTGGGGCGCAAAACCGGCACTTTTCCTCATTTTTTGGCGTAACGTCACCCCCCCCGCTAAAACGTTGAGGTTTTTGGGGATAACTCCTTATTTTTTGAACGTCAGTGGTTACGTTTCGGAACAGAGCGACGATAACGCGCCGGCGATTGTTCAGCATGGCTCTTGAACTCGTATAGTTTGATCGGCAGGCACTTCTTGTACTGTCCGAAATCCAGATCCGTCGTGAATATCGCTGAATCACTACGAACCGCAACGGCACAGATCAGAAAGTCCGTGTTGGACCCTTGTATTCCTTTGGCGCGACAGGCATTGAAGAATTTCGCGGCCAATACATAGTCTGCGGTCACCAACGACAAATCAGGAAAGGCGGCAAGACTGGATTCCAATCGCACAAATTGCGTTTGATCCCGCACGCCGGAGAGCAGTTCTTGCCGAATCGGCCCAATGATCTCAACCGCCCGGGCCGCGATCAGATTCTTGAGTTCTTCCGCCTCAGGATGACGCACTTGCGCTTCGCGGCGCAACGCCAGGGACCAGACGCTGGTGTCAACCAGAACCCTCATGGCCGCGCCCGTTGCTTTTTGTAATCATAATCTGGGTCGAACTCGATGGTCCCGAATACGTTTAGGATGCGCTTCTGGCGCAAGTGTTGAATATAGTCGGTCAATGCCTGGGTTACCGCCGCCTTCTTTGTGCGGTGCTTCCCGAGGGAAACCGCCTCACGGATCAGCCGATCGTCTAGTTGTAGGTTTGTTGCCATGCTGACCACCTCCACACATAATGTCACACATGGCAGTGTGTAATGTCAATCCGACTTGGACAATATATTTTTCGTCGCCGGATGCCCGTCCTTATGGCTGAAGCTATGGGAAAGGGCAGATACATCGTGCCCCCCTCCTATCGGGGTTTTAGTTGATGCTTTAAGTTGCGCACAAGTGGAAAGATCGAAACCTGCGCGGATAGCAAAAAGCCAGAGGGAATAGTGGGGTTTTATACACTCAAAGTACGGGATAAACAGTCCGCCGGGGGGCACCCCAGCCGACCAAAATGCCGCGCGGGCGCTGCGCACAACGGCTTGGTGCTTAGTGCGTTATTTTTGTGGAGATTGGTTACGCCGGAGGCGGTGCGCTGAGGGCGGCAGCCAGTTGGGCCAGCGCCACGTTTTGTTGTTCGCCGCTGGTCATGTTTTTGACTGCGGCCACGCCGGCGGCCAGTTCGTCATCGCCTCGGATGACCGCCCACGCGGCGCCGGCCTTGTTGGCCGCGCGCATCTGCGATTTCAAACTGCCCGCGGGCGCCATCCGGCACACGAGGCCGGCCGCGCGCAGTTGCTGCATCAGGCCCAAATTCTGCTGCATGGCGGCATCGCCCAGCCCCACCAGCCACACCAGCGGCGGCGGCGCGGTCAACAGCGCGGCATCACGGCCCAGCGCTTGCAGCACACCCACCACTCGTTCCAAACCGATGGCGAAACCCACGCCGGTTAGTTCGCGCCCGCCCAGTTGCAGGCGGTAACGCCCGCCGCCGGCCACGGCGTTTTGCGCGCCGAGCGCGGTACTGGCAATTTCCCACACGGTGTGCTCATAATAGTCCAACCCGCGCACCAGCAGCGGGTCCAAATCATGCGCCACATCCAGCGCGGCCAGGTGCTGCGCCACTTGTGCCAAATATTCTCGGGAAGCTTCGCTCATGAACGCAGTCGGCGGCGGCACTTGGGCCACGATGCGCTGGCACGCCGCGTTTTTGCAGTCCAGCACGCGCAGCACATTTTCGCCTATGCGCCGTCGGCAATCATCGCACAGTTCCGCTTCATGGGCGGCCAGCGCCGCGCGCAAACCGGCCGCCACTTTCGCGTGACCGCCCGCTTCGCCGCGCGTATTCAACCGCACCCGGCAATCACCGATGCCCCAGGCCCGCAGCAAATCCACTTGCAGCGCGAGGATCTCGGCATCCACTAGCGGCGACGGTGGTTCGAGGCACTCCACGCCCAACTGGTGAAACTGCCGCCGCCGACCCGCTTGCGGACGCTCGCTGCGGAACATTGGCCCCAGATAAAACCAGCGCGCGCCCGCGGTTTCCTGCTCGCCCAAACCGGCGGCGTGACGCATCACCCCCGCCGTGCCCTCCGGCCGCAAACAGAGCCGCCGCCCGCCTTTCTCAAAAACATACATTTCCTTTTGCACCACGTCGGTCGTGGCGCCTAGGGAGCGGGTGAAGACCGCTTCAAACTCAACGATCGGGGTGCGCAGCTCTTCAAAGCCATAGCGGGCGAGCACCGCGCGGCCCAATTCTTCCAAGCGCTGCCACAGCCGCACTTCCGGCGCGGCAATATCGGCCATTCCCTGAACGGGTTGAGTGGTTGAAGACATGCAAACTCCCTGCGGACGCCGCGCGCGGCGTTGGCGCTGCTTCGATTTCGCGCTGGATTCCGGTGCCTACTTGAACAGCGCTTTCATGTCCTTGCCGGGACGGAAGCGCACCACCTTGCGGCTGGGAATCACCACCACCTGATCCGGGCGGTGGGGATTGCGCCCGATCCGCTGCCGGCGCTCGCGCACATCGAACACCCCGAACCTGCGGAACTCCACCGTTTGGCCTTCGCGCAGGGCATCCAGCAGCGAATCCAAGGTCTTTTGAATAACGGCTTGCACCTGTTGTTGCGTCAAGCCGGTTTCCTCGGCGATCCGGATCGCCAAGTTGCGTTTAGTCAGATTTTGCTTCTCATTGGCCATGTCACCCTCGCCTTCATGGACGTTTCCACCCAGAACCCTATCCACGGTTGGAACATACGGTCCATTGGGCAGTTACGTCAAGAGAATCCTCTCCCAAAAATCCGGCCGGCGCCCCCTGTTTTTGCTCCCCGGTTTTTCGTAGGATAGTTTTGTCTCTTCCCCCCAACCGTCGCCTGCCCCCCCACTCCGATCCGATGAATTGACGGTAAGCAGCTGGATAGAGTATCCACAATATTCTACGAAGAACCAAAATAATCAATAATTGCCAGATAAAAACGCTTGATTTCACTTATAATTATAAGTGAAATTAAAGGCGTAAATTATATCGCAACCTATTTAGATACAATTGATTATGTACTATTTGTAGAACTTTATGGTTTCTTCCCCAAGACAAACGCCGGCCCTCCTCTCCATTCTGACGGGCTGTGGGTGGCCCATTGTCGCGCTGCGGATGGGTAGCCTGATGACGGCCACGCCCAATGTAGTAGACAAAACGGCTACAGAATTGACAAAAATGCTCTAGGCCAGTTGGCGATAGACCGCCCACGTCTGGCGCGCGGTTTCTTCCCACGTGAATTTGGCCGCCTGCGCCAATCCCGCCGCGCGCAGGCGATCGGCCCGCGCCGGTTCCGCTAGCACCCCGCGGACAGCGGCGGCCCATTCTTCAACGTCGAAGCCATCCACCCAGACGGGCGCATCGCCCAGCACTTCCGGCAGCGAGCTGTTACGTGCCGCGATGACCGGCGTGCCTCGGCTCATGGCTTCCAGCGGCGGAAAGCCGAACCCCTCGTAGCGCGTGGGATACACAAACGCCGCGGCGCCGGCATACAGCGCGGACAACTGGGCATCGTTCATGTGCTTCACCAGCTTGATTTGCTCGCGCCGCGGCGAATACGTCATGGCGGACAGCGTGGGCCCCGTCTTCCAGCCCAGCCCGCCGGCCACCACCAGCTCGCCGTCGAAATCAGTTAGCGCCTCAAAGATCTTGATCAGGAACGGGATGTTTTTACGCGGCTCAATCGTCCCCACCATCAATAGATACGGCCGGCGAATACCGATGGCTTCCCGCGCGGCCTCAGCGGCCTCCGGCGCGAGTGGCGGCCCGAACTTCGGCAGCCCCAGCCAAATCGGGAACACTTTTTCCGCGGGCACGCGCAGCAACTCCACAATTTCACGCGCCGAGAAATGGCTATCGGTCAGAATGGCGTCGGCGCGTTCGGCCGTGCGGTGGATTTCCGCCGAGAGCCACGCCAAGTTGCGCGCCTCGGTGGTTTCCGGCATCCGCAAAAACGACACATCGTGAATTGTGACCACCGATTTTTTACCGCGTCCCAGCGGCGGGCGGATAAAGTTGGGGAAGTGGTACACATCTGCCGCTCCTGCCAACCATTCGTAGGGCGGCCAGCCGAGGCGCTTCCAGAAGTTTTGCGCCACGCGCCCCGGCAGCCAGCGGCACGCCCGCAACGCCACCGCCGGTGGCAATTCCGGCAAACCCTGCCGCTTGAAGTCGAAGAAGAAGGCCGACACTTCATCTGTCCCCGCCAGCGGCCCCAAGTGCCACAACAGCTCGCGGACATAGCGCCCCACACCTGCCCGCTGCCCCAGCGCCGCCTGAATGTCCATGCACACTTTCATGAGCGCACGTTGTAGCATTCCCTGTCGGAAAGCGAAAGCCGCCTTTCCTTTCCGCACGCGTTAGCGCGCTGCGCCGCCGCGTTTTCCGACGTTGTCTTTTTGTCGCCGGTTTTGCATTCTGGAGCCATGTCGGAATTCAAGCTCACCCCGGAAGAACCGCCGCCGCCCGAACGTAAAAAAATTCGGCTAACGAAAGCTGAAGCGTACGCGCTGAGCATGGCCAGCCCCAAGAAAAAGCGCATTGCGTTCGCATTGGTGGGGCTGCTGATTGCCGCCGCGCTGGGCAACGTGCTCTGGTATTTTCAAGACCACTGGCTGCCGTTCTGGTTCCCGGAAAAACCGGCGGCCGCGCCTGCCGTGGAGCCCGCGCCCACTGCTGCGCCAGCCATATCCGACACCGCGCCCACCGCCGAATCAGTGGCGCCCATCACCGATCCCACTGCACTGGATTTTCTTTCCGCCACGGTCTGGGATGATCCGCAATTCTTACAAGGGGTCCGGCTATTCAACCAAACGCTCGACCGCTATCGCACCGAAACAAGTAGCCCGCTGCCGCCGGTCGGACTGGAACAAATCGAGCACAATGCCCTCCAAGCCGCCGCGCAATTTTCCGCGTTGCGCGAGCAGGCCCCAGCAACGGTGCCGCTGGCCGACTACATCGCCCGCTGCCAGCAGTTGGCGCTGGCCGCGCGCCGCGCGCGCAACCCGGAAGCTACCGCCACCCTCCCCCCCCCGCCC
>MWEZ01000040.1 GCA_002071335.1 Verrucomicrobia bacterium ADurb.Bin018
GGGTGCGGGGAGCTTGGCAGGGCTCTCCTCCCCGCCTGTTCATAACTCTGGAGTTCCTATAAGGAAAGGATAAAAAACACGGAGGCACCTCACTGAAAAATCCTTCCTGTTTTCCTGATTTTCCTGCGTTCCTGTTTGGTTTTATTTCCGCGCAAGCGCCGCAAGCGTCGCAAGCGAGATTTACTGTTGCCGGCCTCGGTGAGGCCGGTGTCATGAAAAATCTCCGCGTTCACCGTCCGCGGCTACAGTCAACAGCCACGCCCTTGTCGTCCGGGGTTGTATCCCCGGCGGGCTGTTCTTCCCACATGCAAATACTGATGAATAATTCGCGATAAGCCGGTGGCGGTGAAAATAATTCAGTCGCGAGGAAACGGTGTTACAAGGGCATCGGCTGGGATGGGAAGTGCGATGAATATTATTGCACGATATAGCGTTATCATGCAATAAGAGATTGGCTAATTGCACACGTGAGATAAAGGAACAATGACTGCGCGAAAAACAGGCGAATACGTGACGATTTCCACGGTGGGGAAAACCGTTAACACTTTTGTGCCCAATGCGTTGTCTCCCGCGCCCCCCCTTGAAGATCGCTATGGGACTGTTGGCGGCTTTGGACCAAGCACATTTGGAGCCGAGCCAGCTGGATGGCATGGTTTCGCTGCTCTTTCCCGAAGGCATGCAAAAGCGAATTGCGGTTAAGGTAATTGTTTCTCGAGGGAACGAGGTCTTGAAGGTGCACAAGCTTGGAGGTGGGTATGCGCGATCCAGTATTCATAACGCGAGTTGTTCTTAACAATTATAAAAGTATCAAAGAATGCTCGGTCAGGCTTGGCCCTCTGGCATTTCTTGTCGGTCAAAACGGAGCAGGCAAAAGCAATTTTCTCGATGCTTTACGACTTGTCTCTGATGCCCTTAACACATCTTTGGAGCATGCATTACGCGATCGAGGGGGGATCAATGAAGTGCGGCGAAGATCGTCAGGTCATCCCACACATTTCGGCATCCGCTTGGAATGGAAACTTCCTGAAGGCACCCACGGGATATACGCTTTCCGAATTGGCGCGCAGAAAAAGGGGGCTTTTGAGGTTCAGCAAGAAGAGTGCCGAATCTTCGCAGAAAGCGGGCTCGGCGAGGAGTCTTATAAGGTCGAAAATGGTGTGGTGGTCAAAGCACCTGTTGAAATAGCGCCGCCAGCATCGAACGACCGCTTGTATTTAGTTGCCGCAGCCGGATTACCAACTTTCCGCCCTATTTATGATGCGCTGTCCCATATGGGATTCTATAACTTCAATCCTGATACTATACGCGATCTCCAACCTCCTGATCCAGGAATAGTGCTGAAAAGAGATGGTAGTAACTTAGCGAGTGTATTGGGGGTGATGGAAAGGGACAAAACTGAAGTACATAAACGCGTCTTGAATTTCTTGTCGAAAGTTGTGCCAGGAATCCAGGGGATCGACATTAGGCATATTGGTAAAAAGGAGACGCTTGAGTTCCGCCAACTTGTCGGGACCAATAAGGACCCTTGGCGTTTCATGGCTGAAAACATGTCGGACGGGACCTTGCGTGCATTGGGTGTCCTAACGGCGCTCTTCCAGTCCGCTGATAACCAAGATAAAACGGTGCCTTTTGTCGGGATCGAAGAGCCTGAGGCAGCAGTACACCCGGGCGCAGCTGGAGTTCTACGCGATGGGCTCAGGTCGGCATCCCTGGCAACTCAAATTGCGGTTACAAGTCACAGCCCTGATCTCTTGGATGATAAAGAAATTTCCGATGCACAAATCCTTGCCGTAGTGAACAGAAACGGCGAGACAATAATCGCCCCCCTGGATGAAGCCGGCCGATCGGTAATCAAAGAACGGCTTTTTACGGCTGGTGAACTAATGAGATTGAACCAGCTTGGCCCGGACAAAAATGCTTTAGAAAAGATCACACCTAAACAACTTGAATTGTTTGCTGAGTTCGAGCCATGACAGAAGTAAAAATCGCCGCTATAGTTGAAGGGCATGGGGAATGTGAAGCCGTTCCATTATTGATACGTCGTATTGCCTCGATTATTGATCCGGGGTTTGTGCCAACAGTCTTACCACCGATGAGGGTTCCGGCTTCTCGTCTTCGCAAACAAGGGGAGATGGAGCGTTTCGTTACTTTGGCCTCCCGGAAGCTACAAGGTCGTGGAGGCATTCTTGTTCTGATTGACTGCGATTGGCAGGACGGTTGTCCTGCCCATGATGGGCCGGCACTTCTCGAACGTGCGAAGCAAGCCCGTTCGGACTATCCAATCTCCGTTGTTTTAGCCAAAAAAGAGTATGAGGCTTGGTTTCTTGCGGCGGCTGTATCACTAAGAGGAAAGCGGGGGTTGCCTGCAAATATCGATGCCCCATCGGATCCAGAAGATATTCGCGATGCGAAAAGATGGCTTGCCGAGAAGATGCCTCGTGGCACCAGCTATTCCGAAACCGCAGACCAAGCGGCTTTCACCGCAATATTCGATATGGAGGTAGCTAGGCGCGCCGATTCTTTCGACAAATGCTTCCGGGATATTTCGAAAATGTTGCGTGAATTGAAAGAGGACGCTAATGCCTGGACCTGTCCTGATCAAGCCAGCCTAAAGCCCGGTGACATGCAAGCCGACGGCGAGCCGACTCACTAGGAACACAACATCATTACTGCCGTCAATAGTTGGGGCCGGCCGGGAACGTGGAATTTCTTTCCGAAGTTTTAATGGTGGGCGATACAGAACTCGAATCTGTGACCTCTTGCATGTCAAGCAAGCGCTCTAACCAACTGAGCTAATCGCCCGGAAGTCGCGGTGGACTATGCCACAACCGCGCGGGTGTTCAATCCTTTTTTGCCCGCGGCCAATTGGTTTTTGCCTCGCGGGTGGCGGGGGAGTATGTTTCAATGAACGAATAGATGCGGGCGCGCTGTACAGGCTGGTTGGGTTGGAGCATCGGCTGGATGCTGATGGCGCTCACCGCACACGCCGGGGTGGAAACATTCGACAATACTGGTTTGGCAGGCTCGTGGGTGGCCAGCGGGTCGTTTACCGGCCAGGAAAACGTGGTCTGGACGTACGCGAATGCCCGTGGTACGCCAACAATCTATTCCAATAATCCATCCATCACGTTGCGTGGCGGTTCGGCGGCCACCAAGGGCTGGCTGCTTTCAGGGACGATCACCGGCGGCGTAGAGCAGCTCACGGCCACTTTCAAACAGGTGCTTTCGGCAAAAGCTGATTATGACGTATGGGTGAATGATCGTTTGATCACCAATTACACATCATCGGGGGGATCTGGCTCAGTGGAAACTGTCACCTTTCCGGTTCATGATCCCGTCAACCGGCTCCCGTTTACCAACGAATTCTTGCTGATGATTTCCAATCGGCTGGCCACTAGCGGACCATTGGCGATTGACGATTTGGAGTGGAAACCATTCGAGTTATTCGTGCGGCTGGACCGGGTGGGAACTAATTTGCTGTATGTGGGGGGCGAGTACGATACCCACGCGGAAGTGTTTTCGCTGGATCAGCCTTTGGCCGGGGAATGGATCATCGAACCGGATTTCGCCGGCACCATACTGGGGACGGAAACCAATCTTTTGACTCTGATCCCTGTTGTGGCGGATGCTGGGAAAACTTTCACTGTCACTTATCGGGTGACGGGCACCGAGGATCCTGATTTGACCGCGGAAACCGGTTGTTATCTCCGCGTGGAAGAAGCGCCGTCGGCAAGACGAATCAATTTCGAAGGCGTCAGTTTCAATTACAACACCAACGCCGGCGAGGAAGTCACACTCACCAACATGCCATGGCTGTTTTTCAATGTCCGCACCAGCGGTAGCACCGATAAACGGATTGGGGCCACGTCGGCGCGGTTTCGCCATTCGGCAGATAGCCTGCCCGCGCGCATGGAAAGCCTCGACACTTTTGATGGGGTCGGTGCGGTGATTTTACACGCGGCCTATTATGGGTCCAACCGTGTCGTCAAATTTGATGTGCAAAGCCGTGGCAAAGATGAAGAAAGCTGGACCACACACGGCTCTTTCAACGTGCAGGATTGCGAGGACATCACCAACTCCATTTTTGTAGTGGAAATCCAGCGGCTTGGGCCCACATATATCCGGCTGATCACCACGGGCAACTTTAATGAAATTGCCAACGTAGATGACATTTTCATCAGCGAATACGACAACCTGCCGCCGCGGGTGTCATGGAGCGGCAGCACCAATGTGCCGGTGGGGTGGACTTCGGTGGTGGATTTCACCCTGCACAACGCCGCGGGGGTTGTCCGGGAATGGGAATGGACGTTGGAACCGCCCAACCCCAACGCGGAATTTGCCGTGACGCCGGACGACCAATTACAGTTGGTGTTTGCCCCCACCGCCACCAATGAGTGGGGAAACTACACAGCCAGCGCCACGGCGCGTAGCGGCGGGGAACCGCTGGGCAGCACCAGCGTGGTGCTGCGCGTGGTGTCGCCGCCTTCATTCACGTTGGCACCGGTGGCGGCCAACATCGTGGTGCCCGATGTCGTGGATATCTGGGTGACCAATGTGGTGCTGCATGCTGCCGGCACCAACTGGACAACCGCCTGGCTTATCGAGCCGCCGTTTGTCAATACATCCTCGGTCAGCAACAAGAGCCGTTTCCGCATTGCGGCCGGAACTGTTTTGGCGGACGTGGGAACGCACCTGGTCAATGCCCTGCTCACCGACAAAGGGTCGGGGGTGACGGTCACCAATAGCGTGCTGTTGACGGTGACGGCAGGGGGTGGGGGGGATATCACCAACGAAATGTACTTCATCACGGCCTTTGATCCGCAGGGCCAGGTGACTGTAAGCGGCAAGGTCGGGCGGGTTTTTCAAGTTTTTGCGGCATCTAATCTGCCGGCAGGCCCGGCGCAAACCAACTGGGTATGGCAGGGAACCCCGATCACCAACACAGCGGACGGCGACGTAGTGCTGCCGTTGCCGGCGCCGGAAGGGAACATGCGCTTTTATGGGGTTATTATCCGGCCGGCGCCCTGAGCCGGCGTGCAAGCCAAGGCGGCGGGGGAGGGGCAAAATATGATTGGGTAGTCACGGCGGTTCTGGCATGGTTTCCGCACCTTACCCATGAGCGATTTGTTTGACCAAAACCCCAGCCCGCCCAAGGTGGATGCCGCATTGCGGCGACCGCTGGCCGTGCGGATGCGCCCGCGCGTGCTGGAAGACATCGTGGGGCAGGATCACATTCTGGGGCCGGGCAAGTTGCTGCGGCGCGCCATCGAGGCCGACCGGCTGACCAGCATCATCCTCTATGGCCCGCCCGGCTGCGGCAAGACCTCGCTGGCCGAGGTTATCGCGCGCGCGACGCAGCGGGTTTTTGACCGTTCCAGCGGCGTGCTTTCAAATGTGGCCGGGCTGCGGCAGGCGTTGGAGGCCGCACGGATGCGCCGCGTCAATTCCGGGCGCGAAACCATTTTGTTCATTGATGAAATCCACCGCTTCAACAAGGCGCAACAAGATGTGCTGTTGCCTTACGTGGAGGAGGGCGCCGTCACCTTGATCGGGGCGACCACCCACAATCCGTTTTTTTTCATCAACAGCCCGCTGACTTCGCGCAGCCAGATTTTCCAATTGGAGCCGTTGAGCGTGGCAGCGGTGACGGAACTGCTGCGGCGCGCGCTGAAGGCCCCCGACGGTTTGGGCCATCTGGCAATCGAGGCGGATGAGGCGGCGCTGGCGCACTTGGCGGCGGTGTGCGAGGGTGATGGCCGCCGCGCGCTGAATGCGCTGGAAATAGCGGCCTTGACCACCGCCCCGGCGGCTGATGGCGTGATCCATATTACCCGCGCGGTGACGGAAGAGAGCATCCAGAAAAAAGCCGTGGTGTACGACCACGACGAAGATGAGCACTACAACACGATTTCGGCATTCATCAAAAGCGTGCGCGGGTCGGACCCCAATGCGGCGCTGTATTGGCTGGCCAAGATGCTCTATGCCGGAGAAGACCCGCGATTCATCGCCCGCCGCCTTGTGATTCTGGCCAGCGAGGATATCGGCAATGCCGACCCTCGGGGGCTGAGCCTGGCGGTGGCCGCAATGCAGGCGGTGGACTTTGTGGGCATGCCGGAAGCGCGGATTACCCTGGCGCAAGTGACGACGTATCTGGCCACCGCGCCCAAGAGCAACGCGGCCTACATGGGCTTGGAGGCCGCATGGGCGGATGTGAAGGAAGGCCGCACGTTGCCGGTGCCGCGGCATTTGCGTAGCACGGGCTCCAAGCGCGCGGCCAAAGAGTTCGGGCATCAGGGCTATCAATATGCCCACGATTTTCCCGGTCATTTCGTGGATCAGGAATATGTGCCCACGGACAAGGTGTACTACGAGCCGACCACCGCCGGCTATGAAGACATGATCCGCAAGCGGTTGGAGCATTGGGCCGGCCTGCGGCAGGCCGCCCGGGAGGCCGCCCCTCCGGCCAAGCCCGCCGGCGAGGGGCGAGGATAATCTTGCCTTGGACTTGTTGGGCGTTATACAAATAACCATATTTTTGGGAAAAGGTTAAGGCTATGAGACAAATACGAGTCGGCTTCGCGATGGCGTCGGGTCTGCTGGCAGGTTTGCTGGTATATGCGGCAGTGGCGGCCACGCCGGATTCCTACACCAAGGTGGAAGCCGCATCGCTGGTGACCAGCCCACAAAACTCATGGGCCCGCGCCATCTTGTTTGCCGACGAATTGGTGCAGGCGCCGGCCGGCCGCGCACAGCGGCTGGATCGCAAAAACTACCTGCCCATGCGCCTGAAAGTTGCCGGCACCGTGTGGGTGCCGGAAGCGCTGGCGCCGAAGTTTCAAGCGCTGGTCGTGGGCAATACGTATTCATTTGCCGGCACGGTGGACCAGATTTCGCGGCGCTATTACATCATCGTGGACGCGTGCTACGTGCTGCAGACCGCCGCCGACATGACCCAGCGCTGGACGGATATGCTCAATCCGCCGACGCAAACCGAAGCGGAGCGGCAGGCCAGCATGTCCGAAGCCGCCATGCAGGGTCTGCTGATTGCCGCGCAAAACAGCCTGATCAAAATGGCCGCGGCCAACAATGTCACCGTGGGGCAATTAATCGAGGCGCAGGTGGATGGCGGCCAGCGCATCGCCGAGCATATCGTGGCCGAAGCCCTGCAAGGTGAATTGCGCGCTCAAAATAAAACTGCTGAAGAACTAATGATTGGCTCCGTGCTGGCGTTGCTGCAAAAGCAAGCGGTGCTGGATGAGTCGCAAAAGGCGGCGGCGGAAAATGCCGCCCGCGCGGAAGCGGCGGCGACGGAAACTCCCAGCGTGGAAACGGAGCCGGCAGTCGAGGTCGCGGCAGTTGAAGTTCCGGCAGTTGAACCTCCAGCAATCGAAATTCCGGTTGAGGAAGTCGCCGCCGAGGCTGCGGCTCCGGAAGTCGCGAGCACGGATGTGGCAGATGTGGCCCCGCCGGGGGAACCGGTGGAAGTACCGGTTGAAGAGCCCGTGGTGCAGGCTCCGGAGGCGGTGGAGCCGGAAACTGTCGTGGCGGTTGAAGAACCACAAGCTGTCGAGCCTGTCTCTCCGGAAGAGGAAATTGCTGCTGTAGTGGAAACCGAGCCAGTTCTTGAAGCACAAAGCGAGATCCCGGCTGAGGAAACGCCCGTGGAAGCAGCCATCGTAGAGCCGACGGCGGAAGAACCCGTCAAGGTCGCGGCCAGCGAGGAAAAGCCGGGCAGGAAGGCGAAAAAGAAAAAGCAAAAGTCCCGCGAAAAAGCGCCTGTCGAAGTGACGCCGGAAGAACCGGCGGTCGAGGTTGTTGAGGCGGAACCAGCCGGCGTTGAACCGGCAGAAATGGTGGAAATCGAGATGCAGCCGGGGCCGACTGTGGAACAGGAAATGGCGGCGGCCGATGAGACCCCGCCACGCCCCTTGGCCTCCAATTACAATGGCGAACCGATTGCGCCACCGCCCAGCAGCATGCTGGTGGTGCCGTTGACTGGACAACCGGAAGTCGTGCCGATGGTCAGTATGCAGCCGACCAAGGCCGAGTTGGCCCGGCAGAAAAAGCAAGCGGCGTTGGCCGAGCGCGAACGCGTCCGCGCTGAGCGCAAGGCGGCGGAAGAAGCCAAGGCGGCGGCGGCCAAGCAGGCGCGCGAAGAAGCCTTGGCCAAGCAGGCCGCTGAACGCGAGGCGCGGCTGGAATCCAAGCGAGTGGCTGAGGCCGAAGCCAAGGCGGCCGCGGAAGCACGCAAGGAAGCACAACTTTTGGCCGCGGCGGAAGCACAGGCCGCCAAGGAAGCACGGCAAGCTGAATTGGCCCGTCAGCGCGCGGAAGAACAGCGCGCCTGCGAGGAAGCGGCAGCCCTGAAGGCTGCCGAGTGGAAGGCGCAACAAGAAGCCAAGCAGGCTGCGGCGGAAGCCCAACGTCTGCAAAAAGAAGAGGCCATCCGCATCGCACAAGAACAACGCGAGGCTGAAAAAGCCATGCGCGAAGCTGAAGCCTTGGCCAAGCAGGCCGAGGCTGCCGCCGCCCAACGCGCGGAAACCGAAAAACGCTTGGCAGAAATGGCTGCGCGCAAGGCCGCTGCCGAAGAAGCGATACGCGCCCTGGAAGCCGAAAAAGAAGCGGCCCTAGCCCAGCGACAAGCCGAGATGGAAGCTCTTGCTGCCGCCGAGCGTGAGGCAATGGAAGCCGAGCAAGCGGCTGTCCGTGCGCGGCAGGCAGAGGAAATCCGCATCGCCCAAGAAGTGGCCGAACATGAGCGCCAAATGGCGGAGGAAGCCGCCGAGCGCTTGGCCGCGGAAGAAACCGCACGCCAAGCAGCTGCGGACGAACTGGCGCGTCTTGAACAAGAAGCCCGCGAACTGGAAAAACAGGCTGCCAAGACACGCCAGGAAATTAAGCGCGGAACCATCGAGACGCCCGCCACTGTGGCTCAAGTGGATGTAGAACCGGAACCGGCCGTGGTTGAACCGACACAAGCGCCGGTGACGGATGTTGAGCTTCGCAAGCAAGAGGCAGCCGCCCGCAAGGCGGAATGGCTGGCTGAGCGGGAAGCCAAGGCAAAGGCCAAGGCCGATGCCAAGGCGCAAGCACAGGAGCGTAAAGCTGCTGCGGAAGAAGCCAAGCGGGAGGCCGCTGCCGAATTACAAAAGGCCATCACCGACGGCGAGGTGCCAGAATGGATGCAACCGGTGCAGTTCTAACTGCCGAATGGAACGATAAGGTAGGGCACCGGGAATAATCATGGCAGGCGAGCACAACGCGTATGCAATCATCATGGCCGGGGGCAAAGGCGAGCGCTTTTGGCCCTTGAGCACCGCCCAGCGCCCCAAGCAGCTTTTGGCATTGGCTGGCGGCAAGCCCTTGATCATCCAGGCTGTTGAACGCTTGGCCGGCATTGTTCCACCAGGGCGGGTGTTGATTGTCACCAACCAATCGCTCGTGGCGCCCATTCGCGCGATGCTGGGGGAGGGGAGTCCCGTGGGCATTCTGGGCGAACCGGTGGGGCGTGATACAGCCGCCGCAATAGCCGCCGGCGCCGCATGGATCAAACGCCGCGATCCTAACGCCGTATTCTGCGTACTGACCGCCGATCACATCATTGGCGATTTGCCGATTTTCCGGGA
Source organism: Verrucomicrobia bacterium ADurb.Bin018 (assembly GCA_002071335.1). Taxonomy (GTDB): domain Bacteria; phylum Verrucomicrobiota; class Kiritimatiellia; order CAIQIC01; family Lenti-01; genus CAZNGD01. The sequence goes on from MWEZ01000040.1 coordinate 9,630, forward strand.
AACCCTGCGGCAAGGGTTGGAGTTGTGTGCTCAGAACGACATTTTGCTGACCATCGGCATTGCGCCGTCTGAGCCCAGCAATGCGTATGGCTACATTGAAACCGGCGACCTTTGGCAGGAGGCGGGCGGAATATCTTTTTTCAAGGCCCGCCGGTTTGTTGAAAAACCCGATATTGAAACCGCCAAAGGGTATTTGGCCACCGGCCGTTATGCTTGGAATTCCGGCATGTTTGCCTGGTCAGTAAAAAGCATTCTGCAGGCGCTGCACGAGTTTCAGCCGCAGTTGGCCTCTGTAGCTGAACGCTGGGCTTTATGCACCGATGATCACATATTCCAAGAGCAGCTCAATGCCGATTTCCCCGATCTGAACAAAATCTCCATTGATTACGCCGTCATGGAGAAGGCGCAGAACATCGTCGTGTGTAAAGGCACATTTGCTTGGGATGACGTAGGATCTTGGCCGGCGTTGGAAGCGCATCTGCCCAAGGACGAGAGCGGAAATGCAGTGCTTGGAGATGTAGAAACCTGGGTCAGCAAGGGCAATATTGTGGTCGGCAAGGAAGGCCATTTGACGGCCTTGGTGGGCGTCGAGGGTTTAGTCGTGGTGCAAGCAGATGGCGTGACACTGGTGTGCAGCAAGGAACGCTCGCAGGAAATCAAAGGACTTTTGGGCCAATTGCGCGGCCAGCAACAGCGCGAAAAACTACTCTAAAACAAAACAACAGGAGATCATCATGAAATATCTATGTACGGTTTGCGGTTATGTCTATGATCCTGAAGTCGGCGATCCCGACGGTGGCGTAGCGCCCGGCACCAAGTTCGAAGACATTCCGGACTCGTGGGTTTGCCCGGTGTGTGGCGTCGGCAAGGATTCATTTATCCCGCAAGAATAACCGCCTTCATACAGAGCCCGGCTGAGCTACAAGGTTCGGCCGGGCTTTTTTGTTAGTTCAAGCCAAAATCCCAGTCATTCCACACCTTTCATATTACGTCGCATAATATATATTATGTTAAGTATTGTCCGGTTGGGCATACTACATATAGATCAATTGGCGATTCAGCGTGATTTATGCCCCGACGATAACTTTGTGAGTAACTTGTGAATAGCGCCTATAATTCATGCGCTCGAGGAGGCTATTTCCGCCCACTGGATTGAAGTAAAAGCGACTTGGGTGGGCTTGTGAACAAGCACTTAAGGCCTGTTGGACTTTATCTGCTTAAGAATCAAACAAGGTGCGCCCCGTCGGCGTCAGGATGATGGGACTTCCGCGTCATGTTTGTGAGGCTTTGCCCGTCGTGGTTTTATCCGCGCGCCTCATCGGTTATTTCTGTGACACCCACAGGGTAGGGGGTATGCCCCCCCCTGCCCTGCCCTACCCACCCCTCCTCGTGTCGTAAGACTGGGCTACTTTACAAAGACCAAGCTCAAGGCCGGCCAATAAGTGATCAGCAGCAAAGTAATCAGCATCAGCCCCATCAGGGCGAGCGAGGCTGCGGCCAGCTTCATCAGCGGGCGGTTGAGCCGCATGGCGGCAATGAACAGATTCATGCCCACCGGGGGCGTGCTGTAGCCGATGGCCAGATTCGCCAAAAAGATGATGGCCAGGTGCACTGGGTTGATCCCGTAGCGGACCGCCAGCGGAGCCAGCAGCGGCACGATGACCACCGTCGCGGTATAGATGTCCATGACGCAGCCAACGGCCAACAAGAAGACATTCAGGGCGATGAGGAAAACAATCGGTGACTCAATTCTTGTGCCGACCCAATCCAAGATGAGCTGTGGGACTTCCTGGTCAATCAAGTAATTGGTGATGGCCATTCCCATGCCCAAGATGAGCAGCACCCCGCCGACCAGCACGACGGTGTTGCGAATGATGCCGGTCAATTTGCGCCATGGGATTTCCCGATAAATGAGGACTTCGACCACCAGCACGTATGCGGCGGTGATCACGGCGGCTTCGCTGGCGACCAGAAAACCGCCATAGATGGCGCCCAGCACCACGAAGGGCAACGGCAATTCCCATTTGGCTTCTTTAAGTGCCGCGCCAAGTTCACACCACGCAAAAGGTCGACGTGGGATCTGCGCGTGCAGACCGGCCCATACGCCGTAGGCGCAAAGCACGGCCAAAGCCAGTAGGCCGGGAATGATGCCGGCACGGAACAACGCATCAATGGTCACCTCACCCGAAATCGGCTGGGCAATGATGGCGTACAAAATCAAGGGCAAGCTAGGCGCAAAGAGCACACCCATGTTGCCGCCGCTGGTGACCAGCCCCAACGCGGCTTTCTCACGATAACCATCCTTGAGCAATGCCGGCAGGAGCAACCCGCCCAAGGCCACAATCGTCACGCCCGATGCGCCAGTAAAGGCGGTCAAAAATGTGCAGGTGACAATGCTCACCATGGCGAGCCCCCCCGGCATCCAACCGAATGCCGCGCGGGTGATGCGCAGCAACCGCTCCGAGGCCCGACTGCCCGCCAGAATATAGCCGGCCAACGCAAACATCGGCAGCGCTTGCAGCATGGGCATGCTGGTTAGCCGGGTCAGTTCGCCAATCACAATGGAAAAATCCATGCCCTCGGCATGATAGGCGGTCATGGCCAGCGCGCCAAAAATGGCGAACATGGGCACGCCCAGCAGGGCGCAGAAGAGCACAAACCAAATCATGCTCCCCCCCTCCCCTGCCCCGCGGATTCCGCGGGTGTGTCTTCGCTGTTCAACCAGGCGGCCGGCAGCAGGCTATGCACCAAAAAGCGCCAAGCCATCAGCCACAGCACCACTGGAACCACGAGATAATATTTCCAGAGCGGCCACCCGAGCAGGATGTTAGTTTCCATTTCGCTTTGGAAGCCGACATAGCGCCCGGCCGCCCAGGCCAGCATTGTGCACACCACGACGGCAAAAAGACCGGTGAGCCGCCGGAGAATGGCTTGGCCGCGCTTGGGCAAAAACGCGGCGGCCAGATCAATGGAAATGTGCCGACTCTGGCCGGTGGCGGCCAACGCGCCCAGCATGGTCAGCCACAGGAGCGCCATGCCCAGCAGGGGCTCCGCCCAGTTGAATCCGGTATGCCAAATATTGCGCAGAAGAATCTGCACCGCCGCCAGAATGACCATGCCGGTGACCAGCACCGTCAGGATCAAGCGCTCCAGCCGATCCAGCCCGCGGACCAGCGCATGAATGACGCTAAGCAGGAAATGACTCATGAGCCGCGGATATCGCGCAAAATATTTTGTAGCCGTTCCCAAACCTCGGCGGAAAATACTGTTCCCTTGATTTTTCCCAAGGCGGTTTCAGCCACGTTATCGAAGGCGGCGCGCGCCGCCGGCGTCTCAGCCAGTGCTTGCACACCCTGCTTGCGCATAAACTCGAGCGCCTCGATATCGCTTTTGCGCACTTTCGGGGTCAACAACTGGCAGTGTTTGGCGATAATGGATTTGACGGTGTCGCGATGTTGGGCCGGCACAGCAGCCCAACTGGCCGACGAGATAAATACGCCGCCGATGGCGTAAGTCAGTTGCATTTCGTTGTAATAGCGCACCTTGGTATGCCACTGCACGGCAATGGCTGCCGCCGGCGGGCCAAAGACAGTTTCCAGCAAGCCGGTTTGGAGGGAGGTCAGCACATCGGTGATATTGGCTGGAATGAACGAGACCCCCGCCGCCACCAGCAGCTCCGTCAGCATGGGGGAATCCAAGCCCCAGACCTTGGTGGCGCGGAACTCCTCCAAATTGGCAATGGGTTTGGTGCTGTAAGCATAGCTGAAGCCTACTTCCGTCCAGCCCATGCTTTCAAAGCCGTTTTGCCGAGCGTGGTCATCCAGATAAGGCAGGATTTTCGGAAGCGTTTGATCCACCTCCGCATAACTATGGAACACCATGGGAAACATTAGCGCGCTGGCATCCGGGCAAATTTTGCCAATGGCATAGCCCATGAAACCGCCGCCCTGCAGTTGGCCGGTTTTGATTTTGAACAGCACATCTTTTTCGGAGCCCATAATGCCGCCGGGATAAATCTTCAGCTTCACGGCGCCGCCGGTGGCGGTTTCCACTTCCGTTTTGGCATCGGCCAGCGCCTGCATCCAGATGCTGCCATCCGGCGCCATGGTGGCAATTTTCAGCGTGGTTTGCGCTTCACCGGTAGCCGCCCAGCCCAGCCCCAACGCCCCCACAATCCACATCCAATGCAAAGTTCTCATGCTGCTTCCTTATTTTAGAAGAGGTCGTCCATCTGGCTCAACAGGGTTTGGGCGCGCATCTTGGCCACGGCATTCATCAGGGTAAACTCCGGCACGCCGGGTTCAGCCGCCAGCACATTGCGCAGCGTGCGCTCAAACAGTTCCTGATCAAGCGCGTAGCGGGCATAAAACTCGGCAAAGGTCACCTGGTTGAGGAGGTAATCGGGACCGGCCACCTGGATGCTGTGTTCAAAGTGCTCGCGCGCCTTATCGAGGTCGCGCCCTGCGCCCAGTGGCAACACGGTGTAATAAATGCCATAAAACTGGTCCACCCCACCCTGCCGGATATCTGGATCCAACACGTGCACCCGCTGCATCAGCTCCATGACCTTGGGCATATCGCCCAAAGCGGCTGGCGAATCGGAGTTGGCGATGATCCACATGACCCACGCAGTGGCGGTGCTCAACAGCGCCTCGGCATCCGGCTGCTTGAAGCGGGTCAGCGCGTGCCGAAAATCGTCATAGGAGCCATCCACCGCCGCCGCGAAATGCTTGTTCTTTTTGCTGAGCGCCCGCAGGCCGAACGTCTTGGATTTGAGCAACATGGTCTTGGCGCGTTCTTTTTGCTCCTGCCCCACGAAGCCGACCGCGTAGGCCAACTGGGCTTCGGCCGCCGCCAGCAAAACGGCGGGATTATCCGGATGGGCCTCGGCGAGGGCGTCCAGCATGAGCAAAAATGCCGGGGCGCCATCGCGCACAAGATCCACGTCGTTTTCGCGCATGAAGCCATCGGAGAGTTGCGTGGCTACCGGCGAGATCATCCGGGCGGCCCCCTTGCGGATCAGCACACAGCCGCTATTCAACAATAGTCCGGCCGTCAGCAGCACCGGCAATATCCATGGATGAAGTAGTTTCATGACTTATCCTTCTACGGTCCCCGACCCACGGGAACAAGCTCAAACGGCAGGTCAATCCTCCAGCAAATCGGGAAATGCCGCACGGACCCGCGCGACATCTTCCGCCGACGCACTTTGCACACGCACCACCTTGAGCAATGCGGCCACATCCGCGCCGGTGACCTGATACGTGGTTTTGCTTGCTGCCAACCGCTTGGTTGCTTTGCGGAAAGTCAGCACACGCGCTGGTTTTTCCGCGGCGGGCGCTTGCAGCGCCGCCAACGCGGCATCCACCGTCGCGCGTTCTTGGCCGGGGGGGGCGGCCAGCACCGCCTTGCAGATGGCCTTGGCCTTGGCCCAACTGATCTCGCCCTGCTCCAGCAGGCGGCGGATACGCGA
>MWEZ01000041.1 GCA_002071335.1 Verrucomicrobia bacterium ADurb.Bin018
CTCGAGCGCGAGCGCGGCATCACCATCCTCGCCAAAAATGTTTCCGTGCGCCACGCGGGGGTCAAGATCAACCTCATTGACACCCCCGGCCACGCGGACTTCGGCGGGCAGGTGGAGCGCGTCCTGAATCTGGCCGATGGCGTCCTGCTGCTGGTGGATGCCGCCGAAGGCCCCATGCCGCAAACCCGCTTTGTGCTGGCCAAGGCGCTGCAGCTCAACCTCAAGCCCATCGTGGTGCTGAACAAAATGGACAAGCCGGCGGCGCAACCCGGCGCCACGCTCGATGCCATCTTCGACCTGTTCGTGGAACTCGGCGCCACCCACGAACAACTGGATTTTCCCGTGCTCTACGCCGTCGGGCGCGATGGCTGGGCCGTGCGCGATCTCGCCCAGGAGCCGCGCACCACCATCGTGCCGTTGCTCGACGCCATCCTCGCGCACATCCCCCCGCCCGCCCGGGTGGCCGGCCCCGTGCAGATGCAAATCACCACGCTCGACTATTCGGATTATACGGGGCGTATCGGCATTGGGCGCGTCCGGCGCGGCACCTTGGCGCTGGGCCAGCCGCTGGCCCTCGTGAAGCAGGATCGCCGCGTGCTGCCCGGCCAGCCCCGCGCACTCTACACCTTCGAGGGCCTTGGCCAGGCCCCCGCCACCACCGTGCCCTGCGGCGATATCTGCGCCGTCCACGGCGTGGACGAGGTGGACATCGGCGACACCCTCACGCCTGTGGACTGCCCCGAACCCCTGCCCCCGCTCGCGCTCGATGCTCCCACCATCGCCATGCTCTTTCGCATCAACGACTCCCCCGGCTTCGGCGCCACCGGCACCTACCTCACCTCCCGCCACATCCGCGAACGCCTCCACCGCGAAACCCAGCGCGATGTCGCCCTCGCCTTCACGGAAGTCGGTGAAGGCTCCTTTCAAGTCAGCGGGCGCGGCGTGCTACATCTGGCCATCCTCATCGAAAACATGCGCCGCGAAGGCTACGAGCTCACCATCTCCCGCCCGCGCGTCATCGTCAAAACCCTGCACGGCGTGCGCCACGAGCCGGTGGAAATCCTCGTGGTGGACACCCCCGATGCCGCCACCGGGCCCGTCATTGAAAACGTTGGCAAACGCCAGGGCCAAATGCAGCGCATGCACGCCGGCGGCGGGCGCACCCTGCTGGAATTTGTGGTGCCCACCCGCGGCCTGATCGGCTTGCGCAGCAAACTCCTCACCGCCACCCGCGGCGAAGCCATCATCAGCCACCGCTTCCTGCGCTACGAACCCATGCACGACGACATCCCCCAGCGCCTCAACGGCGCCCTCATCAGCATGGAACAGGGCCGCGCCAACCTCTACGCCCTCGATGGCCTCCAAGACCGCGGCTGTTTCTTCGTCGCCCCCGGCGACCCCTGCTACGAAGGCCAAATCGTCGGCGAACACTGCAAAGACTCCGACCTCGTCGTCAACATCCAGCGCGCCAAAAAACTCACCAACATCCGCGCCGCCGGCGCCGACCGCAAACTCGTCGTGGCCCCACCCGTGCGCCTCTCCCTCGAAGAAGCCCTCGAATACATCAACGATGACGAACTCGTTGAAGCCACCCCCGCCGCCATCCGGCTGCGCAAATATTTTTTGACCGAAGTCGAACGCAAGCGCCACCGGAACCACGACTGGACCCAAGCCGGCTGACCCGCCCCGCGCCGCGCGAAAAAAATAACTGTTCAAGCCCCCGGCCCACCCGTTATCGTGCGCCCATGAAAGACGCGCCGCCCCCCGCCAGCCCCGCCTACCAAATCTCCCTCTCGCGCATCAAAGACCTCCCCCAGCACCGCCGCCCCCGCGAGATCGCCCGCGAAGCCGGCATCCAGAACGTCCCCGACGATGTCCTCGTGGCCATCCTCCTGCGCGCCGGCATCCGCGGCCAAAGCGTCATTGACCTCGCCCGGCAGGTGCTCGACCGCCACCAAGGCTCCCTCACCCGCCTCGCCGAAGCCTCCCTCCCCGAACTGCGCGCCATCAAAGGCATCGGCGCCGTCAAAGCCATCACCCTCAGCGCCGCTCTTGAACTCGGCCGCCGCGCCGCCGCCGAAACCACCGCCCCGCTCCCCCTCATCCGCGAACCCGCTCACGTCCTGACCCTGCTGCAAAACGACACCGCCCGCCTCGACCAGGAAGTCTTCTGGGTCCTCATCCTCGACCAAAAATATCGCCTGCGCCGCGCCCCCGAACCCATCACCAAAGGCACCCTCAACGCCAGCTTCTCCCACCCGCGCGACGTTTTTCGCGAAGCCATCCGCCTCTCCGCCGCCGCCATTATCCTCGCCCACAACCATCCCTCCGGCGACCCCACCCCCTCCGCCGAAGACATCCGCAGCACCCGCCAACTCGTCAGCACCGGCCAAGTCGTCGGCATTCAGGTATTGGACCACATCATCATCGGCGGCCACCGCCCCCACCCCGCCCCCTACATCAGCCTCCGCGAAGCCGGCCTCGTGGATTTCTCCTGACCCCACCGCACTTTTCCACACCGTGGAAAAAAGTTTATCCCGCGTGAGCGGGATTTTCCACACTGTGGAAAATAGACGAGTGCCGAGCCCAAGTCCGCAGGACGCCGGGTGAACGCGAGTTCTATAGCGGCGGCGCAGCCGTCCGAGCAAACGAGCCATAGCGAGCGTAGCGGCAAATCCGCGGCAAAAATTCCACACTGTGGAAAAATTCACGCCCTGCCGCCCTATTTTTTCCACACAATGGAACAACTTTGAGTCCACTTTTCCACGCAATGGAACAACTTTGGGCAAAAGTTCCACACCGTGGAAAATAGACGAGTGCCGAGCCCAAGTCCGCAGGACGCCGGGTGAACGCGAGTTCTATTGCGGCGGCGCAGCCGTCCGAGCAAACGAGCCATAGCGAGCGTAGCGGCAAATCAGCAGCAAAAGGGACATTCGCCGATTTTAGTGAGTGGCTTAGGATCGGCGCCTTCCATGCGGGACCGCGCCGTGCGACTAAAAACGCAAAAATCACTCACCAAAAAAATGCCCAGAGTTTATAAAGTGTGGACAGCACCCTAAAATTGGCTGATTAAAAATAGCCAATAAAACAGACATAACAAATTGTATATGATTGAGATAGGATTATTACAACATTTGCCCAGAGTTTATAAACTCTGGACAGTATGGTTAAAATGAGAAAAACGAAGGTGGCCAGACAACGGCTGCTTCCACATCCCCAGCGAGACGCTCCATTCACTGAAAACAACGATGCCCAGCAAAAGTTCCACACTGTGGAAAAAAGTTTTTTGATCCCGCCGCCGGTACAACGGCGGCCGACATCAAACGCGCCTGCCGCTTTTCTTGGCCGGGGATGCAATCTCCGGCGGGCTGTTATTTGCCCCGGCCTCAGCGAGGCCGGCTACAGAAAATCCCTTTCCCCAACCAAGCACCTCCTTCTCCCCTTCGCGGTCTTGGCGTCTTGGCGAGATTCATCTTCCTGCCCCAACCAAGCACAAAGCACAAAGAACCAAGCACCTCCGGCTGTTTTCCTGCTCGTTTTTTTTGATCCCGCCGCCGGGAGTTCCGGTGCTTGCCATCGTGAAAAAGAATCGGTGTAATGCGGAGGCATGGGTACTCTCAGCCATGGCGCGGAAAGGGTGGAGGCATGAAAAAAGTTTTTTTCTCGGTTCTGATTTCATTGTTATTTCTCACCTTGCCGGCCTTCGCCAAAATCGAGGCCGCTGTTCGCCCCGGCCCGCTGGTTGTCGGCTCTCCAGCGCCGGAATTAAAAGCAGCGCAGTGGATCAAAGGCGAGGAAGTGCGGGGCTTTGATCCGGAGCGCACTTATGTGGTCGAATTTTGGGCCACCTGGTGTCCGCCCTGCCGCGCATCCATCCCCCACCTGACGGCTCTTGCGCACCAATTTCCCCAGGTGGCGTTTATCGGCATGAACGTCTGGGAACGCGGCGACAATGCGGCAGAAACGGTCACTGCTTTTGTCAAAAAAATGGACGAGCAAATGGATTACTCCGTTGCGATGGACACTTCGGACGCGTTCATGGCGAAACACTGGATGGAGGCCGCCGAGCAACGCGGCATCCCCACGGCTTTTGTAGTCCATCAAGGCCGGATTGCGTGGATCGGCCATCCGATGCGCGAGATGCGGGAGATTCTTCAGGAAATTACCGCCGGTGGTTTTCAACTGGAGCGGGCCCAGGAACGAGCGGCAGCCAAAGAACAGAAGGCCTTGGAAACCCAGCGAATTGCCGAACTTTTCAGGGAGTACCTCAAAGCTGTCAGGGAGCCGGAAGATTCGGGCAAGGCCGCTGAATTGGCTCGCCAGATCGAGGCCGCCGACCTGAAAAGCCCCGACACCCTGAACTCCATCGCCTGGACCCTTTTGACCAGCCGCAGCATCCGGCAACGCGATATTCCCTTCGCCACCCGCCTCGTCAAAAAAGCGATGGACCTGACCCAGGAGAAAAACCCGGACATCCTCGACACCTACGCGCGTGCCTTGTGGGAAGCCGGGCAACGCGAGGAAGCCATCGCTGTTCAGCAAAAAGCCGTTGATGCCGCTCCCCTGAAGCGCGGATTTATGGTCAACTTGGAGCGTTATCTCGATCAAACCCGTCCGGAGGGCCCTTTGCTGGCTTTACGCACCGAGCGGTTTGGATCGCTGGCGGCGGTGGTGGGCGATGCCATTTATGTCGTTGGCGGTTATTCCAATCAGGGGCTGGAGGGCACCATCGAGCGATTCTTCGCTGACTCCAAAGCCACGGAGACCCTGCCGGCTTCGATTCGTCCCCGGTGTTTCTTCTCCGGCGCGACAAGCGGCGGAAAAATCTACATCGTTGGCGGAATCGTGTGGGGTGAAAATCCGGGAAATCTGGCCGTGACAGCTTCCTGCGAGGAATGGGATCCGGCGACCGGGGTCATCCGTTCGTTGCCGGACATGCCGGTGGCGGTTGCCCGGCCCGGCGTGGTGGTGGTGGGCCAGCGGCTGTATGTCATCGGCGGGGCACAGGGGGAAGGCGAGCCCCGGTTTAAAACCGTGCAGATTTTTGACATCCCCACCGAAACTTGGACGTTGGGCGCCAATCTCCCGGTGGCGCGCGAAGGCCATGTCTTCGAATATGAGGGCAAGATTTATGCTCCCGGGGGCTACGATGGCAATTTGGCCATTCGTGATTTCCAAGTGTATGACCCGGCCCGGAACAGGTGGCGCTTATGGTCCCCGTTGCCCAATAAAATGAGTGCGCATCATGGGTGCGTTGTGGATGGTCAGTTATATTTGTTCGGCGACTATGATGAGTTGGATCGCACGGTGGTCTGCGATCTCAAAACGAAGAAGTGGGCGCGGATCGCCGTCGGCTATCGTCCGGCCCGCCATGCGGCCCTGGCTAGCACCGGCAAAGACATTTTTGTGCTTGGCGGCAATGTTCAAAGCTCGAGTCCGTTCCTGGCTCGCATCCAGCACTTTTCCGCCAAACAACTGGCCGAAGCGCCACGGAGCGAGTGGAAATTCGTTCCTCAAGCAAAACCCGTGCCGAAAACCAAACCCAAAACGGTATCGTCCCAAGCGGCGCCCGTTGAAAAAAAGGCCCGCACTTCCATCTTTCGCCGGCTCTTTCCCGCGCCCAAGAAAACGCAAAGTTTCCCTGATCCGCGTTTCTTCCGGCTGAAATGGAAAAAGACACTCGAGGGCTACATTTCTCCAATCTCTATTCGCATTTGGAGAGATTGGTATATCCCGCCTCGCCATCTGGTTTTCACCTCCGGCGACACTTTGTTCATCTATGAAACCCGCAAGGGAAACCTTGTGCGGGCGATTCCGTTGCCGGAGAAATATCAAGAAAAGAACCAGGAATCGCGCTATGCTCGTTTTTCCTTTGTGTATCTGCAAGATGGCAATCGGGGATACGTAATCGGCACGCGATGGCTCTATGAGATCGAAGTGAAGGAATCGGGGGGGCAGCACATATTGTACAAGGGGCACCAAATGATCTGCATTTCGGACAAGGGGGAAATATGTTGGGAACAGGAAGACCCCACCACCAATGTCCCCGCACGCTTGGATACCCTGCCCGTTGGCCCCAAGCGCGACCTGCTTTTCTTCAGCTCCAGGGGCGGATTCGAACTTAAGGACGCAGAGCGCAATACCCTTTTGGAACAAAAGCAGGTGGGACAGAACCGCCTCTCTACTTGGTTTTTCCGTCTGGGGCCATCGGGCAAAGGCGTTGAACTGGTGGTCATTGGAAATGACATCGCCTGCTATCAACTGATCATTCCATAGAAGCTAGCGTGCCGATCCCGCCGCCGGTACAACGGCGGCCTACATCTTGAGCCCGCATGCGCTCTTTTGCGGCGGTTGCGTCGCTGGCGTTAATGTCCCTGGCTGTTTTCCTGGTTTCCCGAAGGGGTGAGGTAGCGGCCGGCGCGGACGAGGGGTTGGCCATCGCGCAAGGAAAACGCGCCGTTAACCCAGACGGCGTGGATGCCGGCGCAAAATTGGTGGGGTTGCTCAAAGGTGGCGCGGTCCTGGATGGTGGCGGGATCGAAGACGACCACATCGGCGAAGGCGCCGGGGCGCAGGATGCCGCGATCAGCCAAGCGGAAATGCGCGGCGGGCAGGCTGGTCATTTTGCGGATGGCTTCGCCAAGGGGGACGGTGCGGCCATCCACGGCGGCGCGGAGAAAACGGCCAAAGGTGCCGTAGGCGCGCGGATGGGGGTGATCGTGGCTCAAGGGGCCGGTGGGGGCGCGGAGGGAGGCATCGGAGCCGATCATGACCCACGGCTTGGCGAGAATGCGCCACATATTGGCTTCGCTCATGCCGAAGAAAATGCCGCCGGTGAAAAGTTCATCGGTTTCCATGAAACGCAGGGCGGCATCGAGGGGGTGCAGATTCCAAGCGGCGGCGGCGCGGGCAATGGGCTGGCCGGTGTAGGGCGCGTTGGCGGGGTGGCGGGTGCTGCCGATCCAGACATTGTCCCAATAGCGGTCGGAGCGCGCGGCGGCCATCTCGGCGCGGATGCGCGCGCGGTCGGCGGGATTGCGCAGTCGGGCAAGAATGGCGGCGCGGCCGCCCTGCGCGGCCCACGTGGGGAGGATGACATCGAGGTCGGTGCAGGATGCGGTGTAGGGATAGCGGTCGGAGGCGACGGCGAGGCCCTCGGCTTGGGCGGCTTCGATGGCAGCGAAGGCGGCATCGAGCTTGGGCCAGTTGGCTTCGCCGGCGGTTTTCAGGTGCGAGATTTGCAAGCGCACGCCGGTGGCGCGGGCAACTTGGATGGCTTCGGCAATGGCTTCGAGGAGCGCGCCGCCTTCACTGCGCATGTGGGTGGCGTAGATGCCGCCGTGGCGCGCAACCACGCGGGCAAGGGCTTCGATTTCGTCGGGCTGCGCGTGCATGGCGGGGGCATAGACGAGGCCGGTGCTGAGGCCCATGCCGCCCTCGGCGAGGGCGTCGGCCAGCAGTTGCGCCATGCGGGCAATTTCTTCGGGGCGCGCGGCGCGCGGTTCGATGCCCATGACGGCGGCGCGGATGGCGCGGTGGCCGATGAGCATGGCGGAGTTGACGGCGGGGCGCTGGGCGGCCAACAGGGCGCGGTAGTCCGCCACGCTTTGCCACTCGCCGGGGTAGGTTTGCTCCAGCCAGTCGGAGGGCATGGTATAGCCGGGCCAGCGCGGCGCGGCGCTGGCACCGCAGTTGCCGGTGATTTCCGTGGTGACGCCTTGCTGGATTTTCGAGGGGGCGCCGGGTTCAATCAGCAGATAGGCGTCGGAGTGGGTGTGGACATCAATGAAGCCGGGCGCAACGATGCAGCCGGCGGCGTCATATTCGTGGGTAGCGGTGGCGGGCAGCTCGCCGATGGCCGCGATGCGGTCGCCGCGCAGGGCGACATCGGCGCGCACGAGCTCGCCGCCGCGGCCGTCGGCCACGAGGCCGCCGCGGATAATCCAATCGTAGGTGGGGGCAGTCATGGGCGGGAAGATACCACCAAGGGCGGGCGGCGTCACGGGCGGCGCGTATTCCGGAATTGAACCGGCGGGCCGCTTCAGGTAAGTACAGGCCCCAATACGGAGAATTGGCCATGAGCAACAACACAAACGAAAATCTATTCCAAGGGCTGGTGATCTCGCTGGCGGCGGCGGCCATGCAGCACATGGGCAAAACCTTGAATCCCGTCACGCAAAAGATCGAAAAGAACCTGCAAGCGGCGCAGGGCACGATTGACATGCTCGACATGCTGGCCGCCAAAACCAGCGGCAACTTGAACGAGGCCGAAGGCAAGCTGCTCAAAAATATTTTGGCCGAGTTGAAACTGAATTATGTGGAGACGCTGAACGAGAAGCCGGCGGAACCGCCCGCGGAAAAGCCGGCTGAGGCTGCCGCGGAGAAGCCGGCCGAGCCGCCAAGCGCGTAAGGCGAACATGCGCGCGCGCGTCTTCACGCCCAAGCGAATCCTCACGCTGCTGCTGCTGGTCGCAGCGGTGGGCGCGGCGGTTTGGTGGGTGGGCTACATCCCCTATGACCCGCTGGCGATCTACCGCCCCCTGCCGGCCAACGCCACGCTGGTGGGCCGCCACCTGCGCCTGCCCGAACGCTGGCCCGACGTGCTGGCGAATCCGCTGGCGCAGGCGCTGCTGCGCACCGCGGGGGTCGCGCCGGAAGATGCCGCGGACCTCGTAGCCGATGAGGAATCGTTCCGCTGGTTCCAACAGTTGGCGGGGCGCGAGGGCACGCTGGCCTATTTGCCTTCGCCCCACGGCGGCGATGACGCAGCATGGATCGCTGTGAGCCACCTCGGCGGGCGCAGCCAAAAATTACGCTGGCAACTGGCGCTGTTCCGCGTGCCGGGTTTCACCCGCATCCAAACCTTCCCCGGCCGCGCGGCGTGGCGCGTGGCCACGCCGGACCTCGACCCGCGCCAAGTGCTGACCATCGCGTTCGGCGAAGGCATCCTCATGGCGTGCCTCTCGCCGGATCCGTATGCCATCGAGGCTATGCTGGCGGCGTACGACGGGCGCAGCCAGCGCCTACTGGAGCGCGAGCCCGCGTTCGCCGAGTTTGCCGCGCAGGATGACCGCTCCGTGCCGGACCGGTTCTGGATTCGCGACCGCTCGCCGCTGGCCGATCCGCGCGCGCCCGGCATCACGGTGGCCGTACCCCGACTGACGGCGGATGCTCTCACGCTGGTGGCCGCCACCGCCGGGCTTGATGTGCTGCCGGATGACCGCCTGCCCACCACCGAGCTGACCACGCTGGCCCGCCGCGTGGGGCAGGCGCCGTGCCTCGGCGCGGCCGTCAGCCGCGAAGCGTTGCTGCGCGTGGCCACGCAAACCGATTTGCCGCGCACCGAACGCCACGTGCTGCGCATGATTCTCGATGTGATGACCGCCGACCGCCTGATTCTGGTGGGCATGGATGGCGAGATGGGCGGGCGGCTGGCGTGGGGCGCGATCCGCACGCTGGGTTTGGCCGGGTTGCGCGTGCCCACGCTGCTGCTGGCCACGCCCGCGCCGGATGCCGCGGATGCGCATGCGGCTATCCAGCGCGTGCTGGATGCCAGCAACGCGCGCTACAAGGCGGCATTCATCCTGAATCCGGTGTCGTCGCCGGCGGGCCCAATTTATGTGCTGGCCAGCGCGGGGGGCAACGAGTGGGTGGATGAACTCGCCCCCGCCGACCGCCCCGCCTACGCGGTACTGGATGGCTGGCTGCTGGCGGCAAGCAATCTGGCCGCGCTGCAAAAGTTGGTGGCACAGGCGCCGGTGGACGCCATGCCGGAATGGGCGGAGGCGCTGGCCGGTCCCGGCGCGCTGACGGCATGGGTGGATTTGGCGCGCAGCGGCAAGGTGGCGCGCGACGCCATCGCCACGTGGTCCATGGTGCAGATGTTCCTCAACGGCGGCAATTCGCAGGCTATCCGCGAGCAGCTCAACAACGCGCGCGCCTGGATTGATGCCTTCGCGCCGCTGGCCCACGCGCGTCTGGCCCTCGGCCGCCGGCAAAACCAAACCACGCTGACGCTGGATTTGGGATTGTCCGCGGCGGGCGCGGCGGAGTAGGATGCGCCCATCATGAGCGATACGCTGGTCATTATTCCGACCTATAACGAAAAGGAAAATGCCGAGGCCATCGCGCGCGCGGTGCTGGCCGCCTGCCCGGAAGCCGACGTGTTGTTCGTGGATGACAACTCGCCCGACGGCACGGGCCAACTGGCCGACCAACTGGCGGCGGCCGAGCCGCGGGTGCACGTGCTGCACCGCGAACAAAAGCAGGGACTGGGGCGCGCCTATCTGGCCGGATTCCGCTGGGCGCTGGAGCGGCCGACGTACCGCTTCATCATGGAAATGGATGCCGACTTTTCGCACGATCCACAAGCTGTGCCGCAACTGCGCGCGGCAGCGCAAAACGCGGATTTGGTGCTGGGCTCACGCTACATCGGCGGCATTCGCGTGATCAACTGGCCGCTCAACCGCCTGATCCTTTCAACTGGCGCCGCGCTCTATGTGCGGCTGATCACCGGCATGCCGTTCACCGATCCCACCGGCGGCTTCAAATGCTTCCGCCGCGAAGTCCTCGCCGCCATGAATCTCGCGGAGATTCACTCCAACGGCTACTCGTTCCAGATCGAAATGACGCATACGGCGTGGCATCTGGGGTTCAAGATTGTGGAATCGCCCATCGTGTTTGAAGAGCGGCGCGAGGGGCAGTCGAAGATGAGCGGTGGGATCATCAACGAGGCGCTGTGGATGGTGTGGAAGCTGCTGGCGCGCTGCGGCTACCGCCGCCGGCCGCGCGTGGTCCACCCGCAGAGCGTCGCCGCGCCGCCACCCGCCGGAGCGCCCGCCCCATGAGCGCCCTGCGCACGTTGCTGCGGCTGTTGCGCGCCAAGCATTGGACCAAGAACGCCGTGGTGCTCGCGGCGTTTGTTTTTGCCTATGGCGACCAGCAGCAAAGCCTGACACTCTTCACCGCGTGGAAAGCCATCCTGGCAGCGGTGGCGTTTTCGCTGCTGTCCAGCGCGGTGTATATCTTCAACGATTTGCGCGACGCGCCGCAGGACCGCTTGCATCCCATCAAGCGCCGGCGACCCATCGCGGCGGGCACGGTGCAGCCCCTGCCGGCGGCGGCGCTGGCGCTCGGCCTGCTGGTGGCGGCCCTGTGGGGCGCGTGGCGCATCGAGCCCGCGCTGCTACTCGTGCTGGGCAGCTACCTGCTGCTGCAAGTGGTCTATACGCTGGGCCTCAAGCGCGTGCCGCTGGTGGATGTGCTGGTGATTTCCGTGGGCTTCGTGCTGCGCGCGCTGGCCGGCGGCGTGGCCATCCGCGTGCCGATCAGCCCGTGGCTGCTGGTGTGCACCATGATGCTGGCACTCTTTTTGGCGCTGTGTAAACGCCGCCACGAAAAGGTGAATCTGGCCGGACGCGGCACGCGCGATGCGCTGGATGGCTATGACGAACGCCTGCTCGATTTGCTGATCACCATGACCGGCACCGCGGCGCTGGTGTGCTATGCGCTCTATACGCTCTGGCCGGAAACCGTCCACAAGTTCGGCACGCCGTGGCTGGCCGCCACCATCCCGTTTGTGGTCTTTGGCCTCTTCCGCTACATGGACCTCGTCTATCGCCAGGAAAAAGGCGACCGCCCCGAACAGTTGCTGCTGACCGACTGGCCGCTGATGCTCGATGTGGCGCTCTACGGCCTCGCGGTGCTGGGCGTGCTGGCGCTCCGCTAAAACGCTTTTTCCCGCGCGCCCCATTCGCATTGACCCCGCCGCCTTCTCCAGCCAAACTGCCGGCGTTCACGTATCTTTATTTGAAAATAAACAGGAGAACGCATGAAGATCATTTCCTCGATTAACCGCGAAATCCTGGCCCGCAGCATCCAGCGCGCCAAGGAACGCAACATCATTCTGCCGACGTTTGCCCAGCAAAAGGACCCGCGCAAGATTCCCGCCAAGATTCTGGAAAAACTCAAAGGCCTCGACCTGCTGGCCATCAATCCGCTCAACTTGTTCCGCATTACGTGGAAGAACGACCCCGTCACCGGCGGTTTCGGCGAAGGCAACTGGGTGGAGTTTCCCAAGGAAATCACCGGCGTGGATGCGCGCATTGTCGGCTTGGTGGGCCGCTATTTCCCCACCGGTGCGCACAAGGTCGGCGCGGCCTACGGCTGCTTGGTGCCGCGATTGGTGAGCGGCAACTTCGACCCTACCACCCAGAAGGCCGTGTGGCCCTCCACCGGCAACTACTGCCGTGGCGGCGCGTTCGATTGCGCCCTGCTGGCCTGCCCCGCCGTGGCCATCCTGCCCGAAGGCATGAGCCAGGAGCGCTTCGATTGGCTGCGCGAAATCAACACCGATGAAATCATCGCCACCCCCGGCACCGAATCCAACGTGAAGGAAATCTACGACATGTGCTGGAAGCTGCGGCGCGAACGCGGCGACAGCATCGTCATCTTCAACCAGTTCGAGGAGTTCGGCAACTCCATCTGGCACTACCAGATGACCGGCGGCATCATCGAGGAAATCTACGAGAACCACTTCAAGACCGACCGCAGCCGCCTCGCCGCCTATTGCAGCGCAACCGGCTCCGCCGGCACCATCGCCGCGGGCGATTTCCTGCGCACCATCCACCCGCACATCCGCGTGGTGGCCAACGAGGCGCTCCAGTGCCCCACCCTCTATCAGTTCGGCTTCGGCGCGCACCGCATTGAGGGCATCGGCGACAAGCACCTGCCGTGGGTCCACAACATCCGCAACACCGACGCCATCGCGGCCATTGACGATGAGCAGGTCATGCAGCTCCTGCGCCTGTTCAACGAGCCCGCCGGCCAGGACTACCTGCGCAAGCAGGGCGTCAGCGACGAGATCGTGGCGCAACTGCCGTTTGCCGGCATCTCCAGCATCTGCAACCTCGTCAGCGCCATCTGGACCGCGCGCTATTACGAAATGGACAGCCGCGATGTCATCTTCCTGCCGCTGACCGACTCGATGGATCTCTATTCCTCGCGGCAGGCCGAAATGACCGAGCAGCACGGCCCCTACACCACCGAAATGGCCGCGCGCCACTACGGCCGCTACCTCGAAGCCTGCATCCCTTCGTCCTTCCGCGAGCTGAATTACTTCGAGCGCAAGTCGCTGCATAACTTCAAGTACTTCACCTGGGTCGAGCAGCAGGCCAAGGATAGCGAAGATCTCCGCGCCATGTGGGATGAGGACTTCTGGAAGGAAGTCTTCGACCCGCAGCAAGTGGCCGAGTGGGATCAACTGATCAATGAGTTCAACGAGGCGACCGGCCTCCTCAAAAACCTGTAAAAACGAAAGGAGAAAACGAACATGAGTTCCAAGCTATATGCTGAAGCCAAAAAGCGCGAAGGCGCAATTGCCGAGTTCCTCAAGGATGCCGCCAGCATCCCGTCCCTGAGCAGCCAGGAGGGCGATGTCGTCAAGTTCCTAGCCGATGCCATGAAGAAAATGGGCTACGATGAAGTCGTCATTGACGGCATGGGCAACCTGCTCGGTCGCATCGGCAACGGCCCGCGCATCATCGCTTTCGACGGCCACTGCGACACCGTGGACGTCGGCGATATCACCCTGTGGACCAAGGTCAAGCCCTACCCCGCCATCATCAAGGATGGCAAGGTCTATGGCCGCGGCGTCACCGACCAAAAGGGCGGGTTGATCACCTCCATCGCCGGCATCGCCATGCTCAAGGAGCTGGGTATGGTGCCTGAAAACCTGACCATCTGGGTAGTCGCCAGCGTGCAAGAAGAAGACTGCGACGGCCTGTGCTGGCAGTACATCGTCAAGGAAGGCAAGCTGCGCCCCGAAGTGGTCGTTTCCACCGAACCCACCAGCCTGCAAATCTACCGCGGGCACCGCGGCCGGATGGAAATTGAGATTGAAACCAAGGGCGTCTCCTGCCACGGCTCCGCGCCTGAGCGCGGCGACAACGCCGTGTACAAGATGGCCGACATCATCAAGGACATCGAGAAGCTCAACGAACGCCTGCCCCCGATCAAACCATTGGGCAAGGGCACCGTCACCATCAGCCACATCCGCTCCACTTCGCCGAGTCTCTGCGCCGTGGCCGATAGCTGCACCATCCACCTCGACCGCCGCCTGACCACAGGCGAAAACGAGGAAACCAGCGTCGCCGAGCTGAAGGCCCTGCCGAGCGTGCAGAAGGCCAAGGCCGAAGTGCGCGTGCTGGAATACTCCGTGCCGAGCTGGACCGGCTTGGTGTACCCCACCAAGAAGTACTACCCCACCTGGCACATCGAAGACACCACCCCGCAGGTCACCAGCGCCGTTGCCGCCTATCGCAACGCGCTGAGCGAAGACCCTGTGGTTTCTTACTGGGTGTTCAGCACCAACGGCGTGTCCATTTGCGGTATGTACGGCATTCCGGTGATCGGCTTCGGCCCGGGCCATGAGAAGTTCGCGCACTTCCCGAACGAGGAAATTGACATCGAACACCTCACCCGCGCCACCGCGTTCTATGCCAGCTTCGCGCTGGAATACGCCAAGACCGCCGCCCCGCAGAAGTAAGCTGCGCGCGTGCGCCACGCAAGGGAGCCCCCCGCTCCCTTGCGTTTTTTTGTGCCCCGTGCGCGCTTCCCATTTCCCCGCGCCTGTGCCACTATGCCACCATGAAAATACGTCGCGCCCTATTGAGTGTTTCCGATAAAACCGGCCTGCTGGAGCTGGCCCGCGGCCTCGCCGCGCTCGGCGTGGAGCTGCTCTCCACCGGCGGCACCGCCGCC
>MWEZ01000042.1 GCA_002071335.1 Verrucomicrobia bacterium ADurb.Bin018
TTCACCAATCGCCCAAAGTGAAAAGTGCGACTTTGCTAACTACAAAAAAGTGCGGGTTTGAAAACTACACGGCACGGCCGGAAAAAATGGTTGCAAGTCTAGGGCCGTATGCTAGATTTGCGGCGTCCTGAATAGAAGGGCGAGCGTAGCTCAGTGGTAGAGCTCCACCTTGCCAAGGTGGTTGTCGTGGGTTCAAATCCCATCGCTCGCTCCATTTTATTGCCTGAATTTGACCGGGAAAAGAACGCAAGACTCGTTCTTCCCCGCGCCGGGCTTGCCGTCACTGGAAATTGACGTCACCCATCCATTGAACACGGTATCTTCCGTTTCATTTAGCATTTGTCGGGAGATATCCCGTAGAAAGAACGTAGTTTCAAGGATGGCCAACAGGGTTTGTAGCCAGGTAGTATTAGGGAAAACTTGCGGCCTTAGCCTGGACACCTAGGAGTCGTTCCCCGGCTGATAATTTTGATTTTTCTATTTCCGAGCAGCTCCATTTATGAATTTGCAACATGTTATAAGGCAATAAGATATACATAAATATGTTTATTTTGGAAAGTGCTGGACAGCCATTAGGGAAGGCGTAGGATGGGTGCTGTTTCAATGAACCGAATTGTCCAGCGAGCGGCTGATCAGGCCTGGCATTTTGCCGGGCTTTTGCTTTATGCGCCTGCGGGCACGACTCGTTTTTTGAGACGCGCCGCCCTCATCACGATCCTTGAGGCTGATGTGACACTAGCGGCTGCCGCATCACCCACCGCCAGCGACTTGGCGGTCTGAGATCACCCCAAACACTCAAGACCGCACTCCAGCCACCCAAGTATGCCGGCACCTAGCGGGGGCCTTGCGCTCCCACCCGATGAATATACAAATTGAGGAACTTTCCGCTGAACGACTGCGTGAATCTGCTGACTTGCTCGTTGATGTTTTCCCCAGTTTGGAGCCCCTGACCGAGGCGCTCCACCTGTCGCGAGATTTTGCGGCGACGTATGTCCGAACGATTTGTGATCAATGTTTTGAAGACCATTTGGCCATCACGGCGTTGGATACCGATACTGACCGTTTGGCCGGCATTGCCTTGAGCCTAGACGATGAGCGCTATCGGCAAACCCTGCGCGTGGTACCGGCAGAATATCGCCTGGCACTGGGCCAGATGGATGAATTTTTTGAAGAGTTAAGCCGCCCGTTAGCCGGCTTTCCCGGCAAGGGAACCAATGTCTTTTATTTAGCCGTCGCCCGGCCTTATTGGCGCGCGGGGATTTCCATGGCGTTGCTCCGTCGCTTGGAAAATCTTCTGCGCGACAAGCAATATGAGTACTTGGTTTCCGAGGCCACGAACATCAAGTCGGCCGGAGCCTTCCGTAAACAGGGGTACATCGAGATGAACCGCTTGGCCTATGCCACGCGCCCCTTGTTTGCCGGCCTGCCGGGCGATTGTACGCTATTCATGAAACGCCTCGCGTGTTGAGGCTCGTTTCGAATTCCTAGTCCCCTGTTGAGCAACTGTCGGCGACAGTTTGCCCGACATTCGGTCGCTGGGCATTTTTTGATATTTCACTTATTGCAATAAGTGAATTCACATATTGCAATAAGTGAAGTAAAGCGTGGGCCGAAATTTTTGCTTTTAGGGGTTTTGGCAAAGAACAGTAGCGGTTCGGGAGGGGGCGGGGTAAAGTGTGCGACCGTGAAGACGAACGGGCGCAGTGTGGCGGTAGGGTTGAGCGGTGGCGTGGATTCCTGCATGGCGGCGTGGCTGCTCAAGCGCGATGGCTGGTGGGTGACGGGGTTGACCATGAGCATGTGGGACGGCTCTGTGGCAGCGCTGGATGCGGGATTCGCCGGCTGTTTCGGGCCGGGGGAAGCCAAGCATCTGGCGGCGGCCAAGGCCAATGCCGAGCGCCTAGGGATTGAGCATCAAGTGGTGCGGCTGGCCGCGGAATACAAGGAAACAGTACTGGGTTATTTCCGCAAGGAATATCTGGCCGGGCGTACACCCAATCCCTGCGTGCGCTGCAACCAGCAGATGAAGTTCGGTTTTTTGCTGTCGCGCGCCAAAGAGCTGGGGGTGGAGTTCGACTATTTTGCCACTGGCCACTACGCGCGGGTGCGGCGGGATGAAACCAGCGGCCGTTGGTTGTTGCGCCGCGGGTGCGACACAACCAAAGACCAATCGTACTTTTTGTCGCGCTTGCAGCAGGATCAACTGGCCAAATTGTTGTTCCCGTTGGGAGAGTGGCGCAAAGAGGACGTGAAAAAATTGGCGGCTGAACAGGGCTGGGCGGATGTGGCGGCCCAGACGGAGAGCCAGGATTTTGTGGAGAGCAAGGACTACGGCGTTTTATTTCGTCCAGACGATGCCGCCCCCGGAGATTTTGTCACGCGCGACGGGCGGGTGCTGGGGCGGCACCGGGGCATTCTTCATTATACCATCGGCCAGCGCAAAGGGCTGGCGCTGGGCGGGGGGGGGACGCCGTGGTATGTGCTGGAGATTGACGCGGCGCGCAACCGCGTGGTGGTGGGGCCACAGAGCGAGCTGTTCCACAACGTTTTGATAGCGGGCGAGATCAATTGGCTGGCGTTGGCGGGGCCGCCGGAACAGCCTTTCCGTTGTGCGGTGCAAATCCGCCAGCAGCACAAAGCGGCGCCGGCAACTGCGCACGCGACCGCCGTCGGCCAGATTCGGGTGGAGTTCGATGAGCCACAACTGTCCATCACACCCGGGCAAGTTGCGGTACTGTACGATGGCGACAACGTGCTGGCCTCGGGGATTATCGAAAAACTGCCGCAAATATAGCTGCGGTGGACTGGCCTTCTGTGCTACAAAGGGGGAGTGGAAGCCAAGGCCGCCAACATGGCGGCAGGAAAGGCGGACGTTATGACGTTGCAAGATCGTGTAAATAAAATCCGAAAGTTTACCTCGCGGGCGCTGGTGGCGCTGCCGGGCGATGAACGCGGGGGCAGTTTGCCGGCCCGGATCATCCGGGTGGGGCATTTGTTGTTCCGCGGCTACATGGATGACGACCTGACGATCCACGCCTCGTCGCTGACGTTCGTGACGTTGACTTCGCTGGTGCCGATTTTGGCGGTGGGTTTTGCGCTGATCAAGGGCTTCGGCATGGGCCAGTTCGATGCCGAGCGGCTGGCCGAGTTCGCGTGGTTCACCGAAATGCCCGATCAGTGGCAGCAATTCGTGCATACCATCCTGGGCATTGTGAACACCACCAACTTCGCGGCGCTGGGGTGGATCGGTTTGGCTTTCTTCGTGCTGACGGCGGTGCTGCTGTTGGCCAACGTGGAAAAAAGCTACAACCGGGTGTGGGGCGTGGACAAAAACCGCAGTTTATTGCGGCAGATCGCCAACTATACCAGCGTGCTGGTGCTGATGCCTTTGCTGATCGGTCTCGTGGGGGCGTTGAAGGCACGGATTGCGTTCAACCAGCAGATACTCGGGGTGGATGCCAACGCGTGGGTGCAGAATGTAGCGGCGTTCGGCATCATGTGGCTGGCCATCGGCTTTCTGTACGTGTTTGTGCCGAACACCCGTGTGCGCTTGCGCCCGGCGGTGTTCAGCAGCCTGTTGACGGCGGTAATTTTTCTGGGTTGGATCCGGATGTTCACCGTACTGCAGGTGGGGGTGACCAACTACAACAAAATCTATGGCGCTTTTGCCGCCGTGCCGGTGTTCATGCTGTGGCTCTATGTGACGTGGGTGATTCTGCTGCTGGGCGCGGAGTTCACCTTTGCGCTGCAAAATTCGGACACCTACCGGCTGGAAAGCGCGGCCGACACTGCCAGCATGCGCGCGCGGATCCTGGTGGCGCTGATGATCCTGCGGCAAGCCGGGCGGGCCATGGATGGCGGCAAAGGATTTTTTGACGTGGCCGAGTTTGCCCGTCAGACCAAGGCGCCCATCCGGCTGATCAACACGGTGGTGGCCATGCTGGCGCGGCGCGGCTATCTGACGCAAGTGGCCAGCCGCGACGCAAGCTATGTGCTCATCCGCACCCCGGACAGCATCCGGCTGCACGAGCTGGTGAACAAGCTCATGCGCGAGGGTGGTAGCCACGCCGAACTGGAAGCCAGCCTGACGGTGGACACGCCGCTCAAGGAAACACTGGCCAAGATTGAGCAGGGCGCGCAGCAGGGGTTCGGCAATCTGACCTTGGCTGACCTGGTGACAGCCAGCCCATCCTGAACGCCGCCTGCGAATGTCCTGTGATTTTGCCCAGCACCTGAATGAAGCCCAGTTGCGCGCGGTCACCGCGCCGGACGGGGCGGTGCTGGTGATTGCCGCCGCCGGCACCGGCAAAACGCGCACGCTGACGCACCGTGTGGCGTGGCTGGCGCTGGAGCGCGGCGTGGAACCGCGCCGGATGCTGCTGCTCACCTTCACCAACCGCGCCGCGCGCGAAATGCTGGAACGCGCCATGCAGCTTATTGGGCAGGATGTGGGCGGACTGTGGGGCGGCACGTTCCACCATGCCGCCAACCGGATGCTGCGCCGCCACGCCACGCTACTGGGCTACGGCGCCGATTATTCCATTCTGGATGAAGACGATTCCACGCGCCTGCTGAAAGCGTGCATCAATGAGCTGGGCCTGCGCGACAAAAAGTTTCCCAAGGCGGAAGTGCTGGGCAGCGTGTTCAGTTTAGCGGCGAACCGTGGGGCGGATGTGGCGGAGACGGTGGCGGACCGGTTTGGGGCGCACCCCGTGGACTTGACGGCCATTCTGAAGGTGCACACGCTCTATGAGCAGCGCAAGCGTGCGCTCAATGCCATGGACTTTGACGATTTGCTGGTCAACGGCCTGAAGCTCTTGCAAGAACACGAATCGGTCGCTGCCCGCTATCAGGAGCGGATGCAGCACGTTCTTGTGGACGAATATCAGGACACCAACAAGTTGCAGAATGATTTTGTGGACTTGCTGGCGTCGGGCCACGGCAACTTGCTGGCGGTGGGGGACGACTTTCAGAGCATCTATTCGTGGCGTGGCGCGGAAGTGCAGAACATTCTTTCGTTTGAGCGCCGGCATCCCGAGGCGCAGGTCATCAAGCTGGAAGACAACTACCGCAGTACGCCGGGGATTCTGGACGTGGCCAACCGCGTCATTGCGGGCAACCCGGAGCAATACCAGAAGGTGTTGCGCGCCACGCGCCCGGCGGAGGTCAAGCCGGTGTACGTCAAGCTGGTGGATGGTGGGCATCAGGCGCGCTACATCGTGGGCAAGGTGCAGCAGTTGCTGGATTCCGGCGCGGCGCAGCCCAGCGAAATCGTGGTGCTGTACCGCTCGCATTATCACTCCATGGAACTCCAGTTGGAGCTGACCCGCGCGCGCTTGGATTATTATCTGATGAGCGGCGTGCGGTTTTTCGAGCAGGCGCACATCAAGGATGTTTGTTCGCTGCCGCGGCTGGCGGTCAATCCGGCCGACAGTCTCGCGTTCATGCGGCTGATGGAAATGCTGCCCAAGGTGGGGCCGAAAAAAGCGCAGGCGCTCTGGCGCGATCTGGGCCAGCACGTGAACCTGCGCGATGCCGCCAAGCGCGCGCAACTGACCAAGCTGCTGCCCAAGGACGCGCAGCCCCTGTGGGCCGAGGTGGATGCAAAAATCTTTGCGCCCGGCGAAGGCGAGGGCGACGTGCTCGACCGCCCCGCCGAGTTGATTTTCCGGCTGGTGGAGGCGTTTTATCGCGATTACGCGGAGGAAACCTTCGAGAACGCGGAGCAGCGGCTGGAAGATGTTGAGGAACTCATGACCTTTGCGGCCAAGTATGACGACACCGCCGCGTTCCTGAGCGAGATGGCGCTACTGACCAACCTGGATGCCGAACAAAACCTGCACGCCGGCCCGCCCGCGCAGACCATCCGGCTTTCGACCGTGCACCAGGCCAAGGGATTGGAGTGGAAAGCGGTGTTTGTGCTGTGGATGGTGGATGGAATGTTCCCCGCGGCGCGTTCACTTGAAGAAGCCGCCAACGAAGCAGAAGAACGCCGGCTGTTTTATGTGGCTGTCACGCGCGCCAAGGACTACCTCTGGCTATGCCAGCCACGGATGCGCAAAACGCGCGAGGGCGGCGTGATGCTGTGCCCGCCGTCGCGCTTCTTGGCGGAGATTGATCCCGGCCTGCTGCAGGAGGAAAAAGCCGGCGGCATGGGCGCGGTGCCGCGGTGGTCGCGCTGGTGATTGCGGGATTGTGGGGCGGGCGCTGGGCAGGTAGTATGCGTTTTCGACGAATGAAAGGAATCACGGTTTCATGACTATTCGCACGCGCTTTGCGCCGAGCCCCACGGGCAATGTCCACATCGGCAACATCCGGGCGGCCATCTACAACTGGTTGTTTTCCCGTCACGCGGGCGGTGAATTTTTGCTGCGGATTGAGGACACCGATCTGGAGCGCTCCACGCCGGCCGCGGTGCAGACCGTGCTGGATTCGCTGGCGTGGTTGGGGCTGACATATGACGGCGCGCCGCTTTACCAAAGCACCCAGCGCGCACGGCATCTCGAAGTGGCCGAAATGCTGTTGACGAAGGGCGCGGCCTACAAATCGGACAAGGGCGGCACGGGCAAAGGCGAGGCCATCGTGTTCAAAATGCCGGGCACGGATATTTCGTTCCGCGACCTCGTCAAAGGTGAAATCACCAAAAAGGCCGAAGACTTGAAGGACTTTGTCATCGTGCGCTCCGACGGTTCGCCGGTGTTCCACCTCGGCAACGTGGTGGACGACATCACCATGGGCATCACGCACGTGATCCGCGGCGACGACCACGTGGAAAACACGTTCAAGCATGTGGCCATGTATGCGGCCATTGGCGCACCCATGCCGCAGTTTGCGCACCTGCCGATGATTGTCAACGCGCAGGGCAAACCGTATTCGAAGCGCGACGGCGCGGCGTACGTCGGCGAATTTCAGGACAAAGGGTTTTTGCCGGAGGCGTTGTTCAACTCGCTGGCGCTGCTGGGCTGGAGCCCCGGCGACGACCGCGAAGTGTTGACGCGCGACGAAATGATTGCCGCCTTCACGCTCGACCGCGTGCGGCAGGCGCCGAGCCAGCTCGACATGACCAAGTTGCTCTGGATGAACGGCCAGCATCTCAAACGGCGCGGAGTGGAGGACCTGGTGGCTGGCTGTCGCGCCGCCATGCAACGCCAGGGCCTCTGGCGCGAGGACATTGATCCCGCTTATTTCCAGGCGGTGATCATGTGCATGGGCGAGCGCATCCGGCTCTATTCCGATCTCGGCGAGCAGGCGGCGTTTTTCTTCACGGAGGAGTATCCGTATGACGAAAAAAGCGTACGCAAGCGCCTGTTGAAAGAAGGCGCGCTGGCCATTCTGCGCGAAGAGCTGGAAGTGCTGGTCGCACTGCCCGAGCCGTTCACGGCGGAAGCCACCGATGCCGCGCTGCATTCGCTGGCGGAGCAAACTGGGCGGCAGATGGGCGATCTAGTGCACCCGGTCCGCGTGGCGGTGTCGGGCACGGGCGTGGGCCCGGGGCTTTTCGAAATGTTGGCCGTTTTGGGCAAGAGCCGCGTGGTGGCGCGCATCCGCCGCACGCTGGCGCTTTATGGCGGGTGAGGCGGCTCATGGCGCGTGCGCACAACTTTTTCCACACTGTGGAAAACTTTTTTCCACAGTGTGGAAAAATATTGGCGGTTGCGCTGGGTGCGGCGTTGTTGGGCGGGGCGCTGGTTGGATGCGCCACGGTCAAGGCCAACCGTTTGGCGGTGCCGGCGGAAAAGCGCTGGGTCGTGACCGCATCCGGCGCGGCCGAGGGGCACGAGGCCGAGCTGGCGGTGGATGGGCGGGCGGACACGTGGTGGCATTGCCCCGGCGGCAAGGAAGCTTGGCTGCAAGTGGATATGGCCCGCGCGGCGATGGTCTGCGGGTTTTCGTTGCAGTGGGGCGAACCGTACGCCGCGGCCTATGCGCTGCAAACGAGCCTTGATGGCGTGCACTGGATGTTGAGCTACGAAACCAAGACCAGCGATGGCGGCTGGGATCAAGTGTGCTTCGAGCCCGTGCTGGCGCGCCATGTGCGCCTGTTGTTGGCGCCGGAGTTGCAGGGGGCGGCACTGGTCGCATTGGAAATCAAAGGGCTGGCCGACCAGCCGCAGGCGTGGGTGGATGGCCAACCCGATCCCAAGGCCGCGGCGCTGCTGGATGGCCGCGAAGAAACCGCGTGGGTTTCCACCAACCCGGCGGCCGTGGTGGAACTGGATTTGCGCGCGGCACGTCCGGTGGGCAGCGTGCGCGTGGATTGGGGCACCAACGGCTTCGCGCAACAGTTGACCGTGGAGGTGTCCACCAATCGCACCGAGTGGCAACGGCTGGGACAACTGCAACCGCAGGTGGGGGACTTCGATGTGCTGATGGCGGAGACCGCCCTGCCGGCGCAATATGTGCGGTTGTCGTTCGCGGATGGCACGGGGGATGACGGATGCTTCGCGTTGACGGGCATTGCGCTGCGTGGCGATGAAGGCACCGCGCGGCCGTGGGCGCGTTATGAAGTGGCCGCGGCGCACGCGCCGGAGGGGATTTATCCCGACTTGTTCCGCAAGCGCCAAACCTATTGGAGCGTTGCCGCCGGCCCCGCCGCGACGGATGCCGAAGCGCTGCTGGATGAATGGGGCGTATTCGCGCCGCGACCGCGCGGGCCCACTTTGACGCCACTTTTGTTGATGGATGGCCAAGTGCTGTCCGCGCAGCAGGCCGAGCGGGTGGAGCACCGATTGGGCGGGGAGGGCGCGCCGCTGCCGGAAGTCACGTGGCACATGGCCTCGGGGCTGAAACTGCGCATCCAGGCGCAGGCGCGGACCAACGCGCCGGCGGCGATGGCATGGACGATGTATGAACTGGTAAATGACTCACTGATGACCCAAACCGGGCGCTGGTGCTGGGTGGTGCGCCCCGTGCGGTTGGCGCTGCTGGGCACGCACGGCGGGCTGGCGCCGATTTATAAAATCCGCGTGATGCCGAGCGAAAGCGGCTGGCAGGAAATGTGGGTGAACGACGAACCGCTCTTCGCGGTGCCCGCCACCAACATGCCGTTTGGCGCGGTGGCGTTCGCGCAGGGCGATGTGGCGGAATCCTTGCTGCGCGGCGAACTGCCGCGCGCCCGCACCGCCAGCGATGCCGAGGGGCTGGCCTCCGGCCTGTGGTGGCGCACGTTTTCGCTGGCGCCCGGCGGGCGGATGCGCTGGGTGGTGGCCGGTAACGCGCTGCCGCCGGGTGTGGCGCGTCCGCGCCGTTTCCCGTGGCCCAAGGTGAACGGCTCGCCAAGCAAGGTGGCCGATTTGTTCAGCCGCGAGTGGGTGGATGCCACCTGGAGCTGGCGGGATGCCACAGGGCACTACCAGCCGCGCATTGCGCGGCCTGATGCCATCGAATGCTTACACGCTCAAGTGGGCTGGCTGTTGGGCGTGCGCGGGGTGGATGGTGAAAGCACGGAAACCATCGCGCTGCGCGTGGCCGCGCTGCTGCGTGCGGGGCAGGCCAAGGCGGCCCTCCCGTGGATTGAAATGGTTGCGGCGGCTCAGCAGGACGATGGCTGGGTGCCGGTGTGGTTCATGGCGGATGGCACGCCTGCCCCGCGTCTGCGCATGGGGCAATATGCCGGCCAGGGCCAGTTGGCGTTCATGGCGCTGGAGTATTACCGCTTCACGCAGGATGCGGCATTTTTGCAGGCGATGTTCCCGCGGCTCCAGAACGCGCTCGCCTACTTGCAGCGGTTGCGCGCGGACCAGGAAAAAACCGATTGGCTCCTGCCGGAGGATCAGCGCTTTTTGGTGGATGGCCTTTTACCGGCGTCGGGCCCGCGCCCCGGCAGCGCCAAGCCGCAGCACCGCTATGCCGACCAGATATGGGCGCTGCTGGGTTGGAAGGAAACCCGCACGGCCGCCGCGCTGCTGGGCGCGGAAGCAGAGGCCACGTGGGCGGATGAACAGTACCGCCTGCTGAAGGCGCAAGTGCGGCGCTCGCTTCGCGCGCGAATGGATTTGATGACCGGCATGTGGGTGCCGGGCGCTGCCGAAGATGAGCAATTGGATATCCAAACCGTGGCGCTGCTGTTTTGGCCCGGCGCCGAAACCGATTTGGTTGAGCCGCACGAATTGCAAACCAGCCTCGACATGTTCTACGCCGACTTTTTGCAGCGCCGGCAGCCCGGCTGGTCCGGCGTGATGGCGAATGACGAAGGCGCGCTGCTGGGCCCGTTGGCTACCATGGGGCGCACCGATTACGCGCGCGAGGTGCTCTACTCGCTGCTGGATCGCCGCCAGCCGCGCGGTTGGCAAAGCTGGCCCGATATCAGCACCAGCGATCCGCGCCAGATGGGGCATGTCACCGCGCAGCCGGATATCCGGGCGGCGGCGCTGTATTTTCTGGGCGTGCGCGGCCTAGCCGCCCGTGAAACCGACAAGCAGTTGGATTTGTTTGCCGGCGCGCCCGCCGAGTGGTTGCAGCATGGCGAAGGCTTCCGTGTGTTCGGCATGCCCACCGCGTTCGGGCCGCTGGATTTGGCGGGGCGGTGGGAGCAAAAAGAATTCACGGTGGAAATTGGCGGCGGGGCGCAACCGCCCGCTGGCTACCGGCTCTGGTGGCCGCGCAATATGCGGCCCATCCGTGTCTTGGCCGACGGCCGCGATGTGACGGACTTTGACGGCACCGGCGTCAATTTGCCGCCCAAGTTCAAGGGGTGGGTGGAAGTCTTATTCCCGCAGCCGGCGCCCTGGCCGCGCGACCCGTAAAACCGCGCGCGTGCGGGGCGAGAGGGGGGCTTACGCGCCAGTGATGTTTTGCTTGGTTTCCAGCGCGATTTGCAGTTCTTCGTTGGTGGGCAACACCAGGATTTGCAGCGGCGCGCCGGCCTGATGGATGGCGCGCGGCCCGTTGGCTCGCGCGGCATTTTTGGCCAAATCCAGCCGAATGCCCAAATGCCCCAGCCCGGTGCAAATCCGCTCGCGCACCGGCGCGGAGTTTTGGCCGATGCCGGCGGTGAACACAATGGCATCCACGTGCGGCACCACGGCGAGATAGGCGCCGATATATTTCTGGATGCGGTAGCAAAACATTTGCAGTGCGGTCTCGGCTTGCGCATCGCCGCCGGCCGCTTTTTCGACCACCTCGCGCATGTCGTTGACCCCGCAAATGCCCTTGAGGCCGGATTGCTTGTTGAGCGCGTTGACCATCTGGTGGATGTCCATGCCGGTAAGGCCCATGATGTATTCCAGCGCGGCGGGGTCCATATCGCCGGATCGCGTGCCCATGATCAGCCCTTCCAGCGGGGTCACGCCCATGGAGGTGTCCACGCACTTGCCGTGGCGTACGGCGGCCATGGAGCAGCCATTGCCGAGATGGATGCTGATGAGGTTGGTCTTGGCCAGCGGCTTGCCGATGAACTCCGCCGTGGCCTGCGTGATGAACTTGTGCGAGGTGCCATGAAAGCCGTAGCGGCGCAGCCGGTGCCGCGTGTACCACTCGTAGGGCACGGCATAAAGAAAAGCCTTTGGGGGCATGGTCTGGTGGAAAGCGGTGTCGAACACCGCCACCTGCGGCGCGCGCGGGAAAAATTCTTCGGCCACTTCAATGCCCATCAGGTTGGGCGGGTTGTGCAGCGGGCCCAGCGGGAAAAATTCGCGGATGGTGGCCTTGACTTTGGGGGTGATGCGCACGGTGTCGCTATACACCTCGCCGCAGCTCAAGACGCGGTGGCCGACGCCCTCGATTTCGGCGGCGTCGCGGATGACGCCGCGTTGCGGGTCCGTCAGCAGCGCTACCACGCGGGACATTCCCTCGTGGTGGTTCTTCAGCGGGTTTTCTTCGACAAAGCGCTGTTCCTGGCCGTCGGTGAAGATGGTGTGGGTGACGCGGCCGGTGGCCTCGCCGATTTTTTCCACCAAGCCGGAGGCGAGCACCGCGTAGCGGTGGGCGTCCGCCAAATCCATGAGTTGATATTTGATGGAAGAACTGCCGGCGTTAATCACAAGAATTTTCATGCCCGAGGTGTAGCATGGCGCCGGATAAAATAAAAGAGCCGGATGACCAGCATCCGGCTCGGGGGCAGGCAGGGCCGCTTACAACGAAGCCGCCCAAGTGGCCCGGCGGGCATTGATGCGCGCGCGCGCGGCTTTGCGTCGCCGCTTCTCGCTCGGCTTTTCAAAGTGCCGCTTGGCGCGGATGTCGCGCATGATGCCTTCGCGGTCCAATTTCTTTTTCAAGCGGCGCAACGCTTTTTCAACCGGTTCGCCTTTCTTGATTTTCACTTCGGTCATGTTGGGGAATTCACCTGCCTTCTGATGGGTTTCCGGCGCGAGGCCGGTTGCCGGGCGTTAGCTCCGGCAGAAAAACGTGGGCCACCCTAGGGCATGGCCGGGCGGCTGTCAATGGCCAATCCGCTGAAAAAACCGCTTTTTTGAAGGTGGAAATCAGGGCTGGCGGGCCACGAGCAGGCGGCTGGGCTGGCCGGCAGGCATCGCCGGCTGGAGGGTGAAGGTGTCGAGGATGGCCGGCAGCAGGCAGGTGGTGCCGTGCGGAATAATCATGGCCGGCTGGCCGTTGGTTTTGATGCGCGTGTCGCCGTGCGTGGCGAAGAGAATCAGGAAGCTGTTGCCGTCGTGGGTGGCGCGGGCAGGACCGGTGATGGTCCATTCCTCCACGTGGAAATGCGGCGCGGACAGCAGCAGGCGGGCGCTATGCCCCGGCGAACGAGCTTCTTCCGGTTGGATGGGAGCCACGGGGCTGCCGGTGAGGTCCCAGTTGATGACCTGCAACGCCTGCTCGATATGCAGCGGGCGTGGCTGGCCGTTTTTGTCGAAGCGGTCCCAATCGTAGAGGCGGTAGGTGGTGTTGGCGTCTTGCTGTACTTCCAGCAGCAGGCAGCCGGCGCCGATGGCGTGGATGCGTCCACCGGGCGTATGAAAAACCATGCCGGGACGAGCGGGAAATCGCTGCAGCAGCGCGGGAATGGTGCCGGCGGCACGGGCTTGCGCGAAGTCGGCGGGGGTCACGCCGGGCTTGAAGCCGGAATAAATATGGGCATCGGGCGTGGCGGAGAGCACATACCACATTTCGCTTTTGGCCTCGCCGCCGAAGCGTGCGGCGCTGTCGTCATCCGGATGCACCTGCACGGAGAGGGTTTCGCGCGCGTCAATAATTTTGACCAGAAGCGGGAAGGTGGCGCTGGTGCGGCCACGCCCGAGCAGTTCCGCCCCGCGGCGGGCAATAGCCGTGGACAGCGTGGCGCCGGCATCCGGGCCATTGATGAGGCGCGTGCGGCCGTCGGGGTGGTCGGCAATTTCCCACGACTCGGCATAAATGCCCGGATTGAGCCGCCGGCGAAATTCATGGATAAGCCGGTCGCCGCCCCAAATGTATTCCTTATAGATGGGCTGCAGCAGGAGCGGCATGTGCTGGGTTGCTTCCATACCAACTATACTATGCGGTGAATCCACGGGGCGGACAAGCAAAAGCGGCGAACGCGCGGCGTTTCACTCCTCCTCCGCAGGCGCGGGGCGGGCGCGGGAGAGGGAGGAGTCCGGCAGCAGCGACAGGCTGGCCAGGCGCAGGATTTGGCCGCGCTCCAGATGGCGCAGATTTTTGCGGCCGGCGGTGTCGAAGTCGCGCGTGAGCAGTTGCAGGCGGTGGATGGCGCCATTGCTGCAGCAGGCGGGGCACAAGGTTTGACCTTTGGCGAAAGTGGGCGATCCGACCAGCCGCGCGAGGATGACACCATCCGGGGCGGGCGACGGGGCGGGAGATAGCACCAGCAGGGCATACGCCAAATGGCGCAGATCGCGCGGCAGGAGATTGTTCACAATTTGCAGCGACTGCGGCACTTTCCACGTGCGGACATCATGGCAGGGTTCGGCCAGCGGGCAGGTTTGCTCGTGGGGGCAGGGGGCCAGCAGGTGCAAGCCCAGATCGGTCAAGGCGAAGGTGCGCAATTCGCGCATGTAGTCGCCGGCCTCGCGCAGGAGCGGCTCGCAGATGATCAAGCGTCCGAGGGGCGCGAGCCATTCGCGGGCGCGAGCGAGCAAACTGCGGCGCAGGGCGGGGGTGAGTTCGTTGAGCACGTAATGCAACAAAATGACATCAAAGGGGCCATCGGCGGCAGTTTCTTCCAACGTGGCGGCTTGGGTGCGCAGCATGGTGGCGGGCCAGCGGCTGGCGCGCAACGTGGAGAAGCATTCGTGCAGGCAGCGCAACGCGGCCCGCGAACGGTCGTGCGCGTGGAGCAGCACGGGGCGCGGGCCAAGATGATCCAGCAGCGCAAACGAGGCCGCGCCGGTGCCGCAACCCAGATCCAAAACGCGCAGAGGCTGGGGGGTGGGGGGGAAGGGGGGGAGTTCCGCCAGAATGTGGGTCAGGCGCGCGTGGGTTTGCGGTGCGAAGAAGACCGCGTAGGCTGCGCAGTCGCGCGTGTCGCGTAGGTAATCGGGCAGCGTGTCGGTGGCCGGGCGCGCGGTGGTGAAGCGGTCGGCCAGCCGTTTGATATCGGGACGCAGGCGCTGCAAGGTATCGCGCAGCGCCACGCCGCGCGTTTCGGTTTGGGCGAGATTCAACCAGTAGCTTTCGAGTTCGTGGGGATAGGCAACAGGCGGCATGGTTATCCTTGGAGCGGGAGGAAATGTTGATAGCCGC
>MWEZ01000043.1 GCA_002071335.1 Verrucomicrobia bacterium ADurb.Bin018
GCCGGCGTTTCCCTTTGTGCTCGACGTGGACGATGCCGAGCAGGAATGGTATTCATCCCAAATGGACAATCCGCACTCGGGCCGGCTCGCCCGTTGGGTTGCTGCTTGGCGGTTCTCGCAATTGAAGAACTTTGTCCCGGGCCTTTACCGACGCTTCGAGCACTGCTGGATCGTCAAAACCAGGGATAGGCTGATTCCCGGACTCGAACACGCCACCTGGCTCGGAGTGCCGTGTTGGCCGCCCCAAGAAGGATTTCCTTCGTTGACGCCGGGCAACTCCGCCAGCCGCGCGGTCATCATGCTGGGTTCCTATTATCATCGCCCAAATGCCGAAGGGCTGGATTGGTTTATTCGGAAGGTTTGGCCTCTGGTGCGCAAGAAAGTGCCCGATGCGGAATTCCGCGTCATCGGACCGGGTCTTTCCGTCCGGCGTGCGGAAGCCTATGGCCGCGTGCCCGGCGTTCGCGTCTTGGGCGCGGTTCCGGGCGTCGCTCCCCAATATTGCGAGTGCGCCTTCAGCGTTGCGCCCATCTGGACCGGGGCGGGCATCAACGTCAAGGTGTTCGAGGCCTATGCGTATAGTCGGACCTGCGTGCTGACCCCTTTTGCCTATCGAGGCTATGAAGATTGCCTGGAAGAGGGTCTTTCGGTTCGCGTGGCCAAAACGCCGGAAGAGTTTGCGCGCGCCTGCAGCGACCTGTTGCGCGATCCCGCGCTGCGCGACCGTTTCGCCGCCGTCGGTCGCCCGAGGATCATGAACGCCTTTTCGTTCGAGCGCTTTGCCTTGGCGGCGAGCACGACCATCTGCCGCATACGTGGAGACTGATTTATCTTGTGCGCTGCCGAAACAGCCGTGCCTGAGCGCGAAGCGGAGGGCTATGGATGCTTGTCCACTGCGCGGGAAAAACCGGGAATCCGATCGAGATCGACCAACCGAAAGGGGTCATGGCGATCTTCCCGGGTGGTTTGGCCGGGCGCTTTGACCATCAACGGCACATGGCGCTTCCTTTCCGGGTGGGCCCCATAATCCCGTTGGTGGATTCCATGGTCGGACAATACGAACACCCATGATGGGTCCCACTTGCCGGTTTGCTTCAGGGCCGTGATCCAATCGCCCAAGAGCTGGTCGGCATATTGCAATTGGGCTTTGTAGCCCCCTACGACGTCGTCGCGAGGAAGCTGGCTGGGTCTGCCATCAGCCGCAAAAACAAAGGGCTCGTGAGGGATGGGGCAGTGGACGATCAATAGATCGCCCGGGGAAAGAGCTTCGCGGATGAATTGCATGCTAGTCGAGTAAATGTCTTGGGTGATGGCTCTCCAATGTTGATTTTCAAGCACAAGATGGAGACCCCTTGCCCGGACCAAAGCGGCGAATGGATCTTTGGATACCCGCACATAGCGCAACCAATACTGGATCAGGAGAGACGCCCACCTCGAAGTAGGCTTCGGAAGGGATACGGCATAAAACGGGAGAATATACGCTTCGTCCCAAGCTCCGGGCATCATCTGCTTGTACGGGAAAGCATAGCCAAAATAGAACGCGCGACTGCCCGATGCCCGGACGCGATAGGGCAACGCGCGAGGAAAATCACCAGCCGGTCGAAGGGGTGCGTCAGAGTTGTTCTGTAGACCCCATCGAGTTGTGCCCGTTGGGGATATGAGGAATTCAGACACGTCATCCTGCAACATTAAGCTGGGCAGAGAAATGTGGGTGTAACCTCCGGCGGCTTGGGCCTGATGGAATACCGTGGCTTCTTCGGAAAACGCCTTGAGGTGAGGCAATTTGTTTCGAATTTGGCCGACCCCGGTAAAGGCGTTGTCGTATCCCACCATGTCCAAAATGAATATGACAATGGGAGGGCCTTTCCCTGCGGGGCGGAACCCGAGGCGGCAGGGATCGCCGCTGACGTTTTCCCACTTATATGCCAAGGCCAAATTCAACGGCACAAGAAGAAGAATTGGCCACAGCAGGACAAGCGCCCGCCAGCCTTTTTCGGCCCACCTGCGCAGCGCGGGAACCACATATCCTCCGGCTGTCAGGGCCAGGCCGAGGCTCCAGATTGCAATCTGGAGCATCTGGCTCCATTGAGGAATGTGCGCCAGCACCCAGTCCCAGAGGCTAAAGGAAAAATTGAAAACGATCTGGACCGCGAGGAAGAAGAACCAAGGCGAGAGCCAGCGGTCCGAACGCCCGCGGCTGGCTCCCGCGATCAGATGCAACAGCACGGCCACCGCCAGGCCGCAGCCAAACAGCAACGCCATCACGGCGGCAAAATCCATCCACCCGTAAAACAAGTGCCAGCGCGTTTCCGGGTCCATGAGTTGGCCCAGCAGTTTTCCCGCCAACAGAAAGGCGGAAATTTCGCACAAGAGAATGCGTCGGAGGAATGGGTGATTGTTCCCGCGAGTCATTTTATGAGATTGGTGTCCGAGATTGGCTACTTAAGGGCAATACCAGATACATAGCAAGGGCAGCCCGCGGTGGGGGGCCATTACATGGTCATGTTCGGCAGCGCAAGCAGTGCTGTTGCCGCCGCCGTTCCGGCTGCGCCAACAACGCCATCTACAAAAGACGAAACAATAGCTTTGAAGCCCGAAACAATTTCTTCCCGTTTCGCTTTCTTTTGGACGGCCTCAAATTTCTTTTCGAATGAATCGACTTCATCTGCGGGAAACAATGTGCGAAGAAGCGGAAAAAAGACATTCGGATCAATCTTAATGATTTCGGAATTGAATGAACCATCAAAAATCGATCCGTTTTCTTTGATTTTTCCTTGAATCCAGTTTTTTGCCAAGGTGTCCTCAATGACAAAAACAACTTTGAACGGGGTCCCTGACGAATCCCCGTCGAATTCAAGGCCGGCCTTGGCGATCTGGCGAAGAAATCTGTCACGGCCCTCGTTTTCGGGGCTGCCGCTGAATTTCAAGCAACCTTCATATCTCAGACGTTTTATTTTTGCCAGAGGGGCGCGCAGTCGTTCGCTGGCGATCTGGTTCGAAACGCGGCCAAGCGGGCGGCCTTGCTCGCCCGCATATTGATCGAGAAGATGCATCACCAGTGCATCGACGTCCGATTTCGGCATCGAGCCGATCCCGTTCTTGAGGTAATGCTTCAAAAAGCCGTTTGCAAAGTTGTCTTGCGGACTGGCTGTCATGGCATTTTTTTTCCAATATGACCTTTTTGTGAAAAACGACTCTCGCCTATCCGGTCTGGGTGGGGCCCAACCCTATCGGCCATACAGGAATATGCAAAAAATTAATTGCCTTGAACTTCTGGCCTTTATTACACCACAGGGAGCCAGAGTCAAGCCAATCGACGACAAAATTTCGCATGTCCATGTCCATTGACCTGATAAGGGGTCAGATAAGGGGTCAGTGATAAGGGGTCAGTTTCATGTATTAATGATTCGGCTTGACGTTTTCATAAGGGGTCAGTTTCATGTATTAATGATTCGGCTTGACGTTTTCTCCGGAAAAATTCAGTAATCGCGTCATGGCAAGGAAACCGAGGCTGGAATACGCCGGCGCGATCTACCACGCCATGGGCCGCGGCGACCATGGCGAGGCCGTGTTCCGGACGGATGCGGATCGCGCGTGTTTTCTGGCGACGCTTGGCGAGGTCTGCGGACGCACGGGGTGGGGGATCCACGCCTATGTGCTGATGGGGAACCACTACCACCTGCTGCTGGAAACCCCCGAGCCGAATCTGGTGACCGGCATGCAATGGCTGCAAGGCACCTACACCAAGCGGTTCAACGCCGCGCACCGGACGTGGGGTCATCTCTTCTCCGGCCGCTACAAGGCGATTCCCGTCGATCCGGCGCCGAACTACTTCCTGGCCGCCGCAGACTACATCCATCTGAATCCCGTTCGCGTGAAGGGATACGATTTTGAGGCCTCCGCGTTGGCGGACCACGTTTGGAGCAGCTATCCCGGCTATGTATCGCCGGGCAAACGCCCGGATTGGCTGAAGGTCCGGCGCGTCCTTGGGGAACTTGGACTCGAAGATTCCCGGGGCGGACGGATGCGCTTTGCGCGGCGCATGGCCGCCCGCGTCCTGGAGGTTCGCCATGCCGACAAGCCGTGGGAGGCCGATGAACAGTGGCGGCGGATCCGGCGCGGATGGCATCTGGGGAGCGAGGCGTTCAAGGCCGAGATGCTGGATCGCGTTGCGCAGGTTTTGTCCGGCGACGGAGGAACGCCGTTTGGCGGCACCGTCATTCGGGCCCACGACGAGCGCCGCGCCGAGGAATTGCTGGAGGTCGGTATGACCCGGTTGGGGATCGGCAATTCCGATTTGCCTGGCAAACCCGGTTGCAGTCCGGACAAGTACGCCCTGGCCTGGCTGGTGCGCCGGAACACCGGCGTGTACCGCAGCCCGACCGATACGGGTACCTGTCCCTTCACCTGGGACAGCGACGGCGACGGCGTGTCCGACGGCGACGAAGTGCGCGCCGGGACAAATCCCAATCTGAGAGACGATGTTTTCAGGATTCTCTCGTTGGCGCCCAAGACCGGAGATTTCATCATGTCCGTCGGCCAGCCCTACGAAGTGAGGTGGTCGAGCGTGGCCGGAAAGACCTACTCCGTGTTCCGAACGACCAACCTGATCGAAGGCTTCACGGTGCTGCGCTCAAATGTGCTGGCCACCCCGCCCATCAATACCTTCATCGACACCCTGCCCCCCGATCCGAAGGCCAGCTACACGATTGGGGTGGAATAACCCGAAACGTTGGCAGTAGAAAACACAGGAGTGAGATATGTCCATAATCAGCGATCTTAGGACTGCGTCCAAGGCAGGGCGACTGCCCAACCTGTTCACGGCGAAAGACTGCCAGAAACTAAATCTGCCGTGGAATTCTGGCGCCTATGCTACCTACCTGCCCAAGCATTGCTTGGGAAACCCCGGAAATTACACCGCATATTTTTTGCGAGTAAAAGAAGGGCTGTATGAATTGTTGCCGGAAGCCGGCGGCAACAGAGCAAACACCCGTAAATACAAGTATCAGGCGTTGAAAGATTATTTGATAGTTACCCCCACCCAAATACAAACGATTACTCTGAGTTTCCAGCAGGTCGAAATCATCATTCGCGCTAACTTGCCCCCTGCGGCTCGCAGGTTTCGCGCTTGGTGGGCAAATCAACAGGTGGGAAGTAGGCCTCAGGCTGAATCCTGGATGAATGCAGGTTTCAAGGTGGACAAGGTGAATTTCACCGGTACTTGTGTTACTTTCAAGAGGATCTGAATCATCCGAGGAAGATAAGTCCGCGCGCGCCCCCACCCGAAGCCCCCCGACACGCTTCGTGGTCGGGGGAACAAGAGCGCGGCAGAACGCCGCGAAGAACCCCGCCGATCTTCACGCGGGCCGCTTTGCCCGCAGGGCACAGGCCCGCGTGGCCGCCGAGTCCCGACCTCGAAGAGAGTCGGGGCGAGGCGCAAGGCGAGCGCGTCCCGACCACGAAGTGAGTCGGGAAGCGAGTCCACCCGGAGCCGCGCCAGCGGCGAGGAATGGCCAGCCCCCTGCGCAGGCCGCGCCACGCCGCGTCAGCGGCGGGGCCGTGGCCGAAGCGGGGGCGGCCATCCCCCGAGCGACGCGAAGCGGAGCGAGGGTCCAGCGTAGCGGCGCGGCAGCGCCGCGCGTAAGGGGGGCGGGCAAGGGAGGCCGCGAAGCGGCGGCGCAAAGGGGGCGGCCTAAGGGGGGCTTGGACTGGTCGCGGCAGCGGGGGGCAGAAAGGGTCGGGCTATGGGGAGAAGCGGGCGCAGGGGGGAAGCTAGGCCGCGCAGAGGGGGAAAGGATTTGCCTTATATGCCGGCTATGGTTTACTCATCACGAACCAAGCGGCTTTGCGAGATGTGTAGAAGACACCGCCATTTTTCTGTCGCCTGATTTTCCAGCACATCCGCCCACTCGGGCGGGTACTGGATATGCAAGACGGGATCGGTTTTTGACCCGAGCGAGCGAAAGATTTTTGCGGCGGGGGCTACGGCGCTCAAATCCTGCGGCAGGATCGGGAGGAACGGGGCCTCGGGATCGGCGACGAACGAAAACGATCCATTTTGGGGGGGATTTTCGGGATTCGGGTAGGCCGAGCGTGCG
Source organism: Verrucomicrobia bacterium ADurb.Bin018 (assembly GCA_002071335.1). Classification (GTDB taxonomy): domain Bacteria; phylum Verrucomicrobiota; class Kiritimatiellia; order CAIQIC01; family Lenti-01; genus CAZNGD01. Next base: position 6,099 of record MWEZ01000043.1, read on the forward strand.
GCAGAGCCGCCGAGAGGCCCGAGGATCGAATCGCCCGCCCCCCCTTCCGAACCGCCCACGGCTTTGCGGCCCGCCTGCGGCGCTCCACTTCCCGACCCCTAGGAGCCTGCCCGAAAATCTCTGGCGAGCCGTGATGGCGGTAGTTTTCGCGTTGGGGCAGACGCCACGCGGACGGGCATACCCAGGGCGGTCTGTCCTCCGCGTGGGAACGAACCCCGGCGCGAAAAGAACCGCCACCCAAGGGGCGCGGGATCTTTTGACGATCCGCTGTGTTGCGCGGGCGGGGGATAGTCCGGCAGGAATACCCCGCCGCCCCCGCGCCTTGCGGACTCGCCAAAATCTTCCCGCGTCACGGCCGTCATAGATTTCCGGGCAGGCTCAAGGCCCGCAACCGGTTCTGGCGGCTCGTGTCCTCGCCACGCCACCGCTTGCGGGCGGAAAACAGCCTATAGACCCGCTTCGAAAAACAAGTCGCTGATCTTGCAGCGCAAGGCCCTGGCGACCTTCAAAAGGGTATCCACGGTTGGGTTTTGCTCTCCGCGTTCGATCCGCCCGACGAAATTCCGGTGGCAATCGACCTTTTCCGCAAATTCCTCCTGGGACAGGCTCAAGGCACGGCGACGAGATCGGACAGCGGCTCCGAATTTACGACACTCTTTTGGGATAGGTCTTTTCATACTTGCAAGAACATCAGAATGGTGCATATTACACTACACACGAGAATTGTACATTCCAAGGAGGGGCGGGCCATGAAATACTTCATCTATGCGCGGAAGAGCACGGACGACGAGGAGCGGCAAATCCTCTCGATTCAAGCGCAGTTGGACGAATTGCGCATGCTGGCGACGAAGGAAGGGCTTCAAGTCGTCCGCGAATACATCGAAGCGCAGACGGCGAAGGAGCCGGGGCGGCCTGTCTTCAACGAGATGCTGGCGGCGATGGAGAAAGGCGAGGCGCAAGGGATTTTGGCCTGGCATCCCGACCGCTTGGCGCGCAATTCGGTGGACGGCGGGCGGATCGTCTATGCCCTCGACACGGGCAAGGTATCCGCCTTGAAGTTCCCCACCTTTTGGTTTGAGAACACTCCCCAAGGCAAGTTCATGCTGAGCATCGCCTTCGGTCAGTCGAAATACTATGTGGACAATCTTTCCGAGAACATCCGGCGCGGACTCCGCAAAAAACTGCGCGAGGGCATCTATCCGAACATGCCGCCGCCGGGATACCGCAACGACAAGCAAACGCGGGCCATCGTGATCGACGAGGCGCGGGCCTTGTTCATCCGCAAGATGTTCGAGGCCTACGCGACGGGCGTCGGCTTCGTCGTGGATTTCAACGAGGGTGTGGAGGCCGAGGTCGTGGGCGAGGGCGAGGAGGTCGCGGAGTTGGGCATCGTCGAGGATGCGGACGATGAGGAGCATGGCGTCGGCGCCCATGGCGGCAGTTTCGTAAACCTGGTAGGGGGCGATGATGAAGTCTTTGCGAAGGACGGGGAGGGTGGTTGCGGCGCGGGCTTGCTGGAGGTCGGCGGCGGAGCCTTTGAAGAAGGCGGGTTCGGTGAGGATGGAGAGGGCAGCCGCGCCGCCGGTGGTGTAGGCGCGGGCGAGGGTGGCGGGGGAGAGGTCGGGGGCGATGTCGCCGAGGGAGGGGGAGGCGCGTTTGATTTCGGCGATGATGCGGATGCCGGGGGTGTTGAGGGAGGCGGTGAAGTCGCGGAAGTCGGTGCACCGGGAGGCGAGGGTTTTGAGGGTAGCGAGGGGGGTGTGGGATTCGGCGGTGGCGATTTCGGCGCGTTTGGCGGCTAGGATTTTGTCGAGAAAGCTCATGGTATTGCTACGGGATTATGCGCGGGGTGGTGGTGGTGAAGCGGGTGGTGGGGAGGTGGCAGGTGCTAGGGGAGGCGGAAAAGGATTTCACAAAACGAGGCGTCAAAACGAAGGCCCGTCTTTTTTGTTCTGGCGCGTCGAGGTCGCCCACTCGCGTACACGAGTACTGCTCGGGGCGCCCGCAACGCGCCATTTCCAAAAAATCCGAGCGCTTATTTTGACGTAACAGCCCCTCGTTTTGAGAAATCCTTTTCCGCACTGCCACGTGCTGCGCACAGCGGGCAAGAAGCGATGAAGCCATTTCCCGTGTGGCTACGTGCTGCGCACGAGGGGTGGGGGGAATTTTTCCACGGTGTAGAAAAAAGTTTTCCACAGTGTGGAAAAAGTTGGCGGCGGGGCGGGGCATGGCGGGTTATTGCTTGGAGAATTCGATGAGCTGTTCCAGTTTGTCGAGGGCGGTGCCGGTATCAATGGCGGCGGCGGCCTTTTGGATGCCGTCGGCGAGGTTTTCGCAGCGGTTGGCGGAGAGGAGGGAGGCGGCGGCGTTGAGCAACACGATGTCGCGCTTAGGGCCGGTGATTTTGCCTTCGAGAATCCCGCGGGTGATGGCGGCGTTGTCGGCGGGTTCGCCGCCGGCGAGGTCTTCGGGAGTGCAGTAGTCGCCGAAGTACTGGGCGGGATCAATGTCGTAGGTTTTGATGATGCCGTCCTTCAATTCCGAGCAGCGGGTGGTGGTGGTGAGGGTGATTTCGTCCATGCCGTCGTGGCCGTGGACAACAAGGACGCGGCGGGAGCCGAGTCGTTTGAGGACTTCGGCAAAGGTTTCGGTCAGCTCCGGCGCGAATACACCGAGGAGCTGGCAGGGGGCGCCGGCGGGGTTGGTGAGGGGGCCGAGCAGGTTGAAGAGGGTGCGCACGCCGAGTTGCTTGCGGACGGGGCCGGCAAAGCGCATGGCCTTGTGGAACGAGGGGGCGAACATAAAGGTGATGCCGATTTCATTGAGCGCCTGCTCCATGAGTTCGGGCGCCGCGTTAAGGTTGAAGCCGAGGCATTCGAGGCAGTCAGCGCTGCCGGATTTGCCGGAGCTGGCGCGGTTGCCGTGTTTGGCGACGGTGGCGCCGGCACCGGCGGCGACGAAGGCGACGGTGGTGGAGATGTTGAAGGTGATGCCGCCGTCGCCGCCGGTGCCGACGGTGTCGAGGGTGTTGGGGGTGAGAGATTGCACGCGGGTGGCGGCGGCGCGCATGGCGCGGGCGGCGCCGACGATTTCGGCGATGGTTTCGCCTTTGGCGGAGAGGGTGGCGAGGTAGGCGCCGATTTGGCCTTCGGTGAAGGTGCCGGAGAGCATGGCGGTGATGGCGGCGAAGGATTCGTCTTCGGTGAGGTCCTGGCGGGCGATAAGTTTTTTGATGAGGCTAGGAATGTTCATGTCAAGGGCTCAGGGTTCGGGGTTCAGGGTTCAGGGGTGAGAGGTTAGAGGGCAGGGGGCAGTTGAGGGGCAGCAGAAGAATGGCGGTTTCTTTGGCGATTTGTCGGCGCGGAAACCAACCGTCGCCTTTTCTGTTCTGGCGCGCGACAACCGACCCCTCGCGTACACGAGTACTGCTCGGGTCGTCTGTCCCGCGCCATCTTCGAAAAATTCTCGGTTATTTCCGCGTAAAAGCCCCGACAAATTGTCAAAGAAACCGCCAACTACCACGTGCTGCGCACGGCGGACAGGATCATTTTGTAACATCCTTTGCCGCATGGCCACGTGCTGCGCACAGCGGACACTGGTATTTGATAATGCACTAAAGAAATTGCCGACTGCCGTGTGCTGGGTGCAGTGAGTGGATTGAGTTTTCCATGGTGTGGAAAACTTTTTTCCATAGCGTGGAAAATCTGCGGAAAAGTTTTCCACAGTGTGGAAAATACCGGATGTTCGGAGGGGACTCATTCTGACTTCTGGCCTCTGACTTCTGAATTCTCGGTAGTGCGCAGGAAATTTCGCAAAATGCGTTTGCCGACGGGGGTCATGATGGATTCGGGGTGGAATTGGATGCCTTCGATTGGGAATTGCTTGTGGCGGATGCCCATGATTTCGCCATCGTCGGCGGTGGCGGAGATTTCCAAGTCGGCGGGCAGGGTGGCTTTGTCGAGGGCGAGGGAATGATAGCGCATGGCCTTGAAGGGGCGGGAGTCGAGTCCCTTGAAAATGCCGCGGCCGTCGCAGGTGATTTCCGAGACCTTGCCGTGCATCAGTTTTTGGGCGTGGATCACGCGGGCGCCAAAGGCCACGCCGATGGCCTGATGGCCGAGGCAGACGCCCAGCAGCGGGATTTTGCCGGCGAAGGCTTGAACGGTGGCAACCGAAATGCCGGCGGACTCAGGGCGGCCGGGGCCGGGCGAAATGACAATGGCGGCGGGGGCGAGGCTTTCGATTTCGGCGGTGGTGATGGCATCGTTGCGCACCACGCGGACATCCGCGGCCATCTCGCGCAGGTATTGGGCGAGGTTGTAGGTGAAGGAGTCGTAGTTATCGAGCATCAAGATCATGGAAGTTTCCAGGGGACAGGGTTCAGAGTTCAGGGTTCAGGGGGCGGGTTGGGTTTGTTGGGCGGTTTGGAGGAGTTGGAGGGCGCGGGTCATGGCGGCGGCTTTGTTCTGGGTTTCCTGGAGTTCTGATTGCGGGTCGGAGTCGGCAACAATGCCGGCGCCGGTACGGATGGTGAGTCGGCCGTGTTCCACGACTGCAGTGCGAATACAAATGCAGAAGTCCATATTGCCGTCGAAGGAGACATAGCCGACTGCGCCGCCGTAGGGGCCGCGCGGTTCTTTTTCGAGGTCGGCAATGATTTCCATGGCGCGGATTTTGGGCGCGCCGGAGAGGGTGCCGGCGGGGAAGGAGGAGGCGAGCAGATCGAAGGCGTCGTGGCCGGGTTCAAGATCGGCCGTGATGTTGGAAACGAGGTGCATGACGTGGGAGTAGCGCTCGATGATCATGAGATCGGTGACTTGCACGGTGCCGGGGAGCGCCACGCGGCCGAGTTCGTTGCGGCCAAGGTCCACCAGCATGAGGTGTTCAGCGCGTTCTTTTTCATCCTGCAAGAGGCTGTCGGCCAGTTTGCGGTCTTCCTGCTCGGTGGCGCCACGCGGGCGGGTGCCGGCGATGGGCCGCAGCGTGGCCGTGCGCTGGTCGAGGCGAATCATGGTTTCGGGCGAGGAGCCGATGAGCGTGCTGTCCTGCGCCTTGAGGAAAAAGAGATATGGCGAGGGGTTCACATGGCGCTGGGCGCGGTAGAGGCTGACGAGGTCGGCGGGCGCAGGGCCGACGAACGATTGCGACACCACGGTTTGGATGACATCGCCCTCGTAAATATGTTCTTTGACGCGCGCGACCATGGCCTTGAAATCTTCCGGCGGGTGGACCGGCTGGGGCATACGCACCGGGGCTTTGCCGGTGGTCGCGGCGGGAATGGGCTGGGCCAGCGTGGCGAGCAAGTCCTGCACGCGGGCGGATGCCGCATCGAAAAGGGCATCCGGCTCGCCGTCTTCCGTGAAAGCCAGCGCAAGCGCGGTGAGCGTGTGGTTGATATTGTCGAAAATGAGCAGCGTGTCGGGAATGACGAACTCGGCCAGCGGGCGCTCGGGCGGCAACGTGTTGGGCACACGCGGCTCGAAGAAGTGAATCATCTCGTAGGCGCAGTAGCCGACTAATCCGCCACAGAAGCGTGGCAGGCCGGGCTGGTGCGCCAGCTTGTAAGGCTTGAGCAGATTGCGCAGCACGGTGAGTGGCTCATTGTGATGCGGGGTGCGCTGCTCGGCGATGCCTTGGCGGACCACGACATCATCGCGAAAAACCGTGATAGTGGCACGAGCGGTGACGCCCATGAAGGAATAGCGGCCCCAACGCTCGCCACCTTCCGCGCTTTCGAGGAGGAACAGGCGGGGGTGATTCGGCGCAAAACGCGCCAGCACGGAAACTGGAGTTTCGGTGTCGGCCAAGATGCGCACGCCGACGGGGACGACGGTGGCCTCCGCGCAGCGGGCGCGAAACTCCTCGCGGGTTGGAAATGTGTCGAGCAGCATGGGGAATGAGTCCTGTTTCTGGATGAGTTCGCTATGTTTCTACATATAGAAACATGGTCGGGAGGGATTGTCAAGCGGTGGATGAAAATATTTTTTGCGAGAGGAGCGCGAGGCTAGGAGCCGGCGTTGGCTTGGCGTTGATTAAAGCGGACGTGGTAGAAGAGATTTTCGATTTCAAACGCAATGTTGATATTTTGAATGAACAACGCGGAGCCGGCCTTGAGTTGCACGGGCGAGAAGTTGAGCACGCCGCGGATGCCGGCGGCGGAGAGTTTGTCGAGAATGCCCGCGGCTGCTTTTTCTGGTACCGCCAGCACGGCAACCTGGATACTCTGCTCTTGGCAGAATGGCTCCAGTTGGCTGATAGGGAGGATGGGGATGGGCGTGTTGGCCGGATTGATACGTGCGGGGTCATTGTCGAACCCTGCGACCACCTGAATGTTTTCGTTGCTGAATCCTTTATAATTAAGGAGAGCCGTGCCGATTTTGCCGCAACCAACGATGATGATCCGCTGGACATCATGAGCGCCGAGCAGGTCATCCAAACGGCGCAGCAGCAGATCAATGGAGTACCCGCCACGCTTGTTGCCCACCGCCAAACTGGCCAGCGAAAAATCTTTGCGCACCAAAGAGGAGGAAACACCGGCGGCATCGCCGAGGTTGTCGGAAAAAACACGGGACAGCCCCATGGACTTTAGCCGCAGCAAAATATTCTTGTAGCGAACTAGACGCTTGATCAAATCTTTTTGGGCGTAAAAATCCTTTTCACTCACAATAAACCTCCTGCACTCTTTTTATATGTGACGAATAAAACATATATTGTGCAAATATGCGCATGTCAAGTGGGTTTGGTGTCAGAAATATCTTGCCAGCAGGGGAGCAATTTTTTACTCTCCTTCCCAATTTTGTGGAGGCGGCAATGGTAAACGTGACCCAAACCCCGGATATCCAGGAAAAACTGACACCGGCGTTGCAGGAGTTCATCCAGCAGCGCAAGAGCCAGCCCGGCAGCCTGATCATGGTGCTGCACCGGGTGCAGGAGGAGTATGGCTATGTGCCGCGGTCGGTGGCGTTTCAGGTGGCCGATTTGCTGGGGATTCCGCTGGCGCAAGTGTATGGCGTATTGACGTTTTATCATTTCTTTAAGCTCAAGAAGCCCGGCAAATATCGAATCAGCGTGTGCATGGGCACGGCGTGCTATCTCAAGGGGGGGCAGGATTTGTTGCAGGAGTTGGAAAATATTCTGGGGGTCGGGCTCAACACCGTGACGCCTGACGGATTGTTTTCGGTCGAGGCGGTGCGCTGCCTCGGGTGTTGCGGTTTGACGCCCGTGATGAGTGTCAATGGTGCGATTCACGGCAACATCGGCAAGGAAGATGTGGCCGGAATTTTGGCACAGTATCGGGCCCGCGGATAGTGCAGGAGCAGCGGAGCGGATCTGAGCAGGATAGCGGCAAGGCGAGGTACAAAATGGCAAAACTGAAAGTGGCGGATTTGGCTAAACTCCGGAAAGCGCAGCAAGCGGCGCGTCAGGCGCAGCCTGCGAAGGCGGGGAATGTGGAACTGATTGTCGGCACGGGCACGTGTGGGATAGCGGCCGGCGCGAATGAAACCATCGCCGTGTTGCGGGCGGAGTTGCAAAAGGCCGGGTTGACCAACGTGACGATCCGGCAAACCGGCTGCATGGGGCTGTGCCACAGCGAGCCCACGGTGGAAGTGCTCATGGGCGGGATGCCGCCGGTGGTGTATGGGCGCGTGAACGAAGACACCGCACGGCAGATCGTGCACCAACACATCGGGCGGGGGCTGCTGGTGAATGACCACATCTACGACAAGCCCATGGCGGATTTTTTGCCGGCCTAACGGATAGAGAGGAAACACAATGGCCATCAAAACCTACTTGCTGGTGTGCGGCGGCGCCGAGTGCAAGAATGCGCACGGCACGGAGCTGCATCAGGCGCTACAAAAAGAAATCGCCAATGAGGGTGTGCAGGCGGAGACGCAGGTGGTGCGCACCGGCTGCTTCGGTCTTTGCGCGCAGGGGCCGATCGTCAAGGTGCTGCCGGATGGCACGCTGTATGCCAACGTCAAGCCGGGAGATGCCCGGGAAATCGTGGTGGAGCACATCGCCAAGGGCCAGCCTGTCCAGCGGCTGCTCTACAATCCGGCCAAGAGCCAGGAGACCATCCGTTTGGCGGAACCAACCGGCTACCACAAGCAATTCCGGATTGTGCTGCGTAATTGCGGCGTGATTGACCCGGAAAAAATCGAGGACTACATCGCGCGCGACGGCTACGCGGCGCTGGCGAAGGTGCTCACCGAGATGACGCCGGACCGCGTGGTGGAAGAGCTGCGCAAGTCGGGCCTACGCGGGCGGGGGGGAGCGGGGTTCCCCACGTGGCTGAAGTGGAAGTTCACCAAGGATGCCGCCAGCGACGAAAAATATGTGGTGTGCAATGCGGATGAGGGCGATCCCGGCGCCTACATGGACCGCTCGACGGTGGAAGGCGATCCGCACTCCATTTTGGAGGCCATGACCATTGCCGGGTGGACAGTGGGTGCGCAGCATGGCGTGGTGTACATCCGCGCGGAATATCCGCTGGCCATTGCGCACTTGGAAACCGCGTTGAAGCAATCCCGCGA
>MWEZ01000044.1 GCA_002071335.1 Verrucomicrobia bacterium ADurb.Bin018
TTGCCAAGGGGGGGAGCGACTGTTATACATAAACAAATATGGCTGGCAAAAAAGGCAAGTTGACGAACACCCGTCGCGAGGTCACGGGTGTTGTGCTGCAGGGTCTGTGGATTCTGCTTTTACTGGCCTTGGCATCGTATGATGCGCGGGATACATCCGATTGGGCCAGCGCGGGGCACGAAACGCTGAACTACATCGGGCCGGTGGGGGCGTGGGCAGCGTGGGTGGTTTTTCGGTTGTTCGGGCTGGCCGGCTTTGTCCTGCCGGCATTGCTGGCCGTGTGGGGGCTGTTGATGATTTTTCAATCGGGCGAACGAGTCTGGCCGCGCGCGCTTTGGATGCTGGGCATCCTGTGCGGCGTATGCGTGTTGATGGATATCCAACTGCCGTTCTGGAACCGAATTTCGCCGGAACGGTTCAATCTGAACCAGATGCCCGGCGGACTGGCCGGGTTGTTCCTCGGGCGGATGTTCCTGACCCAATATCTGGGCGTGGCGGGCAGTGCGATCATTAGCTTGGTGGTGATGATCAGCGGGCTTTTCTTTGTGTCGCAAACTCATCCGATTGAACTCTGGCGGGCGATTGCCGATGCCTGGCACAACTGGCGTGAACGACGCGAAGAGCGCGCCGCACAGAACCGCACCGCGCAAGAGCAGGCCGAGCACGAAGCCCTGAAACTCGAACGCGAACGCTTGAAACTCGAGCGTGAACTGGAGCGCGAGCGGCGCAAACAGGAGATGGAAGACCGCCGTCGCCAGCGGGAGCGCGAGCAGGAAGAACGCGAAGCCGCGCGTCAGCGCGAAGCCGCCGAGCGCGCGCAGCGTGAGCGCGAAGCGCAGGAAGCGCGCGAACGCGAAGAAGCCGCCCGCAAGGCCGAATTTCAGAAACGTCTGGCCGAGCAGCAAAAAGCGGAGGCCGAACGCCGCGCCGCAGAAGAACGCGCCGCCAAGCAGGCGCGGGTTGAAGCGGAAAAGGCGGCTAAACGCGCCGCGGAGGAAGCCTCACTGCCGCCGCCGCTCTGGACACTGCCCCCCATGTCGTTGCTGGCGCCGGTTCCGGAAGGCGCGGGGGCCCGTGCGGGCGCGGACGAGTTGGACCGCACCATCCGCGTCATCCGCGGCACGCTGGCGGAGTTCGGCATTGATGTCGAAGTCACGCACGTGGAGCAGGGCCCGGTGGTCACGCGCTACGAATTGCTGCCGGCGGCCAACGTCAAGCTGGAGCGCATTAGCGGGCTGGCCAACAATATTACACTGGCGCTGAAGGCCGAGAGCATCCGCGTGCAGGCGCCCATCCCCGGCAAGGGAGTGGTGGGCATCGAAGTACCCAACCGGCACGCCGCGCCCGTGGTGTTGCGCCAGTTGCTGGAAAGCGCCGCCTGGACCACCTCCAAGGCCGCACTGCCGTTGGCGCTGGGGCAGGATGTCAGCGGGCATGTCCTGATGGCGGACCTTGCCTCGCTGCCGCATTTGCTGATTGCCGGCGCCACCGGCCAAGGCAAGACGGTTTGCATGAATTCCATCCTCGCCGGCTTGCTCATGACCCGCTCGCCGGAGGAATTGCGCCTGATTCTGATTGATCCCAAAATCGTCGAGTTTTCCGGTTATAACAACCTGCCGCACTTGCTGGTGCCCGTCATCACCGATGCCAAAAAAGTGGTGGGGGGCCTGCGCGTGGCCATTCAAGAAATGGAGCGGCGCTTCAAGATGTTCCACCGCGCCAAGGTGCGCGACATCCGCTCGTTCAACCAGCGTCCCAAAGCAGCGCAGGCGGCCTTGTTCGATGAAACGGAATTACAAAACGCGCAGGCCACCGAAGATGGAATGCCGCTGCCCCCGCCAGAAACCATCGAGGAAACGGAGGAGCCGTTGCCGGAACGCCTGCCGTATTGGGTGATCATCATTGACGAGCTGGCCGATCTGATGCTGACCGCGCAGCAGGATATCGAGCCCCGCATCCAAAAGCTGACGCAGTTGGCGCGCGCCACCGGCATTCACATGATTATCGCCACGCAGCGGCCCACGGTGGACATCATCACTGGCACCATCAAATCGAATATCCCCGGACGCGTGGCATTCAAGGTGGCCCAGAAGAACGATAGCCGCGTGGTGCTCGACCAGGAAGGCGCCGACAAATTGGTCGGCCGCGGCGATATGCTCGTGCTGACCGGCGCCAACAAGATCGTGCGTGCGCAGGGCGCGTGGACCAAGGATGAGGAAATCCTGGCCATCGCTGAGCACTGGAAGCAACAGGGCGCGCCGCGCTTCGATCAGCGCCTGATGGGCAAGGAGGGTAAGGAGGGCGGCACCGATTTGCCGGATATGCCGGAAGAGGACGAAGAACTTCTCCAGCAGGCCATGGAAGTGATTCGCCTGACGCGGCGGGCCAGCACATCGTCCATCCAGCGTCGCCTGCGCATCGGCTACACCCGCGCGGCGCGACTGATGGATATTCTCGAAGAAAAGGGCTTGGTCGGGCCGTCGCGCGGCGCGGAAGCGCGCGAAATCTTGTTTGATATTGACGGGTTGGGGCAGGGGGCCAATGGCGCGGATGGCGGCGAGGATGAGCCGCTGGCATAGGATGGCAACATGAGCGGGATCGGCAGCCAATTAAGGGAAGCACGGGAACACCGCGGGGTGACGGTTGGGGAAGCGGCATCGGCCACGAAACTTAAAGTACTCGTGGTGGACGCCATGGAACGCGACGATTACCGCCGGTTGATTGCCCCCACCTACGCCAAGGGATTCTACAAACTTTATTGCGATTATCTGGGCCTGGATCCGGAGCCGTTCATTCAGGCCTATCTGCATTTTTCGGGCGAGTCGGACGACAAAACCGAACTGATCCGCGATCCGAAAAAGAAGCCCGGCTTGTTCTCCGGCCTGCAAAAGAAAATGAAGGATTTGCAGGACCGCAAGGAAATGCAGCGCAAGGCCAAGGAAATCGCCGAGGCACAGGAAAAAGCGCGGCAAATGGGCCGCCAGCACGTCGCGGCAGAATTGGCCGGTGCGGAACCGCCGGCGCAACAGCCCGCATTGGGGCAGCAGGAATTGCCGCTGTTGGACCATCCGCAGCCAACTCCCGAGCCACCGCCGGCTGAAGAAGAGCCAGAGTTGATTCCGGAGCCGGAGCCGGAGGTGGAAGAGGCGCCTGCGCCGGAAGAGCCTGTCCTGCAAGTGGTGGCTCAGCCGGAGCCGCCTCCGCCTCCGCCGCCACCTGCGCCCGCGCCGGAACGGCGCACCCGTGCCGTTGGCAAGAAAAAGGCGCCGGTGTCGCCCCGCGAGGAAGCCGAAGAACGCGCGCGGATTGTGGAGGAACGGCGCCGCCAATTGCAGGAGGCGCTGCGTCAATCCGAAGACGAATTGCGCCGTGCCCACGAGGAAGCGGAACGCCGCGCGCGCGAGGAAGTCGAACGCAAGGCACAGGAAGCGGAACAAAACCGCCGCCAACTGGAAAAAGAGCTGAAGAAACGCGAAGCCGCCGAGCGCCAAGCCCGCGAAGAGGCCGAGCAGCGTTTGCGCGAAGAAGCCGCGCGGCGCGCCGAGGAAGAAGCCAAACTGCTCGCGCGTGAAGAAGCGGAACGCCAGGCCCGGCTCGAGGCCGAACAACGAATCCGCGAGATTGAAGAGCAGCGCCGGCAGCTTGAAGACGAGCTGCAACGCCGCGAAGAGGCCGCGCGTTTGGAGCGCGAGGCCATCGAACGGTTGTGGCAGGAAGAAGAAAACAAGCGGCTGCAGGCCGAACTGGAACAACAGGCCCGAGAGGCCGCGGAACGGCAGGCGCGCGAAGCCGCCGAGCGCAAGGTGGCCGAAACCGAGGCCAGCCGCCGCCAGTTGGAAGAAGAACTTCGCCAGTTTGAAGAAAATGCCCGGCGCGCCCGTGAAGCCGCCGAGCAGCGCGCCCGCGAAGAGGCCGAGCAGCGCGCTCGCGAGGAAGCGGAACGCAAGGCCCGCGAAGAGGCCGAACGCAAGGCCCGCGAAAAAGCCGAACGGCAGGTGGAAGCCACCGAAGCCAAGCGGCGGCAACTGGAAGAAGAGTTGCAGCGGCGCGAGGTGGAAGCCCGCAAGGCCCGCGAAGAAGCCGAGCGCAAGGCGCAGGAGGCCGAAGCCCAATTCGCCCGCGAAAAGGCCGAGCAGGAAGCGCGCGAAGAAGCCGAGCGCGAGGCCCGGCTGGCGGTTGAACAGCTCGTCCGGGAAACCGAAGAACGCCGTCGCCAACTGGAAGCAGAACTCAAGCGGCGCGAGGAAGAAACCCGCTTGGCGCGCATTGCGGCCGAGGAACAAGCGCAACTGGAGGCGCAGCGCCGCGCCGAGGTGGAAGCCGAGTTGTATGCCCGTAGCGAGGCGGAGCGCGCGGCGCGCGAGGCGGCCGAAGAAAAAGTGGCAGCCACCGAAGAACAGCGCCGCCAATTGGAAGAAGAGTTGCACCGCCGCGCAGAAGAAGCGGCCTTGGCCCAGGCGGCGGCGGAACAGCGCGCGCGGGAGGAAGCTGAGCATCGTGCGCAGGTCGAGGCTGAACTACAGGCTCGTGGCGAGGCGGAGCGCGAGGCTCGCGAACTCGCCGAAGCCAAAGTAGCCGCTACCGAGGAACAGCGGCGACAGCTTGAAGAAGAATTGCGCCGGCGCGAGGAAGAAGCCCGGCTGGCGGCAGAAGAGGCGGAACGTCGCGCGCAGGAAGAAGCGGAGCACCGCGCGCAAGTCGAAGCCGAGTTGCAGGCCCGCGGCGAAGCCGAACGGGTAGCCCGCGAACTAGCCGAAGAAAAGGTACGCGAAACCGAAGAGCGGCGGCGGGCGCTGGAGGCCGAGTTGCAGCGGCACGAAGAAGAAGCCCGGTTGGCGGCCGAGGAGGCGGAACGCCGGGCGCAGGAAGAGGCCGAACAGCGCGCGCAGGTAGAAGCCGAATTGCTGGCCCGCGAAGAGGCCGAACGGCAGGCGCGCGAGGCCGCCGAACAACAGGCGCAGGAACTTGAGGCGCGTCGCGAGCAGTTGGAAGCGGAACTGCACCGGCAAGAAGAAATGGCCCGCCAGGAGCGGGAAAAGCTGGAATCGCTACTGCAAGAGGCGGCGGAACGGCGCGCATTGATGGAGGCCGAACACCAACAGCGCGAGGAGGCCGAACGGTTGGCCCGCGAGGAAGCCGAAGCCCAGCAGCGCAAGCTGGAAGAGGCCTTCCAACAGCGCGAAGTGGAAGTGCGCATCGCGCGCGAGGAGGCAGTGCGCCTGCACGAGGAGTCCAACCGCCAAACCCGCGAAGCAGCCGAGCACAAGGTGCGCACGGCCCGCGAGGCGGCTGAACAGAAAGTCCGCGAGATTGAAGAACGCCGGCTTGCGTTGGAACAGGAACTCCAGCAGCGCGAAGAAGAAGCCGCTGCGGCCCGCGAAGAGGCGGAACGCCGCATGCAGGAGGAAATCGAGCGCCGCGCGCAGGTCGAGGCCGAGTGGCGCGAACGCGAGGAAGCCGAGCGCAACGCCCGCGAAGAAGTGGAATTGCAGGTTCAGGCTGCCGGCACCCGCTTGGCGGAACTGGAAGCCGAGTTGCGTCAGCGGGAACTGGAAGCGGTCGCCGCCCGCGAGGAAGCCGAGCGCAATGCCCGCGAAGAGGCCGAGCGCCGCGCGCAAGTCGAAGCCGAATGGCAGGCCCGCGAAGAAGCCGAACGCGCCGCGCGTGAAGAAATCGAGCAAAAAGCCCAGCAAACCGCCATCAAACTGCGTTCGCTGGAGGATGAACTGGTCGCGCGCGAGGAAGAGGCTCAGCAGGCCCGGGAGGAATTGGAGCGGCGAATCTGGGAAGAAAGCGACCACCGCGCCCGAGTTGAGCAGGAATTGCTGGAGCGGGAGGAAGCCGCGCGCGTCGCGCAGGAGTCGTATGAGGCCGCAGCGGCACGGGCGGCGGACAAAATCCGTGAAATGGAAGCTGACCTTGCACGCGGCGAGGAAGAAGCCCGACAGGCGCAACTTGAATTGGAACGGCGCATTCAGGAAGAAAGCGACCACCGCGCGCGGGTGGAGGAAGAATTGCAGGCGCGGGAAGCGGCGGCGCGGGCGGCGCAGGAGGCCTATGAGGCCGATGCGGCCCGGGCGGCTGACAAGATTCGCGACATGGAAGCCGAGTTGGAGCGCCGCGAGGAAGCGGCCCGCCTGGCCCGTGAAGAAGCCGCCGAACGCGCCCGTGAAGAGGCCGCGCAGCGCGCGCGGGTTGAAGCCGAACTGCAAGCGCAGGGCGAGGCCGAGCGTCAGGCCCGCGAAGCGGCTGAGCTCAAAGTCCGTGTTTCCGAGGAACGCCTGGCCGAGTTGGAACAGGAATTGACGCGTCGGACGGAAGAAGTCCGTCAGGCGTTGGCCAACGCCGAACAGCAGGCCCGCGAAGAAGCGGCGCGGCGCGCGCAAATGGAGCAGGATCACAAGCAGCGCGCCGCCGCAGAGCAGGCCGCGCGGGCGGCTGCGGAAAAAGAAGTCGAAAAAACGGAAGAACGACGGCGCAAGCTGGAAGAACAGTTACGGGCCAAGGAACGCGAGGTGGTCGTGGCGCGCGAAGCGGCCGAAGCCCGCGCCGCCGAAGAAGCCGCTTTCCGCGCGCAGCAGGAGGCCGAACAAGCGGCCCGGGCCGCGGCCGAGCAGGAAGCACGGGCCGCCGCCCAACAGAAAATTGCAGAGGCCGAGCAACGGATTGCCCAACTGGCGGCAGAACTCCAAACCCGGGAAGCCGAAGTCCGCCAGGCTCGCGAAGAGGTCGTTTTGCGGGTTAACGCCGAGGCCGAAGCACGTACGCGCGAAGAGTCCGAACGGCAGGCCCGCGAGCAAGCGGAAAAGGAAGAGCGCGCGGCTGCCGAGGCGCGGTTCCGCGCCGAGGAACAGCGCCGGCTGCAACTGGAAGAGGAACTGCTGCGTCGTGAGCAGGAGGCCCAACAGGTCCGCGCCGAATCCGCGCAGAAAATTGCGGCCGAGGCTCGCGCCCGCGAAGAGGCCGAAAAGGAATTAACCGCCCGCATGGCTGCTGAGGCCAAGGCGCGCGAGGAAGCCGAACGCAAGGTACAAAAGGCCGAAGAATTGCGCCGTCAGTTTGAAGAAGCCTTGCGGGCCAAGGAACGCGAAGCCGCCGCGGCCCGCGAGGAAATTGAACGTATTCTGGCGGAAGCCGAAGAGCGCCGCCAGCGTGAGGCGTCGGAATGGCAATCCAGCGAAGCGTCCATCCGCCAACAGCACGAACAGGAACTTGCGCGGTTGCAAAAGGAAGCCGAGGCGCGCGTCGCGGCGGAGTTTGCGCGCCGCGAAGAAGAGCGGGTGGCCTTGGCCAAACAGGAAGAAGCGCTGCGCTTGCAGCGCGAGCAGGCCAGCCGCGCCCAGGAGGAATTCCAGGCGCAGTTGCAGCGGCAGCAGGAATTGGAAGAAGCCAACCGCGCCATGGCGGAGGCGTTGGCCACCCAGGAACAATTGCGGCAGGAACTGGAGAAAAAACTGGTCGAGGCCGAACGGCGTCGCCAAGAACTCATTGCGCGGGATCGGACAGCTCGCGCGCAGCGTGCCGCCCAAGCTCAAACGACCACGCCGGTCATTAAAACGACCCCGCCACCCGCGCCGGCGACCGTTGCCCAAGTTTCGCCGGCCGCGCCAGTGTCAAAGAAGCAGCGCATTCCGCTGCGCGCGCGGTGGGCCTCGTTGACGGCGGCCACCCGTCGCGGCTGGCAGGCGATTCCTTGGCAGGTTTGGCGCACGGCGGCCAGTTTGGTGGTGTTGGTGGCAGTTTGGGTGGGCGCCGCCCACGCTTGCGCGCGCATCAAGGCCCGCTCCGCGTCCGCCCCAGTGGTGGCCCGGCCGCTGGTGGATAGTTGCCGCGCCGCACCAGAGCCTTATTTGGACTAACGCGAATGAATTTGCCCAACACATTGACGGTCAGCCGGCTGATTGCCGCCGCGGTGGTGATGTTGGCCATGGCTTTGCCCATTCCGTTTTCGACCACGTTGGCATTTGTGGTCTTTGTGGTGGCCAGCATTACGGATTATTGGGATGGCCGGCTTGCCCGCACCCACTATGGCGTGACCGCGTTCGGCAAGTTGATGGATCCGCTGGCGGACAAAGTGCTGGTCTGCGCAGCGCTGGTCAGCTTTGTGGGCGTACGCCTGAAATTCGAGCCCAATTACTCGCTCGTGCCGGCATGGGTGGTGGTGGTGATCATCGCGCGCGAATTTGCCGTGACGGGCCTGCGCCTGCTGGCGGCGGCCACCGATCAGAAGCGCATCATCAGCGCCGGCAGTTGGGGCAAGTGGAAAACGGCTTGGCAAATGACCGCCATTATTGCCACGTTCATTTTGTTGGCCGTGCGGGAGGACCTGATGCCCTACCTGCACATGTCCAAGACCTTCCTGCGCCAGTACGATGCCGCGTTTGTCATCACTTCGTGGGTGCTTTCAACGCTGGTCGTGCTGGTGACGGTGATCTCGGGCTGGAAATATTTTGCGGATCACTGGGATTTGGTGACAGCGGAAATGTAACGGCGGCCACCGCCGCCAAAGGGAGACGAAATCATGAAGCAAATGTGGAAATGGATCTTGAGCGTGGCGGTGCTGCCCGCGGGCACGGCTTGGGCGCAAACGGAACCGGCGGCCGGCTTGACCTTGGCCGACCTGATGCGCATGGGCGGCTGGCTCATGTATGTGCTCGGTGCGCTGTCCGTGCTGGGGTTGGCCATGGTGGTCTATTACGCCTTGGTGCTGCGTCCGCGCTACATTGCCCCCACCGCGCAAGCCCTGCGCCTGCGTGAACTGCTCAAGGCCCGCCGGCTCAGCGATGCCCGCGCGGTATGCTCCCAGCAACCCACGGCGCTGGCCGCCGTGACGGCCGCCGGCCTCGATTTCCTGAAGGAAAATCCGAACGGCGCGGATGCCATGCTCAAGGAAATCATGGAAAGCGAAGGCGCCCGCCAGGCCGACCGGCTGCAAAACATGATCCACTACCTCGTGGATTTGTCGGCCGTGGCGCCGATGGTCGGTTTGCTCGGCACCGTGATTGGCTTGCTCAAGGCGTTCAACAACGTGGCGTTTGATCTCGCCAAGGCCCGCCCGATGGAACTGGCCAGCGGGGTGGGGCAGGCGCTCATCACTACCATTGCCGGCTTGATCATCGCCATTCCCGCCGTCATGGCCTATTCATGGTTCCGCGGGCGGGTCATCAAGTTGACCGGCCAGTTGGAAGAATCCGCCACGGCGCTGCTGGCGGTGCTGGAAGCCAAAGGGGAATAAATGAACTTCCGCAAGAAATTGCCAACTCCCGGCAACTTGGGCGTGCCGCTGACGCCGATGATTGACGTGGTGTTCCTGCTGCTGTGCTTCTTTGTCACCAGCCAGATTTTTGCGCAGTGGGAAACCGAAATTGACATCGCGCTGCCCACCGCCGCCACCGGCGACATGCCCCAGCGGCTGCCCGGCGAGGTGATCATCAATGTGCTGGCCGATGGCACCGCTGTGGTGAATGGCCAGACGTTGGACGATGCCGCGCTGCGGGCCATGATGGACCGGCTTGTTCAACTGTTCCCCGGCCAGCCCGTGCTGCTGCGCGCGGACAAATCCACCGCCTACGAACACGTGGTGCGCGTGCTGGATACCTGCCGGCAGGCCGATATCTGGAACATTTCATTCGCCACGCTGGCGCCAGGTTCTTGATGAAGCGACTGGTTCCCGTTTTGCTGTTGGGCATCGTGCTGGCTACCCGCGTGTGGGCGCTCAGCGCCGATGAACAGATGCGCTTTGCCGACGGCATCTACCTGCGCGGCTTTTATGAAACCGCCCTCACCGAGTATATCGCGCTGATCCGCGACAACCCCGGCAGCCCGCACGAGGTGGCCGCGCTGTACCGCATTGGCGAGTGCTACCGCCAATTGGGCAATCAGGCCGGCGCCGAGCGCTTTTACAAACGTGTCGCGCAAGAGTTCCCGCAAAGCCCCCAAGCGCCCCGCGCGGAATTGCGCCGCGCGGAAATCGCGATTGCCGACCAGCAGTACGCCGCGGCGCAGGCCATCCTCACCACGTTGCAAACCCGCGATGCCACGCCGGAAACAGCTGCCGCCGCCGGCTACTATTTGGGCTATAGCCGGCTGAAGAACAACGACGCCCCCGGCGCGGATACCGCGTTCCGGCAGGTGTTGGCCGATTTTGCCGACTCGCCCTATGCGTCCTACGCCGCGCTGGATTTGGCCGCGCTGCACGCCAAGGATAAAACGCCTGCCGCACAAATGACGGCGTGGTACGAGCAGGCGGTGGCTGCGGCACCTACGCCTGCCGCCAAGGCGGAAGCCCTTTTCCGCTGGGGCGACTGGGCCTACCGCAATGAAGATTATCAGCAGGCTGCCGATACCCTCCAGGCCTTGCTGCTGGAACTGCCCGATCAGCCGCGAGCGCGCGACGCCTGGCTCGCCGCCGGCTGGAGCCTCTATTTTCTCGAACGCACGCCGGAGGCCATGGAACTGGCCGAAAAGCTGGCGCACGACGCGCCCGATGCCAATCTCGCCGCGGCCGGGGTCTATCTGCGGGCCAACTGCCTGCGCAAGTTGAATCGCGATGGCGAAGCGCTGGTTGATTACGAAACCGTTGTCCGCGATTATCCGCGCACCGATTACGCGGCCCGCGCAGCCTACGAAATCATGGTCACCCGCTTCAAGCGCGGCGAATACGACAAGGTTCTCGTTGTCGCGCCCGCGCAGCCGGCCAAGGAGCAGGCCGCCGACGTGCTGTGGATGCGCGCCGAAGCCGAGCGCAACTTGGGTCGGCAGGATGATGCCCGCGGCCATTACGAGGCGCTGGTGAAGGAATTTCCACGCGCCACCCAAGCCGTGCCGGCGCTGTTGCGCCTGGGCGAAATGGCCCGCGCCGCCGGACGCCAAAGCGAGGCCGCCGCCTGGTTCCAACACGTGGCGCAGGATTATCCCAAAAACGAGGCGGCGGCCGAAGCCCTCAAGGCAGCTGCTTTGGCGAATCTGCGAGCGGGAGATCCCAAAGCCGCGCTTGCGGGATGGGATGACCTTCTCGCGCGCTCGCCTACCGGTGCCGCCGCGGCCGAAGCCCGCTTGCAAAAGGCGCTGGTGTTGATCGAACTCAAAAAACCGAAGGACGCGCTGGCCTTGCTGGATGCGCTGGTGGCGGATGCGCCGGCGGGCGCCTCCATTGCCGCCGCTCAATACTGGCGTGGCGTACTGCTGGCCGAGCAGGAAAAATGGAGCGTGGCGGAAGCCGCCCTGCGCGCGTGCCTCGCCGCCGGGCCGGAGCCGCAAACCGCTTCGTTGGCGCGGCTGCGTTTGGCCGTGGCGTTGCAACGCTTGCAGCGGCTCGACGAGGCGGCCGACCAACTGGCTCCGCTGCTGGCGCAGCCGGACATGGTGGCCGACAACCCGGCGCTAATCGAATGGCTCATTCGCCGCAGCTTTGAGCAAGGGGACGACGCGCGTGCGCTGGAAGCCGCAACGGCGCTGGCCCAACACGCCCGCGAAGCCAGTTGGCGGCAAATCGGCTGGCATTGGGTCGGCACCAGCCAGGCGCAGCTCGGCCATGAAAAGGAAGCGGTGGCCAGTTACCGCAAGGCGGTGGCGGAACCAGCCCACACCCGCGAAGGCACCGAAGCCCAATTGCTGCTGGCCGAACTCGAACTCAAAAATGGCGCCCTTGAAAAGGCCGAGGCCGCCTTTACCGCTGCTGGCGAGGCCGCCGCCGGCGAGGACACCTTGGATTTGCGCGCGCGCGCCTATTTCGGCTTGGCCGAGACCGCCGAAGCCGCCGGCCAATTCGACAAGGCGGCCCGCCACTTCATGAGCGTGGCCGTGCTCTATGACGATCCCCAATGGACGCCGCAAAGCCTGTATCGCGCCAGCCAGCTTTTCGGCAAACTGGGCAAGAAAGCGGAGCAGGAGAGCACCCGCCGCGAGTTGTTGCAGCGCTATCCGGATTCCAGTTTCGCCCGCCAACTGCAAGAGGCCGCGCCGTGAATTCGGAGTGGAACATCCGCGCCTGTGCCGACCAATGCATGCGGTGCCAGCGCAAGTTTGCCGACAAGGAAAACCTGATGTCGCGGCTGTGCTTCGCCCCGGAAGGCTACTTGCGCGAAGATTTTTGCGGCGGTTGCTGGCCGGAGCGCGCCACGCCCACCGCCGCCGCGGAAGTGAGCGCGTGGGCCGCCGTCTGGCACGCCCCGGCCCCAAAAGCGCCGGAGCCCCTGAAAAAAGAAACGGCCGAATCGCTCCTGCGCGAGCTGATGGAAACCGACGACCCCGCCAAGCGCAACGTGATTTTTATTTTGGCGGTGATGCTGGAACGCCGCCGGATTCTGGTGGAAAAGGAAGTCCAGACTCCCGAAGGTTCCGGCACGAAGATCCGGGTCTATGAACACAAGCAAACCGGCGAAAGTTTTGTGGTGCCGGACCCCCAACTGCGCTTGAGCGAGATTGAGCACGTTCAGCGCGAAGTCATGGAACTGCTCGGGATTGCGGCGCCATCGTCATGAGTCCGGCGCGCCCAAAGCACTTCATGGCCCTTATTCGCCGCGGCGCATGGCTCCTGGCCTTGGTGAGCTTGCCGCTGGCGGCGCTGGCGGAGAAAACTCCGCCCGGCCCGCCGTGGGATGATCCACCGCCGGAACTTTGGTTCCCCGTCGGCGAGGCCATTGATTATGAAGTGTTTTGGGGTGTGTTCATGGTGGGCGAGGCCACCGCGCAGGCCCAGTGGCGCGAACAGGATGGCCGGCGCTTGCTGGCGCTGACCGTGGATGCGCAATCCAACGGCATCGTGGAAAAACTCTATCCCGTCAAAGAGCACCTTGAAACCCTGTTGGACCCTGTCACCTTCCTGCCGATTTCCTTTGAGAAAGAAAGCCAGGAAGGCCGTCGCTATTACCACGAAATCACCACGTTTGACCACGCCACGGGGCAGGGATATTGGCGCTCGTTGCGCTCCGGCAAGGAAAAGGAATTTGCCATCGCGGACGACACCCGCGACCTGCTCGGGTTGATGTACTGGATCCGCAAAGACCCGATCCGGGCCGGTGAAACGCGCGAATTTCCCGGTGTCATGACGGATGAAAAACTGTACGAGGTCATCGTCGAAGCCGGCAAAGCCGAACGCGTGGCGCTGTCCGAATATGGCAAGGTGCAGTGCATCAAGATGGAGCCCAAGGGCAAGTTCAACGGAATGTTCGTACGCAAGGGGCGGATGTGGCTGTGGGTGTCCGATGATCCGCGCTACACCATTTGCCGTGTCGCGGCCAGTGTGCCCGTGGCCAGCATCAAAATCATGCTGAAGCGCGTGCGCGGTCCGGGGGATGATTTTTGGGTTCAGGCGGGAGAGAACAAGTCCGGGAGGAAAAAATGAGAATATCCGCAAAACGCGCGGCGTTGTGGCTGCGGAAATTTCCCCGTCGCCGGGTGTTGGTGGTCGGTGATTTGATGCTGGACCGCTATATCTACGGCGCGGTCTCGCGAATCTCGCCGGAAGCGCCGGTGCCCGTGGTGCGCGTCACGCGCGAAGCCAGCATGCCCGGCGGCGCGAGCAATGTGGCGGTGAACATCCGTGCGCTGGGTGGCAAGGCGGCCGTGGCCGGAATGCTGGGCAAGGATGCCGCCGGCGTGGAGCTGCGCTGGTTGCTGACTCATGCCGAGGTGGATGTGGAATGCGCCATGCTTTTTGCCGGCGCCAGCACCATCATCAAGGAGCGCATTATCGCCGAGCGCCAGCAAGTGGTGCGCGTGGACTTCGAGCGGCAGGTGCCCTGGACCGACCGCCAGACCGAAAAGTTTTTGGCGATGCTGGCCGTCGAACTGGCCCGCGTGGATGGCGTGATTATTGAGGACTACGACAAGGGTGTCATCACGCAGCCGGTGGTGGACTTGGTGCTGCAGATCGCGGGCAAGCGCGGCATTCCCGTGGGGCTGGACCCCAAGGAAGGCCACCAGCTCGACATTCAGGGCATCACGGTGGCCACGCCCAACCGCAAGGAAGCGTTTGGCATCGCGGGGCTGCTGGACCCCGGCGCCAAGGAAAACCCGCTGGCCGACAAGGCACTGCTCAAGGTTGGCCAGATTCTCATGGAAAAATGGGCCGCGCAAAACCTGGTGATTACCCTCGGCGCGCAGGGGATGTTCCTGATGTCGCGCGGCAAGGCGCCGCGCCATGTGCCGACCCGCGCGCGCGAAGTGTTTGATGTCAGCGGCGCGGGCGATACGGTCATTGCCACCTGCGTGACGGCGCTGGCCGCCGGCGCGGACTTTCTCGCCGCGGCCGAGTTGGCGAACATTGCCGCCGGCGTGGTGGTGGGCAAACTGGGCACCGCCTCCTGCACGCCGCAGGAATTGCTGGCCCACATGAAGCAGCCGGCCACATGAGTGCGCGCGTTGTCGGTGTGATTCCCGCGCGCTGGGGCTCCACGCGGTTCCCCGGCAAAAGTCTCGCCATGGTGGGCGGCAAGCCGCTGCTGGCTTGGGTGGTGGAGCGCACCAAGCAGGCCCGCCGCCTGGCCGAGATTCTCGTGGCGACGGATGACGAACGCATCGCCGCCGCCGCGCGCGCGCTGGATGTCCGCGTGGCCATGACCCGCGCCGACCATCCGTCCGGCACCGACCGCATCGCGGAGGCCAT
>MWEZ01000045.1 GCA_002071335.1 Verrucomicrobia bacterium ADurb.Bin018
TTCCACGCTGTGGAAAAAATATTTCCACACTGTGGAAAACCTATACCCGATTCCTCCCCGCATGGGAAGAGGCCAGAAGAAGCAGGTTCCGTCAGGCTTGTTCTGGTTCGGGTTTGCGCGTACGCCGCGCGGATGTTTTGGCCTTGTTTGCTGCTTTCTTAACACGATAACTGACCTTGGGTTCTCCAACGGCGGGATACTGATCCAACCAAGCAAGGTCCTTGCCAATGACCAATTCGGACATAGTCGCATTGTGCGTGTTGGTCATCGGGATCAATCGCATTTGAAAGCCATGTGCGCGGGCCATTATCTTGACTTCTTCGGCATTGTCATACGTCATCAAAAACTCGCCCGCAATTGTTTCACAGATCGAAAAAAGACGGTGATGATCCAGCTCGCAATGCCGATAAAGCCGTTTGCCTGCTTTTTTCCCGCCAGCGGTATAGGGGGGATCAATAAAAAAGGCGGCCCTTTGATCCGCAGCATGCCGCTGAATAACTGCAAGGCCATCCTCTTGCCGAAACTCCATACGGCGAGCTATCAGATTCATATTGGTGAGGCGGCGCGCAAGAGTTGCTGGGTACCACCGCGATTTAATACCCTTGCCATTTTCACCATATTTTAAAAATCCGGAGCCTGCGGCCAAAATACCCCCATGATACGTGCGATTTTTAAGAATGGTTTGAAATGCTTTTTCCTTGCTCGATCTTGGCGTGCGGGAGATTTCCCTCACCACTGAGTCTTTAGTCAGGTCAAACTCCATGATTCGCCGGGCCAACCAATCGGCCTCGCCGTTGACCACCGCCCGCCAAACCGCAGCAATATCGTCATCAATTTCCACCATAACAGCACGCTCAACCAAGTTCTCAAAGAGCGCCGTTAAGCTGATAATGCCCCCCCCAACAAATGGCTCAACAAGATACTGCGGTTTGGGGAAAATACTGCTTATCCAGGACCGAAACGTGGGCACAAACCACGTTTTCCCCCCCGGATAACGGAATGGACTCCTTTGCGGGATGGAAGCAACATTAATCGGCTTGGGAGCTTCAAGCCCATCGCCAAGTTCTGGGAACAGAAGTATTTGGGCTTCTTTGCGCATTAAAAGGGACGTTCAATTGTTTGATTTGCAGGAGGCGTTTCCAGTTTTTCATCGAGCCGTTCCTGGAGCTGTTTGACAAATGATTCTACTTTTCCTGGCACCGGTGTCGTAATCGAGCGGAGAGCCGGTGTGAATTCGGTAAAAACTTCGTCTACTTTAGTGAGGCGGTATCGGGGTTGGCCAGAGTGTTCGCTGAGCTGCAAATCGTAAATGAACCAAGCAATGTCTGCTTTGGATTTAGCTGTTGTAGTAAGGCGGGGCAAGGTATCAAAGAAACTCTTATTCAGCGCGACCGCGCACTTTTTGCCCCACGAATTCAAGATGCCACCTTTGAAGAGCAACTGTGGAGCCAAACGCTTTCGGGATGATGACAAAAAATCCGGGCGGGGATAATTCGGCTGATCTGACCAGTCCATCTCTCCCCTGCGCTTTGGGTCTTTCACGTAATACTCGAAGGGAGCCCTGACATTTCCTGATATGTAAACCGCCTGAACCTCCAATGCGCCGAAATCAAGTACCTTGCCTTCGGAATCATAAGACACCAAAACCATGTCAATGTTCCCGGCAGATTTGCCATACGCATCGTTGAGTCTGACTTCCATTAAGGAACTCCACGCTACGTCATCCGGGAAAAAGAAAGAGGCCGCATCGTCTGTGATCAGCCAATCTTCGCGGAAACGAATGGGGCAGGTAATGGCGGGTTGACCGTCATGTAAAACACTGCAAACCCCGAGCGGATTTTTTGCCTTGTCTTTTGTGCAGTTTGGAACCGAGTTGTTAAACGGACAAAGACGCCGCAAACGATAGCGATTGGCACTGGCTGATTGGTCAGTTATCAGATGTCCAAATACTTCTGCCAACGGCTGATGTTTTTGCTTCATTTCTATGACTGCATCTCTTTCTTTAGCCTTTTGAGTCCTGCGGGCAATCTCTGTTCCCATTATTTAAGCGCCGCGCGGCCGTCACCAGCTATAGTTCACGGTGTAGGTCAGCACGGTTTCGCCGTCGGCCAGCACCGGCACGCGGAATTCGATGGTGTGTGAATCAAAGCGCGTCCACTCCGCGCTGGCGGCGCTGATCTTCCAGTTGGCGGCGCGGTAGAGCGGCTCAATCACGCGGATTTCCACGGCTTCCTTCTCCTTGCGATTGCGCAGCTTGATTTCGATGGTTTCGCTCATCCGCTGGGCGGTGGTGTCCACGGAGAAATCAGTTTGCTTGCGCTCGCCCACCAGATCAAACGCGCTGCCCATTTCGAGTTTGAGCTTCTCGTTCTTGGGCAGGTGGTCCAGCTCGTTTTCGCCGATGAACTCGCGCCGGCCATCCACGTCGGTCCGGTACAGGCGCATCCGGCCCTTGGGTAGCGGCACGCCAAGCTGGTTATTCTCGCGGTTTTCAATCTCGATGCGCACGCCCACCTTCTTGATGGCGGTTTGGCCGTAATCGGGGTCACTGTTGAGCCGGCGCCAATATCGGGCATCCACCAGCGGATTATAAACATAGTAGCGGGTGCCCTTCACGCCGCTGGCGCGCAAAAACTCCACCTGCTTGAGCTCGTTGTTCCGCACCTGCACCGGCCGCGGCAGAGTGTAAAGATGGAATTCATCAAACGAACGTTCTTCCGGCATGGCATCAGCGACTGCCATCTCCATAACAACATCCACTCCGAACCTGCCATCAAAACCCCGGTCCAGTTTCTGCACGTCGCCGGCAATCAGTTTGACGGTCGTATCGGTGAAGTCTTTGCCAGTCTCATTCTGCAATGAAATCCAGCCGGAAAAGTCAAAGGTGTCGCCGCCTTCCGCGGGCATCACCAGATTATACGTGGCCTCCCAGCTCATGCCTTCGGTGACATAGGCCACCTCCACCGGGCACTCCCCCGCCCGCTCTGCCGCCAACTGCCACACCAGCGAGGGCTTCAGAAATGCTGCGGGGTCCAGCCCCTCGAACACCGGCTGGCCGGGCAGCGAAAACCGCACCGCGCCATCGGTTTCGATGATTGGCTGCTCGCTGCGGCCACCCGGGATGTAGCCGCTGCGGATCACCTTGCCGCGGTGTTCCTTGATGGTGCCATCCCTCCGCTTTTCTTCAAAGCGTACGTTCTGGCCTTCTAGTTGGTAAAGGAGCAAGCCTTCCGTCAGCGGGTCGTTGACAAAACTCTGCTCGAGAATGCGCACGCCGAAGGGTTTCTTGCCCAGCTCGCGCAGCATGACGGAATCCGGCTCCAACTGGCGCGACATATCCGTCACGCGCACGGTGGAAACACCCTTGGTCAATTGCAGCGTGCGGGTTTCCTTCACCGTGGCGAATCCGTCGTTGTAAATGGTCACCTGCGGCCCCGTGGCCCACGCCGCCATCGGCAGCAACAACAGCAAGGGAATCAGTTTTTTCATGGCCTCTCCTTGGCGGGCGGGTGTCACCAGCTATAGTTCACGGTGTAGGTCAGCACGGTCTCGCCATCGGCCGGCACCGGCACACGGAATTCGATGGTGTGCGAATCAAAGCGCGTCCACTCCGCGCTGGCGGCGCTGATCTTCCAGTTGGCCGAACGATAGAGCGGCTCAATCACGCGGATTTCCACGGCATCCTTCTCCTTGCGATTGCGCAGCTTGATTTCGATGGTTTCGCTCATCCGCTTGGCGGTGGTGTCCACGGAGAAATCAGTTTGCTTGCGCTCGCCCACCAGATCAAACGCGCTGCCCATTTCGAGTTTGAGTTTCTCGTTCTTGGGCAGGTGGTCGAGCTGGTTTTCGCCGGTGAACTCGCGCCGGCCATCCACGTCGGTCCGGTATAGCCGCATCCGGCCCTTGGGCAGCGGAACGCCAAGCTGGTTATCCTCGCGGTTTTCAATCTCAATGCGCACGCCGACTTTCTTGCTGGCGGTTTGGCCGTAGTCAGCATCGGTGTTGGCGCTGCGGGAGTAACCATAACCCACCAGCGGATTATAGACATAATAGCGGGTGCCCTTCACGCCGCTGGCGCGCAAAAACTCCACCTGCTTGAGTTCGTTGTTCCGCACTTGCACCGGCCGCGGCAGGGTGTAGAGATGGAATTCGTCAAACGCGCGTTCTTCCGGCATGGCGGCGGGCGCGGGTCTGGCTCCCATCAGCACTAACGGCTGGCGATATTCCGGACGCCGGGTCACCTTCTGCACGTCGCCGGCAATCAGTTTGACCGTTGTATCGGCAAAATCCTTGCCGGTGCTGTTGCGCAGCGAAATCCAGCCGGAGAAGTCGAAGGTGTCGCCGCCTTCCGCGGGCATCACCAGATTATACGTGGCTTCCCAGCTCATGCCGGCAGTGACATAGGCCACCTCCACCGGGCACTCCCCTGCCCGTTCCGCCGCCAACTCCCACACCAGCGAGGGCTTCAAGAATGCGGTGGGGTCCAGCCCCTCGAACACGGGCTGGCCGGGCAACGAAAACCGCACCGCGCCATCGGTTTCGATGATTGGTTGCTCCGAGCCGCCGCCCGGGATGTAGCCGCTGCGGATCACCTTGCCAAGGTGTTCCTTGATGGTGCCGTCCCTCCGCTTTTCTTCAAAGCGCACGTTCTGGCCTTCCATCTGGTAGAGCATCAACCCCTCCGTCAGCGGGTCGTTGACGAAGCTCTGCTCGAGGATGCGCACGCCGAAGGGTTTCTTGCCCAGCTCGCGCAACATGACGGAATCCGGCTCCAACTGGCGCGACATATCCGTCACGCGCACGGTGGAGACGCCCTCCGTCAGTTGCAGGTTGCGGGTTTCCTTCACCGTGGCGAACCCGTCGTTATAAATGGTGACCTGCGGACCGGTGGCCCACGCCGCCGCGGGGAACAACAAAAGGGCGATCAGTTTTTTCATGGCGCTTCCTTATATAATGGGTTCGCCGTGAGCCTACTCCACCCCCCGGACGGCCACAATCCCAAACTGCCCCCGAATTTTTGCTGGCGAAACGCTTCACGTTCTGCCATATCCTTTATGTCTTTCGGCGCAGGTTGTGCGCCCGGAAGCCCACAAGGATTTTAGACGATGGCTGACCTAATCAAAAGGCTGGGCGTGGCGCTTTTGGCGGGCGCGCTGGCGGCGGGCGGCAGCGCCTGCGGCAAAAAAAATGCGACCGGCGGTGATGTCGCCACGCTCATCAGCGAGGCGTGGACCAAGTATCGCCTCAGCGAGTTCCAGGATGCGCAGCTCACGTTCGAGGCCGCGCGGGCCAGCGCCCAGCCGGGTTCCGACGCGTGGGCCATGGCCACCTATGGCCTCGCCACCACGTGGGACCTGCGCCGCCCCGGCGAAGACCCCAAGCTCGCCACCAAGCTCTATCAAGAAATCCTCACCAACGCCCCCGCCAGCCCCATGATCCCGTGGACCGAGCTGGCGCTGGCCCGCCAAAAGCATCTGGTGCCCGTCGGGCAGGAGCCCGACTACGCCGCCGTGCACAAGGCCTATCAACACATCATGGATGCCTTCCCCGGCCACCTCGCCGCCAAGGAGGCATTCCTTTATCAAGAGAGCATCGAGCTGGCCAAGCTGGAGGAAGCCAGCACCCGCGCCGCCGTCAAGCGCCTGAATCAGTTTGTGCAATCTGACTCCACCGAATTCACCGGCCCCGCGTGGTCGCTACTGGCTGTGGCCCACACCACGCTCAAGAATCCCGCCGGCCGCCTGCACGCCGAACAAAAATCCTTTGAGCTGACCGAAGTGGACCCCGCCGACCCGTTCGTGGAGTTCGCCTGGGCCTACTGGAATCTCGCCACCATCGCCGAGTTTGAAGTGGGCGATTTTGACTTGGCCCGCCACTACTACAACAAGCTGCTGGAGGCCTACCCCAACGACATCCGCGTCTATGGCTGCAAGCAGGCCCTGGCGCGGATGGATGCGCTGGAAGCGCAAATCCGCGCCGAAGAGGAGGGCCGTTAAGATGCGCCTGATCCAGAAGCTGCTGGACTTTGTGCGAACCTACTTCGCCCTGCTCGTGGTGTTCGCGGTATTCCTGTGGTCGGCGTGGGTGATCGCCACCTACCGCGCCCAGCAAGCGCCACCGGGCTCCATCGTCATTCGCCTTGGCCACTGGCAACTGGAAGCCAGCGTGCGCGAGGGCCTCGACGAAATGGCCCGCGACTACCAGAAGCTGCACCCCAACGTGGTCATCATTCAGGACGCCATCCCCGAAGGCACCTACGGCCAGTGGGTCAGCACCCAGCTCATGGGCGGCACCGCGCCGGACATCATGCAGGTCGGCGCCATGCTGCCCGACAACATCTGGCTTTCCTATTACAACCGCTATTTTCAGCCGCTGAGCCGGTATGTCAATACCCCCAATCCGCACAATGCCGGCACCGACATCGCCGATGTACCCCTGCGGCGCACATTCAAAGACGGCATGAAAACCGCCTACGTTGCGGAAATGCAGGAATACATGTCCGTGCCGCTCTCCCAGTTCGGCGTGCGCATTTTCTATAACAAGGACCTGCTCAAGAAATTGACCGGCCTCGACGTGGCCCCGCTGGACTACCGCGAATTCCTCGCTGTCTGCCAGAAAATCCAAAGCGTGACCAACCCCACCAGCGGCCAGCCATATATTCCCATTGCGGGTTCGGCCTATCACTTCGGCCACTGGGATGGCATGATGTTCTCGCCCGTCACCTATGGCTGCTTCCGCCGCGCCGACTTCAACCGCGACGGCTTTGTCGGCAACGATGAAACCTTCGTGGCTTTCAAGACTGGCCAGCTCG
This sequence comes from Verrucomicrobia bacterium ADurb.Bin018, assembly GCA_002071335.1. GTDB lineage: Bacteria > Verrucomicrobiota > Kiritimatiellia > CAIQIC01 > Lenti-01 > CAZNGD01. Next base: position 6,812 of record MWEZ01000045.1, read on the forward strand.
ATTTCCTTTATCCGCCCCTCGCCTGCTGGCTCAAAATGCTGCGCGAGGTCACCGGCTACTTCCAAACCGGCTACACCGGCCTCGGCCGCGATGAAGCCGTGTTCCTCTTTGCCCAGCAGCGCGCCGTGTTCATGACCACCGGCACGTGGGATGCTCGCTCCCTGCAAGAGCAGGCCAAGGGGCAATTCGAGGTCGGCATCATGGACTTCCCCATCCCCGCGCGCGACGACCCGGTCTATGGCGGCGTGGTCGAAGGCCGCATCTATGAAACCCCCGGCGCCGGCTTCCGCTTCGGCATCAGCCGCACCTCCAAAAACTTTGATGTGGCGCTGGACTTCCTGCTCTTCCTCGCCTCCCAGCGCGGCAACGAAAAACTCAACCGCATCATCGGCTGGATTCCAGCCATTGTCGGCACCGAGCTCGACCCGCTGCTGCAAGCCTTTGAGCCGCACCTCGAAGGCATCTACGGCAATATCAACTTCAACCTCGGCGGCAACACCGCCGTCACCTGGGGCCAAATCTACTCGCTCTATCAGGTCAACCAAATTTCGTTCGAGGACTTCGCCACGCGCTTCACCGAATATTATCTGCAAAACGGGCTGAAGGACTTCCTGGAGCAGCAGCGCGACTGGCGGCGCGGCATGCAGCGCAACGAACAATATCTGGCCGGCATCCGTGGCCGCGCCATCCTGGCCGACGAAGCCGCCGCCGCCGCCACCGATCCCGCCGCCAAGGCCGCCGCGGAGCTGGATGCCGCCTCGGCGTGGGTCCGCTACCGCGCCATCACCTCCTCGCGTCAAATCTGGGGCGAACTCAACCACGCCCGCCAGTTGGACCTGATCACGCGCGACCACCTGCCCGCCGACTACGTGGCGCCTTACGAATATTCCCCCGCTGTCCTCACCAAAATCCGCGAACGCATCCGCGCGGAGGTCGCGCCATGAGACACGCCCCGACCGTTTTCCACAGCGTGGAAAAAAACTTTCCACAGCGTGGAAAAGTTTCCCCCTGCGGCGCATTATTTTTCCACAGTGTGGAAAAAAGATTTCCACAGTGTGGAAAAAACGGCCCGATTTTTCCACGCAATGGAAAAAGTTTTGACGATTTTTCCACACAATGGAAAATAGGCGAGTGCCGAGCCCAAGTCCGAAGGACGCCGGGCGAACGCGAGCTCTATAGCGACCGGCGCAGCCGGGCGAGCAAGCGAGCCATAGCGAGCGCAGCGGCAACGTTTGAACGATTTTTCCACGCAATGGAACAACTTTGCGGGATTTTTCCACAGTGTGGAAAAATAATTTCCACACTGTGGAAAACTGCCGCGCGCCGCGCCCTGAACCCCGCCGCCCCCACCCCTTCCCCCGCCCGCTGACATGCAACCCAAAGAAGTCAGACCCAACCAGCTCCGTCACCACTGGGAAATTTATTTCTTCATCATTCCCACGCTGCTGCTGATTGCCCTGTTCCAGTATTACCCGGCCAGCTCGGGCATCTTCCACTCGCTGTTCCGCTGGAACGGGTCGGATATTTCCGAATTTGTCGGGTTTGAAAATTATACCGATTTGCTCAAAAACCTCGAGTTCTGGAACTCGTTCAAACTGGCGTTCATTCTCGGGTTTTGGAATGTCATCAAAATGATTCCGGCGCTGCTGGTGGCGGTGAGCATCCACCGCTGCACGTCGGAGAAAATGCAGTTTTTCTACCGGACGCTCTTCGTGGTGCCGATGGTGATTCCGGGGCTGATCACGGTGCTGATCTGGCGTTCGTTCTTCTTCGAGGCCACGGCGGGCTACCTCAACCAGTTCCTCGATTGGACGGGGCTGATGACGCTGCTGCAGCACGGCGGCAACTTCGTGGCGGCCAAGCTGGCCGATCCCGGCACCACGGGCTTGGCCAAGGCCGTGCTGGAGTCGTTCGACTGGCTGACGGCGTTCAAGGCGGGTAGCGCGCCGGCGTGGCTGGGCGATCCCAAGATTATCATTATCGCCTGCGTGGTGTGGGGCTTCCCGTGGGTGGGTTCATTCGCGGTGCTGACCCACCTGGCCAAGCTGCAAAATATTTCCAAGGACATTTACGAGGCGGCCGATATTGACGGCGCCAACTGGTGGACGCGCTTTACCAAGATTGAATTGCCGCTGCTGATGGGCTCGATCTATCTGCTGCTGGTGTTCGCCATCATTGATACGATCAAGGATGCCGGCATGATCCTCGCGCTGGCGGGAATTACCGGCGGCCCCGGCGGCAAAGCGACCGTGCCCGCGCTCTTCATGCTGCGCAAGGCGTTCATGGATCAGCAAATGGGCTACGCCTGCGCGGTGGGCATTGTGCTGACGGTGGTGGTGCTGCTGCTGCAGAAGATTTGCAACATGCTGCTGCAGGGCGAGCCGGAAGGCGGCGCGCGTCCGGGCAAGTCGGCATGGTTTGGGATTCTCGCACTCTACACATTTGCGGAAGGGTTTGTGTTCTTCCGCGCGCACTTGGTGCCGCACACGGCCACGCCGCTCATTTTCGCCGCGTTTGTGGTGACGCTGCTGATCAAGCTGGGTCTGCTGGTGTCGGTGCCGGTGGCGCTGCGCAAGTATGGCCGCGCGCTGCGGCACGGGTTGCTGGCGGTGGCGGCGGGCCTGATGGCGGCGGCCATCACCGGGCGCGCGGATGTCACGTGGCTGCTGTTTGGCTACGCGCTGGTGATGATGCTTTCCACCAGCCTCTTCAAGGCGGCCATCGGCGTGGCGGGCGCAATTTTGATCGGCTACGGCGCGACGGGTGGTTCGCTGAACATGATCATCTCCGGCGCGGTATTCATCATTCTGGCCACGCCGTGGGGCCAATTGGGCGCGCGGGTGGACAAGGCCTATCTGGCGCGTTGCCTGCGCCGCCCCACCCCGGCGGTCAGCAAGGGCGATTTATATGTCGCGCGTTCGTTCGCGCGGCAGCAAATGCCGGCCTACAAGGCGGCGGCGGCGGTCGGCAGCGCGTGGCTGCGCTTTGCCAAGCATGCCTTCATCTGGTTCGTGCTGGCGTTCGCGTTCCTGCCGCTCTACCTGATGCTGATTGTATCGCTCAAGGACAATAACCAGTTCTATCTGAACCCCACCACGCTGACCCAGCCGTTGCATTGGGACAACTGGTCAACGGCCTGGGCCATGGTGTCGCCAACGGTGGCCAACTCCATTTTCCTGTCCACCACGGCCACATTCTTCATTGTGATCTTCGGGCTGGCGGGGGCGTATTTCTTTGCGCGGCTCAAGGTGCCGCTGTCGTCGTTCCTCTGGAATGCGCTGCTGTTGCTGATGATGATGCCGATGATCGCCAACCTCGTGCCGTTGTTCATCCTGCTGCGCGACATGAGCCTGCTCAACACCCTGACCGCCCTGATCCTGGTGGGCGCGTCCGGCGGACAGGCGTTCGCTATTTTCGTCTTCCGCAACTTCATCGCAGATATTCCGCAGGACCTGTTCGAGGCCGCAGAAATTGACGGTGCCAACCACTTCCAGCAGCTCAAGCTGGTGGTGATTCCGCTCTCCGGCCCCATCATGGGCACCGTGGCCGTAATGCAGTTTTTGGGCCAGTGGAATGAGTTTGTGATGCCGCTGATTGTCATGCGCGAACAGGCGAGGCTGCCAGTGACTGTGCAGCTCATCCGCATGGCGGGCGAATACATCAAGCTGTGGGGCCCACTGATGGCCGGCTACGCCATCGCCTCCATCCCGGTGATCATTCTCTTTACGTTCTCCATGAAGCTGTTCGTCAAGGGGCTGACGGAAGGCGCGGTCAAGGGGTGAGCATGGAGTATAGCGCGCCATTTTTCGGTGATGAGATTCCGCTGGATCATCATCCGCTGGAAATCCGGCTGCGCAGCCTCGGGCAGTTGTTCGACTCGCACGATCCCTCCCCCTTTCTCGCCAAGGACCTTGCTGACGACGCGCAGGATTACATCATCGCCAGTGCCGAAGAGGTGGCCGACCGCCTGCCGCTGGCACTGGTGATTCACCTGTCCGAGCCGCCTACCTCGCCGGCGGAGGCGCGCGATGCCGGCGAGGCCATTCGCGAGCATTTTGTGCGGCAGTCGGGGCTCACCCGCCGCCAGTTCCGCTCGCTGATTCATCACGGGTTGATCAGCCTCGCCATCGGGCTGGCGTTTTTGAGCCTGGCGCTGATTACCTCCGCCGCGCTGACCGGCTGGGCCGCCGCCAGCACCCTGCGCGACGTCTTCCGCGAAGGCCTCATCATTTGCGGCTGGGTGGCCATGTGGCAGCCGCTGCAAATCTTCCTCTATGACTGGTGGCCCGTCCTGGGCGAGCGGCGGCTCTACGACCGCCTCAGCCGGATGCCCGTGCAGATTGTGGTGGGCGACTCGCCGGCGTGAAAATGCCGCGGCGGGCAGGCTTGCGCGCGCGGGCGCAAACGGGTAGTCTGCCCTGCGTTTTGTTGCGCCGCCGCGGCGCGACATTGTGGAAAGGTTGCCATGTCCCGTAATGTCTATATTGCCGCCACGGAAGCCAGCAGCGGAAAGTCCGCCATTGCGCTCGGCGTCATGGAAATGATGGTCGAAAAAGTCGGCCATGTCGGCTTTTTCCGCCCCATTATTCCCGCCGATCGCAACGGCGCCGAGCAGGACAACGACATTGCCCTGATGATCAGCCACTTCCGCCTCGACCTGCCCTACGAAAAGGCCTTCGGCTATACCAGCCGCGAGGCCAGCGAGCTGATCCGCGCCGGCAAAACCTCCGAGCTGCTCGACGGTATTCTGGAGCGCTATAACGAGATGGCCCGGCGCTTCGACTTCGTGGTGTGTGAAGGCTCCGACTTCGTGGGCCAGACCTCCGCCTTCGAGTTCAACATCAACGCCGCTATCGCCAAAAACCTCGCCGCCCCCGTGCTGCTGGTGGTGGATGGCCAGAAGGCCGTCTCCGATGGCCGCATGACCACGCTGGATTTCGCCATCCAGAGTTTTGAAGAAAACGATTGCACCGTGCTGGCGGCCATCCTGAACCGCTTCCCGCCGGAGCGCCTCACGGAGTTGCCCGATTTGCTGGCGAATACGCGCCACGCCAGCCGCCCCATTTTTGCCGTCCCTGACGACCCCGGCCTCGCCGCCCCCATGATGAGCGAAGTGGCCCACGCGCTCGGCGCCGAAACTTTTTATCGCCCCGACTTGCTGGACTCGCTGCAAGCAACCTCGTTCGCGGTGGCGGACTCCTCGCCGGAGTTGTTTTTGTCGCAACTGCGCGATGGCGCGCTGCTGTTTATTTCCGGCGACCGCTTCGGCAACCTGCTCGGCGTGATGCTCAAGCTGAACTCCGCGCGGCCGGTCAACATTGCCGGCGTGGTGCTGACCAACGGCTTCCGCCCGTCCGGCGCAGTGGCTACGCTGCTCAAAGAGGTCCGCAACATGGTGCCGGTGCTGTCCATCCCCGGCAGTACCTACGAGGCCATTTCCATCGTGTCGCGGCTGCACTCGCGCATTTATCCCGGCGCCACCCGCAAAATTACTGCGGCGCTGGCGCTGTTTGAATCCAACGTGGACACCCAAAAGCTGGTGGATTTGCTGGAGACCGCGCAGACCGACGTGGTCACGCCCAAGCGCTTTGAGTTCGGGCTGATCCAGCGCGCGCAGGAGCCGCGCCAGCGCATCGTCCTGCCCGAGGGCGAGGAAGACCGCATTCTCTACGCCGCCGAACAGGTGCTCCTGCGCGGCGTGGCCGATGTGGTGCTGCTCGGCAGCGAGCAGAAAATCCGCGGCAAGATTTCGCACTTGGGGCTCAACCTGCCGGGCGTGGAAATCATCCAGCCGACGCAATCGCCGCACTTCCGCGATTTTGTCAGCAGCTATTACGAGCTGCGCAAAGAAAAGGGCGTCACGCCCGACATGGCCGAAACCATCATGGCCGACGCCTCCTATTTCGGCACCATGATGGTCCACAAGGGACTGGCCGATGGCATGGTGTCCGGCTCGGTCAACACCACCGCGCACACCGTGCGCCCCGCGTTGCAGTTCATCCGCACCAAGCCGGGCTTCACCATTGTGTCCTCCGTGTTCTTCATGTGCCTGAAGGACCGCGTGCTGGTGTATGGCGATTGCGCCATCAACACCAATCCCACTGCACCGCAATTGGCGGAAATTGCCGTGACGTCCGCGCGCACGGCCGCCACGTTCGGCGTGGACCCGCGCGTGGCCATGCTGTCCTATTCCACCGGCGATTCCGGCGGCGGCGCGGATGTCGAGCGCGTGCGCGAGGCCACCGAGCTCGCCCGTGCCATGGCCCCGGACCTGCCCATCGAGGGCCCCATCCAGTATGACGCGGCCATTGACCTCAGCGTGGCCCGCACGAAGATGCCCGACTCCAAGGTGGCCGGCCGCGCCACGGTCTTTATTTTCCCCGATCTCAACACCGGCAACAATACCTACAAGGCCGTGCAGCGCTCCGCGGGCGCGGTGGCCATTGGCCCCGTGATTCAGGGCCTGCGCAAGCCGGTCAACGATTTGTCGCGCGGCTGCACGGTGGTGGATATCGTCAACACCGTGGCCATCACTGCCATTCAAGCGCAGGCGGAAAAATGATTCCGCTGTCGTTGAGCACTCGTTGGAATGCTGGGCGGCACCAGTCCGGCCAGGCCTTGATCGAGGAGATTCTGGAGCTGGGCCTCGGCATTGTGGAACTGGGCTATGACCTGCGCGCCGAGCTGATCCCCGGCGTAAAGGCCATGGTGGCCTCCGGCGCGGTGCGGGTGGACAGCGTGCACAACTTCTGCCCGGTGCCCATCGGTGCGCCACGCCCGCATCCCGAGCTCTACACGCCGGCCTCCCCCGACCGTCGCGAGCGCGAGTTTGCCGTCACCCACATCAGCCGCACGTTGCGCTTCGCCGCCGAAGTCGGCGCGCGCGTGGTGGTGTGCCACTCCGGCAATGTGGATATTCCCAAGCTGTCGTTCGAGCTGACCCGCCTCGCCGCGCGCGGCGAGCAGTTCAGCGCGCCCTACGAAAACCTGAAGCTCAAGGCCCAGCTCGCGCGCGACAAAAAGGCGCCACGCCAAATCGGTTATCTGACCGAAAGTTTGCAGCAGTTGCTCCCGGTGATTCAGGAAACCGGCGTCCGGCTGGCGCTGGAAAACCTGCCGACGTGGGAGGCCATCCCCACCGAGCTCGAAGCGGAAAAGCTGATGAAGCAGTTTTACGCGGCCGGCGTCAGCTTGTGGTGGGATATCGGCCATGCGCAAATCCGCGAAAATCTGGGCTTCATCAATGCCTCGCGGTGGCTGCAACGGCTGGAGCCCTACATTGCGGGGATGCACATCCACGATGTCCTACCGCCCGGCCAGGACCACGTGATGCCCCCCCGCGGCAAAGTGGATTTTCCGGCCTTGGCGAAGATCGCCGGAATGGATATGGTGCGCGTTTTGGAACCGGCTCCCAATACCGAGACGGCACATATTGTGCAGGCCATTGCCTACCTGCGCGAAACGTGGAACTTGCCCGACGTCAACACAACCAGCGGAGAAACAACATGAAGAAAGCATTGATTACCGGCATCACGGGCCAGGATGGCTCCTATCTGGCGGAACTGCTCCTGGCCAAGGGTTATCAGGTCACCGGCATGGTCCGGCGCGCCAGCACCGAGACCTTCGACCGTATCGCCCACTTCAAGGACCAGATCAGCTTGCGGCAGGCCGACCTGCTCGACCAGTTCTCCCTCGTGAAGCTGCTCGATGAAGTCCAGCCCGACGAAATCTACAACCTCGCCGCCATGTC
>MWEZ01000046.1 GCA_002071335.1 Verrucomicrobia bacterium ADurb.Bin018
GCTGATTGACGTGCCCAAGGATGTCGGCACCGAGCTGTGCACGGCTGCGCTCGATGCCGAAATGAATCTGCCCGGCTACAAGCCCGAAAAACGCGGCTATTTGCCGGAAACGCTTGATTTCATCGCCGATGCCCTCGCCAAGGCCAAGCGCCCGGTCATTATTGCCGGCCACGGCGCCGCGCTGTCCCGCGCGGAAAAAGAACTGCGCGAACTTGCCGAAAAACTCCAGATTCCAGTCACCTCCACCCTGCTGGGCAAAGGCGTCTTCCCCGATTCCCACAAGCTCAGCCTCGAAGGACTCGGCATGCACGGCACCGCCTATGCCAACCGCGCCGTGGTCGAGTGCGACCTCATGCTCGCCCTCGGCGCCCGCCTCGATGACCGCATTCTCGGCGTGCCCAGCATGTTCTGCCGGAACGCAGTCAAAATCCACGTGGATATTGACCCCACCGAGTTCGGCAAACTGATCAAGCCCGATTTCCAATGCCAAGGCGACATCAAGACCGTGTTGCAGGACCTGTTGCCGCGCGTGAAACGGGGCGATACTGCCGAGTGGCTCAAGCAAGTCGAAGGCTACAAGAAAAAATGGCCGCTCACCTACGCCAAAAAAGGCGGCCTGCACCCGCCGCAAGTCATTGATGCCCTCAACAAGCTCACCGGCGGCAAGGCCATCATGGCCACTGATGTCGGCCAGCACCAGATGTGGGCTTGGCAGTGGTACAAGTGCGACAAACCCTGGCAGTTCATCACCTCCGGCGGCGCCGGCACCATGGGCTTCGGCCTGCCTGCCGCCATCGGCGCCCAGTTTGGGCGGCCCGATGAGCTGGTCATTGCCATTGTCGGCGATGGCGGCTTCCAGATGACCATGTCGGACCTCGCCACCGCCGTGATTCACAAGCTGCCCATCAAGATCATCCTGATGAACAACCACTATCTCGGCATGGTCCGGCAGTGGCAGGATATGTTCTATGATGAGCGCTTCAGCCAAGTGGACCTGCGCGGCAATCCCGACTTCGTCGCTTTGGCCAAGTCCTACGGCATGCTGGCCCTCAACCTCAAGCGTGGCGCTGATATCCCCAAAGTGCTCAAACGCGCCTTGGAGCATCCCGGCCCTGCGCTCATCAACGTGGAAGTCGTCATGCACGAAGAAGTGTACCCCATGGTTCCGCCCGGCAAGCCGCTGGAAGAAACCGTGTTGGAGCATCCCCGCCAAAAACCCGGCCGGCCCGCTGGACGCAAAAACAAACCTGCCGCGGCCCGCGCCAAGAAAAACTGAAACCAGGGAGTTGAAACATGAGCACCTCAGTCCCCACCCATAACCTGAGCATTTTTGTGGCCAACCGCCCCGGCGCGTTGGCGCGCATCGCGCAGACCTTTTCGCGGCGCGGCTTCAACATCGAGAGCCTGGTGGTCTCCCCGGCCGCCAACAGCGACCTCTCCCGCATGACCATTACGGCCAAAGGTCGCGAAGCCGGCCTCGAGCAGATCATCATGCAATGCAACAAGCTCGTGGATGTCCTCGCTTGCCGCGAACACACCGATGAAGAAGTGGTTGCCCGCGAGCTCGCCCTCGTGAAGGTGGCCGCCGACAGCACCCGCCGCGCCGAAGTCCTGCAAATTGCCGATCACTTCCGCGCCAAGACCGTGGATCTTGCCGACAAGTCCATTGTCTTGGAAGCCACCGGCAGCTCCGAAAAAATTGACGCCATGGTGGACCTCCTGCGCAAGTTCAAGATCATTGAACTCGTCCGCACCGGTAAGGTCATCATGGCCCGCGGCGAACGCGAAACCTGATCTCGCCCGCCTCATAAACCCGGTTCCGCTCGGCTCAAATGGCGGAGGGGTGCCAAGAGGTATTTCGAGCAACTGTCCAGAGTTTATAAACTGTGGACAGTTTTCTTATATTACGCATTTAATTCTATATGAGTTAAATACACATATTTTATTGCTGTTTTTCAAAACCACGAATTGACTGCACTGTCCAGAGTTTATAAAGTGTGGGCATGGTTAAGCTAAAGAAAATACGCCAATTGAACCCAACGTTGTGGCGGACGTGCCGGGTGCTTGCCGGAGAAACGCGCTTGAAGTTGATTCGGCAGTTGCATCAAAGCAAGGGGGCCGGTGTTACGGACTTGGCGAAAGCGGTGGGGATTGGCGGTTCGGACGCGAGTCAGGAGTTGCGCCGGATCCAGTCGCGGGGGCTGCTGCGGGTGGAGCGGAAGAGATCGTTTGTTTTTTATCGTTTTGGCGCTGACCCGCAAGTGCCCTCGGCTGCGCCTTTGGTGAAGGCTTTGCTGGAGGTGTTAGGCTCTTCTTCTGAAAAGCAAGATGCCGAAATTATCCGGATTGCCTGGGGGTTGGCTCACCCGCGACGTGGTGCGTTGGTCCAGGCGCTGCTGATGGCTCCCAAAACGCTTGCCCAACTAGGCCGCGACACCGGGATTCCGCGTAATAGCGTATCGCGGCATATCGGCATTATGGAGGAAGCGGGGTGGGTTGCGAAGCAGGGCCAATGGCTGGTTGGGACGGTACAACCGCATCCGATTGCTCGCACTTTGGCGCAACTTCTGCAAGAGTAGGGGGGCTGGTGGCAGGCGGGCCAAGGACCGACTGACCAGGCCACAACAAAAGGAGTCGTGCCATGCAGGAGCAAAGAAGGGACATCGCCGCACGGTTGAAAGAACGGCGTGAGTTGGAGGAAAAGTCGGCTCAGGAAGTGGCGGCGGCGTTGGGGGTGTCGGCGGAGGTGTACGAGTCCTACGAGGCGGGGTCGGCAGATATTCCCGCCAGCGCATTGCATGAAGCGGCTCTTTTTCTGAATGCGGATTTAACGGAATTGCTGACGGGCGAAGCGCCGCGCATGAAGATTTTTTGTGTCACGCGCCAAGGAGGCGGGGTGAAGGTGGAGCGCCGGAAGGATTACCAATATCGGAATCTGGCAGCCAACTTTGCGGGGCGCAAAATGAACGCGTTTGAGGTGACGGTGCCGCCCGATGCCGGTGAAGCCGGCACACACGCAAACTCGCATCCGGGGCAGGAGTTCAATTACGTTCTCGAGGGACGGATGCGTGTGACCATTCATGGCAACGAGCTGATTTTGGAAACGGGGGATTGTGTCTACTTCGACTCGAACTATGGCCATGCCATGCAAGCACTGGATGGCCGCCCAGTCCGTTTTCTGGCCATCATCATCTAACCCGGAAGCTTTCAGTGAGCCTGCTCAAACAATTTGTTCCCCGCAGTGAATTTGCGTCCTATGAAGATTTCCGCGCGGGGTTGGCCATCCACACGCCGGAATCATTCAACTTTGCCTATGACGTCGTGGACCATTACGCCCGCACGGAGCCCACTCGCCGGGCCATGGTGTGGTGCAACGATGCGGGCGACGAAAGGAATGTCACGTTTGCGGACTTGAAAGACGGCAGCGATCGCGCAGCGCAGGTTTTTCAGCGTCATGGGATTCGCAAAGGCGATGCGGTGCTGCTGATTTTGAAGGGGCGGCTGGAGTTTTGGCACGCGCTGCTGGGGCTGCATAAGTTGGGCGCGATTGGCGTGCCGGCCACGCACATGCTGACGGAACACGATTTGGAATACCGTTTTGAGCGGGCGGGCATCCGGCTGGTGCTGACGGTCCCCGATGCCGCCTTGGAGGCCGCGATTGATCAAGCCGCCGCCCAGCAAGCGGCGCCGCCGCTCAAAATGCGGCTGCATGGCGGGCGGGAGGGGTGGTTCGATTTTGCCGCGGGAATGCAGGCGGCGGATGGACATTGGGAGCGGCCAAGCGGCGCAGCGGCCACACGCAATGACGACACCATGCTGATCTATTTTTCGTCGGGCACCACCGGGCAGCCGAAGATGGTGGCGCACGATTTTACGTATCCGCTGGGCCACATTGTGACGGCCAAGTTCTGGCAGAACGTGCGCGATGGCGGACTGCACTACACGGTGGCGGATACCGGTTGGGCGAAGTCGGCTTGGGGCAAACTCTACGGCCAGTGGATCTGCGGCAGCGCGGTCTTCGTGCATGACTACGACAAGTTTTCGCCGACCAAAACGCTGGAGATGTGCGCCAAATTCGGCGTGACGACTTTCTGCGCCCCGCCCACGGTGTACCGGTTCCTGATCAAGGAAGATTTGTCGAAATATGATTTTTCCAAATTGGAATACGCCGTGGTGGCGGGCGAGCCGCTCAACCCGGAAGTGTATGAGCAATTCCTGAAAGCCACCGGTTTGCGCCTGATGGAAGCCTACGGGCAAACGGAAATGACGGTGGGCGTGGGCAACTTTGTGGGCATGGAACCCAAGCCCGGCTCCATGGGCAAGCCGTCACCACTCTATGAAATGTTTTTGGCGCGGCCGGATGGCTCCCGGTGCGACCCGGGCGAGCAGGGCGAAATCGTGGTGCCCCAAGAGCGCCTGCGCGCGCGCGGAATGTTTCAGGGATATCATCGCGACCCGGAGGGCAACGCCCGTTGCTTGCGCGGCGGGGTATATCACACCGGCGACGTGGCCTGGCAGGATGAGGATGGCTATTTCTGGTACGTGGGCCGCGACGACGATTTGATCAAGAGCAGCGGCTATCGCATTGGCCCGTTCGAAGTGGAAAGCGCCTTGATGGAGCATCCGGCCGTGATGGAGTGCGCAGTGACCGGCGTTCCCGATGAAGAACGCGGACAGCTCGTCAAGGCCACCATTGTGCTGGCCAAGGGTTATGAGCCCTCTGACGAATTACAACACGAGTTGCAGGCGCACGTGAAAAAAGTGACCGCGCCGTATAAATATCCGCGCGTGGTGGAGTTTGTCCGCGAGTTGCCCAAGACCATCAGCGGCAAAATCCGTCGGGTGGAAATCCGCGCGCAAGACGGCGCATAATCCCATCCGGCGCCGGAGCGGCGTTCCGGCTAGCTTTCGCCCGGTTCCTCGGCTGCCGGTACCGCTTGGTAGGCGGCGAGGACCTCCGGCGGAATGGCTACGGGTCGACCGGTGCGCAGATTCAGGAACACCCAACTGGTTTGCGCGGTAGCCAGCAGGGTGCCATCGCTTTCACGCACAAAACGGTATTTGCGCAATGACCGGATTTTTTGAAAGTTGGCCACCCACGTCTGCACCGCAATGGGTTCACCCGCGCGGCACGGTTGCAGATATTCGATAAAATGCGAGCGCACCACCCATGTCCAGTCGCGGCTGTGCAGCTCTTCGGGAGTCCACCCGTTTTGCCGGGTGTGGGCGATGGCCGACTCTTGAAGCAAACGCACATATTCGATGTTGTTGACGTGCTGGTTTTCGTCTTCCGCTTCCGGCGGAAAAACAAAACGATGGGTATAAACGCGAACCGGATCCTTTTTCATGGGGTGGTGCTCGCGAGGCTGGTGGGCAACGGGCAGGTGGCGCAGAGCGAGCGGTCGTTCAGACAATATTCGTGGTGAATATGGATGAGCCCTTGGCGGCGCAAACCGGCGCGATAAAGCCGTGGCGTGTGGTCGGGCCCGAACAGGCGCAGCGCGGTTTGCTTGACTAATTCGTTGGGCTCCTCCGCCGGCAGATCCGCCAACAGCGCTTGCCATGCTGAAGCCGGCGCGCCCAGGGCGGCCACGGCGGGCAGCAGCAGATTCACAAGAATCGCCCGGGCGCGTGGCAAACCAACCAGGGCCACGGGCGCATCCACCGGAGGCGCGGAAAATGACAGGCGATTTGCCCAATAAGGCGTCTCCGGCAAATCAAAAAGTTGCAGCAGGGTATTGGCGTCGAGTCCTTGGGTTCGCTTGGCAATGTCGGCAACCCGTTCCGGCAGGCCGGGGGTGGGGGCGAACAATTGCGCGGCCGCCATCAACCGCCGTTCGGGGCGATTGGTCGGGCGCACACCGGCAAACACCCAGTCGGCGCGGGGAATGCGCCGCGGCAAAAATTCGCCGGACAACGGCCACCACGCATCCCAGCAACGCCGCAAAAAAGATTTGGTTTCATCATCACCGATCCGGCGTGTGGTAGGGTCCGGCAGCAGCGATGCCACACCCAGCAGCAGCGCATAGGCGCGCCACGGATTGCCGCCCGATTTTTCGCGCAGTAACTCCAGCGGCAGCACGCGCGCCAAACGGCGGAACGGCGCTTTGTTGGGCCGGTAACCCAAAGCCGCCATGACTTCTTCATAGATAATTTGCGCCGGCCCGCGATCCAGCATGGCGGCTTGCAGGATTTCGGCGCGGCGGCGCAACCGGTGTTCGCCGGCGGCATCCAGCACCGCGCCGCGCTGATCGGGAGTAAGCTGCAGCATGGCGGCGCGGCACGGTGGGGGCGTGGCACGGGCCGCCACGGGGTACGAAAGCAAATCAAGGTTATCAAACGAAAAATCAAGTTGCGCATCCAGCGCGGGGCGCAAGGCAATTTGCAGTGTGCCGGGCGGCAGCTCGGCTTCCGGCAATGTGCCGGGATAATAGGATACGTGGGCGCACACCCGCCGGTATCGCGGGTCGTCGGCATGGCGGTGGCGTTGCCAATCAGCGGGGCGCACATGGATTTCCACATCGCCGGTGATCCTGCGCAAATCCGGACCAACGCGCAGCGCGGCATTCAGGAAATCGGGGCCGGGGCCGGTGTTCCATTCACCGGGATGCTCCACCTGCACCGGTTCGCCGGCGGCGGTAGCCAGCAAGGACGGGCGCAATCGCGCATCAGCCCAGACGCACTGCAAGTGGCGTTCGGTGAAGGGGGGCGGGGGGCGGGGCGGCGCTTCGCAGACGCCGCAGGAAAGCGGTCGGGAACTATGCGCGAGCGCAGCCGCCCGGGGAAACCAATCCAGCGCGATCCCGGTAGAAAGATTCATGATTCTGGTGAATAACGGAAAGCGCCCGTGAAGTAAACTTTGAAAGCGGCCGCCAATTTCGTATGTTTCGCCCCGGACGCGCCTGTAGCTCAGCTGGACAGAGCATGGGATTTCTAATCCCAGGGTCGCAGGTTCGAGCCCTGCCAGGCGCGCCAATATTGCCGGATGAGAGCCAAGAACATACAGTGCGTTGCCGTTGTGTTGCTGCTGACGATGGCGATTCGGGCCGCGGCGCAATTCGCCACCTTGGAGGCGCCAGCCGCGCCCGCGGGGTACTTGGCGCGCTTGCTGGTCAATGAGGCCGCCTTCCCCGGCGAGCGGGGATATGTCAGCGAGATGGATAGCAAAGCGGCCATGCTGTCCATTTTGTGGGTGCTGCATTCGCGTGTCCACCACATACCGGCGGGGTATTCCCAAAAGCAGATTTGCGCGGTGAACACAGACGATGTGCTGGCGGTCATCACAGCGCCGAATCAATGCGAGGGATTTTTTCGCAATGCGGCCGGCCAACCGGATGTTGAGCCGCGCGTGACGGCGCGCTTGGAGAATTTGCTGCGGATAGCCAACAGTGGCGAGGCCCCGGGACGCTTTGCCGGCCTGTTGAATTTTGCGCAAGGGTTGGCCACTGCCTATCTCGCGGGCGGGATTCCCGGGGCGGACCGCTATGCAGGGTTGACGGTGGTCAACCGGCTGGCGGTGACGGGGCGGGCGTATGCTTGGATGACGGATCAGGATTTTTATGACCCCGGCGGGAACTTTGTGACGATCCCTGATTCCTTGGAAGGCTCGTTGGGAGGCAATCGTTTTTTTACACTGCGCAAGGAGCCGAAATGAAAAGATTGTGTTGGCTGCTGTTGATTTTTGTGTTGGCGGCACATTGGCCAGCGCAAGCGGGCGAAACGCCATCGGCAGTTTTTGCGGCACCGTCATCTCCGCCCGCCGAAGTGCTGGCGGAGACTTACCTGTATGACATCATGGGTCATTTGTATCGCTGGTATTTGGATGAAAGCGATATCGAAGGGTTGGCGGGGATTCGGCAGTTCCCGTTTTGGGTGCGGCGGCTGACGGTGGAGCTGGACCCCGGCGATCGCAGTCAACTGGCGGAAATTGTGTTGCCCTTGCTCAACCTGGCGGTGCGCGTCAAAAAAGCCGATTACACGATCGAGGACTGGGGCGTGGCGGTCACCAGCAAGACTTTTCGGATCATCAACGTGGCCCGAATGAGCGAGCCGCCGGCACAGGCAGCCGAAGCGGTCGAAGTGACCGTTGAGCTGGCGCAAATGAAAGATTATTTATTTGCGACACGCGAGCGGGCACAGTATCCGGATGACGTGTTGCGCGCGCACTTGCGCGCGGCGTTGCTGGCCAATTTCCAGTTGGAGCCGGACAAGGCAAATGTGGGGGGCCATATTGTCCACGTGGCGCCGCTATCGCCCGTGGCCAACGAGTTGTGGGCTTTTGTTGAAGACAAAAAGCTGTTGGTGCGATTTGCCGCGGACCTTGATTTGGACAACCCCGCATTGTGGGAGCATCAGGCCATTGCCATCCGCACCTATGATCTGTTGCGTCAGACGGTGGTGTCTTTGCATGAAATGCCGGGCAGCAACGAGTTTCTGACCCGTGACCAAGTGGGGCGCGCGCTGTTCAACTGCATTTTGCTGGGGCGTAAGTACTGAGAACGTGGATATTCTACGGATTGCCCCGAAAAGGTTTGGGCCGCTGGAAGTCGGGAAAAAAGTCGTCGGTGGTGGCGAGAGGTTGAACCAGTAGATTTTCAAAGCCGAGTGCCTGGGCATGGGCCAGTGCGGTTTGGTATTCCTCACAAGACAAGTGACGATCAAAGTCCGGGTGCTGGCGGGCAGCGGGGGTGGGTTTGTATTGGCTCATCAGTGAAATCGGCAGCCAGCGGCCGAATTCCGCGCGTAGCAGGTTCAACACGCGCAAGGTATTGTCCACGAGACCGGGGAGAACCAAATGGCGGACCAGCACGCCCCGTTTGGCCGGATGTTGACCGCTGGGATCGAAGGGCTCCAAAAATCCCTTTTCGGCCACCATGATGCGTAGCGCTTCGAGGGCAATTTCCGGATAACGTTCGTCGCGGAGAACCCGCCGTGCGAGGGCGGGATCGGCGAATTTAAAATCTGGCATGAAGATATCCATGAGCGCGGCATATTCCGCAACCATGGCGGGCAACTGGTAGCCGGACGAATTGAACAAAAAAGGGATTTGCACACCTTCATCCCGCAGGCGGCGGCACAACGCCGCAATGTGCGGCCAAAAGTGGTCGGGCGTGACGAAGTTCAAGTTGTGCACCCCGCATTCCACGAGGCTCAGTGCAATGTGGTGAAATTCCTCGGCGGAGACCACGCGGCCATCGCCATGCCCATTGGAAATCTGCCAGTTCTGGCAAAAGAAACAGTGGCAGGAGCAGCCAGTAAAAAAGATGGTGCCGGAGCCGCGGGAACCGGTGAAGCATGGTTCTTCGCCCATGTGCGGCCCCCACGAGGCAACCCGCAGTTGCGCCGTCTCGCCACAGACCCCGATTTTACCCCCAAGGCGGTCAACACCACATTGTCGCGGACATAGCAAGCAAGGGGAATAGGAAGAACAGGTCATGATTTCGAGCGAGGTGGAGAATGTCCGAAGCTTTCACTGGTGGCGAGCATTTCATCCCACGTCCAGCGGAGGAATTGGCACCAGTGCGTTGGGTCAGGGTTTGTTTAGATAATCCATATACCCACTTTTGGTTAAGTAGCGGTGAGTGTT
Source organism: Verrucomicrobia bacterium ADurb.Bin018 (assembly GCA_002071335.1). Lineage (GTDB taxonomy): Bacteria > Verrucomicrobiota > Kiritimatiellia > CAIQIC01 > Lenti-01 > CAZNGD01. The sequence goes on from MWEZ01000046.1 coordinate 9,587, forward strand.
GATGAGGGGCGGGCGGTGGTGGCCGATGGCAAACGGCATGCCAATCACAAAGTTGAGGATGTAAATGGCCATAAGAAGTGGGATGCGGGCAATTCGTTTGGGTGGGTATTTGCTTCCCGGATGGCTGAACGTGACAAAAAAGACTTTTCTAAGAACTTTTGCAAAACGGTGAGTGATATCGGGTCGTTTTGCATAACGGGCGGACAACAGAATGATGCACATTAGTGAGGCGGTGACGGGAACGAGTTCCCAATTCTGCACAATGATTTGTATGGACAGCGGAGGAAGTAAAAGGAAAGCGGACGCATGGAGAATGAACAATTCCGATTTTTTGTTGGCGGAGAAATATAGTTCTGCAGGTTTGGGTGGGGGCGTCCCAGCCAGCGGGGCCATGGACGGAGAGCGAAAAGGATCTATGGGGGAGATGCCGGTGTTGTTGCGCATATTCAAAGTGTAGGGTTTGCTTCCTCCCACGTCCAGCGGAGGAATTGGCGGCGGAGGGATTTCGGCAGGCCGTGGGTGGGGGGCGGCAAGGCCTGGGGCAAGTGAGGGGCAAGCGCCGGGGGAATGTCGCGCGCGCCGGTGTGGCGGTAACCACGGATCAGCGCTTCCGCGGCGATGTCCAGTGCAATGCCTTGGCGGATGGTCAGGTATTCAAACGTTGCCTCGACCAGCGCGACCAGCGGCACGCCGTGTTCGCGGGGAAATCGTGCACCCAGCCAATCAGAAAAGGTGAGGAACGCGGCGAAGATGGAGGGTGTGCCTTGCCAGATAAGAGGGGCGGCGGCGAGAAAGCGGTTGGAGCTGACGATGGCATCCCACCAGTGAGCCATGCGCGCGGTGCGCACAAGATGATCCGCCGGCCAGTCGCGCGCGGATTGAACGTCGTAGGGAGGAGTGGAATTATAGCGCATTTCGTAGGCATCGTCATGCCGCGCGATGGGCGCGCCGGGGAGTTTTTTCAGGATGCCCAACTGGATTTCGTGCGGGTGCAACGTGCACAGCTGGTCAAATCCGGCGGCAAAACTTTCGGGCGTTTCGCCGGGGAGCCCGGCAATGAGATCAGCATGAAGGAAGGCATGCGTGTGGTGGCGCAGGAAGCGAAAGTTGTCTGCCGCGCGGTCAAGGTCCTGCGGGCGGCAGATAGTGGCCAACACTTGCGGGTTGAACGATTGCAGGCCGATTTCCAGTTGCAACGAGCGCGGGGGAAAATGCGCGAGAACCTCACGCAATGGGTCCGGAAAACGATCCGGAAACATTTCCAAGTGGAGGAAGATACCGGGATATGCCGGCAGGCGCTCAAGGAAGAATGTCAGGATGGCAACGGCGTGTGGGATGTTGAGATTGAATGAGCGGTCGCAAAACTTGAATTGCCGCGCGCCACGGGCGAGAAGCCGGTTAAAGGCGGCGAACAATGCCGGCAAGGGAAAAAAGCGCACAGCCGTGTCGTTGGCGGATACACAGTAGTCGCAGCGCATGGCGCAACCGCGGGAGGACTCAACATAGAGCAGGCGGTGCGCGAGGTCGGCGTCGGTATATTCGCCGTAGGGGAGTTGGAGCGCGGCGAGATCGGGCGGTGGCGGGCGCAGAACAGGCGGCGGCTCATTGCCGGCCAGCAAGTTGCGGCACAGTTCGGCAAAAGCGAGGTCGCCCTCGCCCAAAATTGCGACATTGCTGTCGGGCATGGGCCCGGTGACTTCCGGCCCGCCGATGACCACAGTGGTGTCCGAAAGTTGGCGGCGCAAGAGCGAAAGCAGTTCTGTCACATGCTTGGCATTCCAGATATACACCCCGATGCCGAAGATGCGCGGCCGGCGGGCCACAATGGCCGCGGCGATTTCAGCGGCGGATTGCTGAAGGGTGAACTCAACCAATTCCGTTTGCGGGCGCAGATCGCCCATATTCGCCAATAAATACCGCGCCCCCAGCGAGGCATGGCTGTGCCGCGCATTAATGGCGGCAATCAGGATAGCGGCAGATTGGCTCACAAGGCAGACTAACGTCAAGGCTTACGCTCAGCGCACTTAGTACGCTGTAGTGTTTAGTCCCTCCCGGTGCGTCTCTTTTTCTTGTTTGTCTTGGTTTTTAGCTGAAAAGGAGAGCACGGGGGCACAGGCACTTTGGGGTCTGTGCGCCAGCGATCAATTTTCACTGCGGCAGGATCGAGGTAAACGGTTCCATGGCGAAGTTTAGCAGTGCCGGTTGATGTAGTGTTGTAGGTTTCTGTCCGCTGGCTGCCAGTTTTCTTGTTAACCTTGCTTCCGATATATTTCCAATCAGCATTCCGCTGTCCATGTCCGATCAGGTTAGCGAACATTACATGTATGAATTGAATATCACCCGTGTCCTTATCTATGCGGAAGCACGCAACAATATGCCAACCAGAATGACCGTTGTGACTTTCGCCTCCTTTGCCAATCTGAATCGTCGATTTAACTTCTAATCCACCAATTCTCTTGCCCTTATCGTCACAAACTAGATCCGGGTACTTCTGCCCATGAAAATGCTTGTATGGCGTAAGAGTTGAAAAAGAATCAGTAAGAATATTCGAGACAATACCGCTGAAATTATTGCCTTGAATATATGAAGATAAAGGTCGCCCAGATGATTTTATCAAGGCTGCGTTCACTAAGCGCACGATTTTGTGTGTGTGATTGAGAGCCGACTGAATGTGGTCAGGGGTGAGGCGGGGGGGTAAAGCGGAGTTTTTGATGAAATATCTCTGATCGACGACTGGAACAGGCTGGTTATCAGCAAAAGCTGCTGCGACAAGAGCGTCAACACCAAGGCCAAGGGCCGTTGCAATTGCTTGCAAAACTCCAACGGTAAAGTTTTTTTTGCCGCTTTCAATGCCTGAGAGGTATTGATAGGTAATGGCTGCTTTTTCGGCCAGTTTTTCTTGAGAAAGACCGACTGCCTCACGTATTCGGCGGATTGCTTCCCCGACTATTACATTGGCATTGGTGGACATATGGGCATACTATTCACTTGCGGAGGAAAAGTCTTTCAACTATAGTTGAAAATATGAATCGAATGAAATTAATCTTGGGTGATTGCATTTCTGCCATAAACGGCATGAAAGACGACTCTATTCATGGTGTTTGCACAGATCCCCCATATGGACTGGTTGAGTTTTCGCCTGACGAAGTCGCTAAACTTCGCATGGGTAAGGGCGGTGTGTGGCGCCTGCCTCCCAAGTGGGAAGGCTGCGAGCGGCGCCCGCTCCCACGTTTTTCAATTCTCACACAAGAGCAGAGGCAGGAGATTCAAGCATACTTTGTGCAGTGGGCGAGAGTTCTCTTGCCCAAACTTCGGCCTGGGGGTCATGTGCTTATGGCAGGCAATCCGGTTCTTCAAATGTATGTTCAAAATGCAATGGTTGAAGGGGGATTTGAAAACCGCGGGACGGTATTGCGTTGTTATCACGGTTTCCGAGGCGGAGATAGACCTAAAAATGCGGAAAGAGAATTCCCCGATGTGTGTGTAACCCCACGTGGAAACTATGAGCCGTGGATGCTGTTCCGTAAGCCTATCGCGGAACATACGGTAGCTGCGAATCTACGGAAGTGGGGTACAGGAGGACTGAGGATGCTAGCAGGGGGCAAGCCATTGCCAGATGTAATACCCAGTTTTAAGACGCCGAACTGTGAAAGGGAGATTGCAGATCATCCCTCCTTAAAGCCGCAGCATTTCCTGCGCATAGTTGTGCGGAGTCTGTTGCCGTTGGGCCAAGGCGTGATATTAGACCCCTTTATGGGTAGCGGATCGACTATTGCAGCCGCGCTTGCTGTTGGATATGAGGGAATAGGCATAGAAATGGATAAGACATTTTACTCGCTTGCACAAAAATCAGTTTTACCGCTTTCACTTCTCTATCCGCGCTTGACGGGCGATTCACTTGACTATGCAGATGCTAATGGTTCCGCCGAGGAATTCCACGAACAACTACTGCTTCTGGACCCGCCGGCAAAATATTCTATGTAGTTCCACCTAACAGGTGCGGGGTGGGAGGACGAGAGGGTGTGGGGCCTTCACAGAATCCCGCGGATTCCGCGCGATGACCGCATCGGCACCGGACTGGCGCGTGGCGTACTGGAGCGTGAACTCAACCAATTCCGTTTGCAGGCGCAGGTCGCCCATGTTCGCCAATAAATATCGCGCCCCCAGCGAAGCATGGCTGTGCCGCGCATTAATGGCGACGATGAGGATTTGGTCAGTCGGCATCAAAACCGATTTTGCGGCGCGGGGGATCTGGTGGTGTCATCAGTTGGAGGATGGCCTGAAAGACATCGCGAAATTGGGAATCATATTTGCTTTCAAGGGCGGCCACTTTGCGGGCGAGAGCTTCGACCGACAGCGCCATCCGGCGCAGTTTCACGAAGGCACGAACCACGGCCACGCTCATCTGAACGGCCTGCGGACTGTTCAAAACCGTGGCGGCCATGATGGCACCATGTTCGGTGAAGGCATAAGGAAGGTATTTGCGATGCTGCCCCCGCTTTAAGGTTGCATTTTGCAACCTTAAAGAACTCCACTCAACGGGGGTGAGTCGGAAGCAAAAGTCTTCTGGGAACCGATCCTGATTACGCGTTATTTGCTGGTTGAGGCGCTTGACGGTGACGCCGTAGAGGGCAGCCAGATCGGTGTCGAGCATGACAGACTGGCCTCGGAGTCGGACAATGCATTGCTCCGGGGAGCGGACCAAAACGGGCTTTGAGGGAGAGGTGGATTTCATCACAACGGGCAGTTTCGACAGTTGGCAGGGGACGGTCAGGCGCACTTTCCGAATGGCCCGTTTAAGGTCGCAAATTGCGACTTCAAGTTTTTAACTCAAAGCCGGCCAGTCGGGGGGGAGGGGGGAGGAGAGGGCGAGGGGGAGGCCGGTGGCGGGG
>MWEZ01000047.1 GCA_002071335.1 Verrucomicrobia bacterium ADurb.Bin018
AGGGCTGATGCAGAACACGCGCATGATTTTTGTGCTGTTCCTGGGGTTTGGCGTGATGTTCAGCCTGAATGTGAAGCTGGCAGCGCTGGTGCTGGCGTTGGTGCCGGCCATGGTGGGGAGCTTCACGTGGTTTTCGCAGCGGATTAAGCGCGGCCATTTGTTGGTGCAGGAAGAACTGTCGGAAATGGCGAGCTTCAACCAGGAAAGTTTTGCCGGCATCCAGACGGTGAAATCGTTTGCGTTGGAAGACCGTTGGCGCGCGCAATTTGCCGAACGCAACCGCGCACTGATGCAGAAAAATCTGCGGTTGGTGCGGGTGCATGAATTGACCCGCCCGCTGGCGGGATTTTGGTTTGCGGTCAGCTCCGTGCTGGTGCTGCTGGTGGGTGGGCGGCTGGTGATTGCCGAAGAACTTTCGCTCGGCGCCTTGGTGCAGTTCACCCAATACCTGCTGTACATGCAGTGGCCGTTGCTTTCCGTGGGGTGGGTGTTGAATCTGATTCAACGCGGGTGGGCCAGTTGGGGCCGCATTGACAGCCTGTTGCAACGGGCCCCCGGCATCACGGACCCACCGGAAGTCCACGCGGTGGAACGTGACGCACCGTTAGGCATTACGTTTGATCGCGTGGGCCTAAAAGTCGGCGATACGGTTTTGCTTGAGGATATCAACCTGATCATTGCGCCGGGGATGCGGGTGGGGATCACCGGGCCGACCGGCAGCGGGAAAACGACTCTGCTCTCGCTGTTACCGCGGTTGATGGATGTGACGAGCGGCGCGGTGCGGGTGGGGGGGCGCGATGTCCGCGAATGGCCGCTGGCGGAATTGCGCGGCCGAATCGGCATGGCGGAGCAGGAGCCGGTGCTGTTTTCCGATACGTTGGCCAACAATATCCGCTTCGGCGCGCCGGAGGTCAGCGACGAGGCCATGTTAAAGGCCGCCGACTTGGCCCATTTGCACGCGGATGTGGCTCAGTTGCCCCAACAATTCGACACGCTGATGGGTGAGCGCGGCGTGACGCTTTCCGGTGGCCAGCGGCAGCGCACGTCGTTGGGTCGCGCGTTGTCGCGGGATCCGCGCATTCTCATCTTGGACGACGTGCTGGCCGCGGTGGACACGGAAACCGAGGCGGCCATTCTGGCCAAATTGCGCGGGGTATTTGCCTCGCGGACCACATTGCTGGCGAGCCATCGGGTGCGCACATTGGCCGAGATGGATTGGATTGTGGTGTTGGAAAATGGCCGGATTACCCAGCGCGGCACCCACCAAGAATTGATCCAGCAGCCGGGGTATTACCGGCGGCTGCACGAGCGGCAACAGTTGGCGGCGGCGATATGAGTGCGGAGCGGCAGGAACAACGGCCCAGCCGGGCGGAGTCGCGCCGCCTGATGCGCTGGTTGCTGGGCTATTCGTGGCCGTACCGCTGGAGCATGTTGGGGATTCTGCTGCTGACGGTGGTGACCGGGCTGACGATGAATTATCCGCCGGTCCTCATCCGCAACGCGGTGGATCGCTGGCTGGCCGTGAGTGGTATCAGCGTGGACGCCCGCTTGCTGGGTTTGCTGCGCACGGCCACGCTGTATTTTGCCATTAGCGCCGGCAGCTTGTTGCTGCGCTATGCCCAAACACTCGTCACGGCTTGGCTGGGCCAGCGGATTATCCGCGATATCCGCCGGGACGTGTTCGACAAGGCGCTGAAGTTGCCGTTGCGTTTTTATGACCGCACGCCGGTGGGGCGTTTGCTGACGCGGGTGACATCCGACGTGGACAGCGTCCAGAGTTTTGTCTCGGATGGTGTGGTCGGGGCGATTGCCGACGTGTTCCAAATGGTCGGCGTTTTCGTCTTCATGCTGGTGATCAGCCCGGTGCTGCTGGCGGCGCTGGTGAGCATTATTCCCTTCCTGGTGGTGACGTTTCTGTTTTCGCACACCCGGGTGCGGGCCGCCAACCGGGAAATTCGGCGGGCGCAGTCCGCGCTGAACACCCAGGCGCAAGAGGCCATCAGCGGGATGAGCACCATCCAGTTGTTTGGCCGCGAGCAAACCATCCGCAGCCGCTTTTCACGCTTGAATCGGCTAATGCGCGACGCCTGCTTCCTCGAGGTGCGCTGGTTCAGCTTCTATTTCCCCGTGCTGGAACTGGCGCAGGCCATTTCGACCGTGCTGGTGCTGGGTGTCGGTGGTTTCTGCGTACTGCATGGCTGGGGCGGGGTGACGCTGGGCGTGGTGATTGCGTTCCTGACCTATGTGCGGGACTTTTTCCGACCACTGGACGGGCTCTCCAACCGCGCAGGGATGCTGCAACAGGCTTTAGCCGCGTGCGAACGGATTTATCAGTTGTTCCAGGAGGAAGAAGAAATCAGCGACCCGCTCCAACCGGCCTTGTTGCCGCCCACGCCACAAAACATTGCGTTTGAGCGGGTGGACTTCGCCTATCTTGCCGACACGCCGGTATTGTATGAAGTGTCATTCACGATCGCCCCGGGAGAGATTGTGGCGGTGGTGGGGGCCACAGGCAGTGGCAAAACCACGCTGGTGAATCTGCTGATGCGCTTTTACGCGCCCACGGCGGGCGGCATCAGATTGGGCGCCCACGATCTGCGCGACCTCCGGCAAGAGGAATTGCGCCGGCATTTCGGCACCGTTCGCCAAGAGCCATTTATTTTTTCGGCCACCGTGGCGGAGAACATTGCCCTGATGAATCCGGCCACATCCCGTGAGGACATCATCGCCGCCGCCCAGCAAGCCAATGCAGACGCATTTATCCGCCGCCTAGAGCAGGGATATGACACCAAATTGCGCGAGCGCGGCGCGGGTCTGTCCGCCGGGCAGAAGCAACTCTTGGCGTTGGCGCGCATCATGCTCCAGCGCGAGGCCCGCGTGCTGATTTTGGACGAAGCCACGGCCAATGTGGATAGCGAAACCGAGGGCTGGATTCAGGATGCGCTGAAGACGGTCATGGTGGGGCGCACGGGCATTATCATTGCCCACCGGTTATCCACGATCCGCCACGCCGACCGCATTTTGGTGTTTCAACAAGGCCGTTTGGTGGCCCAAGGGAGGCATGAAGACTTGCTGCGGCAGGGTGGCTATTACCGGCGCCTGTACGAATACTTGGCTATGACCGAAAACAGCGGCTGACGCCGGTAACGGCTGGAAGGTCTGCGACCGTTCCGGCCCAACAATCCGATCCGGGTGCGCGACACTTCCACGAGTCGCAGCTACTTCCTCGGCCAGTTGCGTCAGGCTACCTTCCTGAATTTCGCATTAGGACACCCCAGAATTTCGCTGATTGTGGTGGGGATTTTGGGATCGGCGCCTTCCATGCGGGACCGAACCGCGCGGATAAAAACGCAAAAATCACTCACCCAAAATTTGTCCAGAGTTTATAAAGTGTGGACAGTGCCATCAAAATGGCTGATTAAAAACAGCCTACAAAATAGACATAATATATTGTGTATGATTGAGATAAAAATATTACTACATCTGCCCAGAGTTTATAAACTCTGGACAGCATGGTTCAGATGAGAAAAACGAAGGCAGCGTGACAACAGCGGTTTCAACACTCCCAGCGAGACGATCCTTTCACCGAAAACGGCGGCTGACGCTGGGAGCGGCTGGAAGGTCTTCGACCGTTCCAGCCCTACAAACCGATCCGTCAATCCTTGGCCCGGAAATAACAGCCCGCCGGGGGTGCAACCCCGCCTACAAACCGGATTCGGCCGTGGGTGTTCTCGTGGGGCTTTTGTTGGGCGGGAATGGTGGAGGGATGAAAGCTTCTCGCCGGGAGCGGCTGGAAGGTCTGCGACCGTTCCGGCCCAACAATTAACGGGGAGTGCGCGGGGTACGACGCGGGTGGGGGTGGCTTACGCGAGGATGCCGAGCAGGTGGGCAGCGCGGGCCGGATCAATGCGATAGCGCGAGCCGTGGCCTTGGAAAAAGTCGTGTTTTTCGATCAACGCGAGGCCGAGGGCGGTCAGCACGAGTTCTTCGCCGGTGGCGGAGGTCAGAACGACATCGCCTTTTTCAAAAACGCCATCGCCGCGGAAGGGGGAGGGGATGCGGCCCATGGATTCGTGGGCAACGGCGGTCAAGCCGGGGCGGATTTCCACCTCGCCGCCAAATGCGGCGCGGGCCTTTTCAAACGCGGCGCGGAGGGCGTCGAGGAGGGCGGCCTTGGTAATGCCAAGTTGCTCGATGGTGCGTACATCGGCGGCGATGATTTGGTCCACGGTGCGCTGATCGGTGCCGAGGAAACCTTCGCCGGAGAAGCGCGAGGCGCCCAAGCGTTCTTCCAAGGCTTTGGCTTCAGGCGCTTGCTTGGGATGGACGGGGGCGGGGTGCGCCGTTTGATCGGTGTACATGGCCGGGACGGAATCATCGGCGGGGGGGGGATTGGCGTGGTCGTTTGAGCCGTGAAACGTAGTCATCGCTTGCCTCCTCCAGTTGGTTAGAACTTATCGTAGAAAATATTGGCTTCGGGCATGCCATTTTTCTTGAGCACGGCGATGGCGGCGTCAATCATGCCGGGAGAGCCGCAGAGATAGGCCTCGTGCTGGGAGGTATCCGGGAAATGGCGGTCAACCACCTCGGTGATCAGGCCGCGCTCGCCTTGCCAGGAAGAATCGGCAGGCTCCTTGGAGAGGGCGGGGACAAAGGTGAACCAAGGGCACTCTTTGGCGAGTTGCTTGAATTCATCGAGGAAGAACAGGTCGCGCTGGGTAAGGGCGCCGAAGAAATAGGTGGCGGGGCGGTTGAGGCCCTTTTCTTTCATGTCGCGCAGGATGGACCAAATGGGAGCCATGCCGGAGCCGCCGGCGATGCAGATGATGGGCGCGGTGGTGTCCGAGAGGTGGAAGTGGCCGTAGGGGCCGGAGAGGGTGATATTGGCGCCTTCCTTGAGGTGCTGCACCACCCATGTGGAGCAGATGCCGTCGGGAACGAGGCGAATGATTAGTTCCAGATGAGTTTTGTCGGAGGGCACGGAGGAAATGGAGTAGCCGCGCATGACGGCCTCGTGGCCCTTGTATTCGGCAGATTCAAGCTGGATGTATTGGCCGGCTTCGAACTCGATGGTGGTGGGTTCGACGAGTGCCAGGCGCAGCTCGACGATGTCGTGGGTCAGGGCGCGTTTGCGGGCGACCTTGGCGTGGAAGCGGCGGACGGAGAAGAGGTCATCGGGGATTTCGATGGAAAGGTCGCGCCGCACTTTGACTTGGCAGGAGAGGCGGACGTGCTCCTGCCGCTCCTCGGGGGAGAGGTAGGGTTCCTCCACGGGGCTGATGGAGCCACCGCCTTCGTTGACCTTGAGCTTGCAATAGGCGCAGGTGCCGCGCCCGCCGCAAGCGGAGGGGATAAAGATGTTTTGCTCGGCGAGCGAGTTGAGCAGCGAGGAGCCGCCTTCGACATCGAGGGTCTTCTTGCCGTTGTTGATGTGGATGTGACAGGTGCCGTAGTTGAGGATTTTCTTTTCGGCCAGCACCAGCAGTGCGGCTAGGATCAGGCCGCAGGCGAGGAGGAATCCGACGGAAATGAGGATGGACGTGAGCATGGCTATCCCGCAAGCAGGCGCCGCGGCAGGGCGGCGGGCGCGTGTGTGTTGAGCGTGGGTGTGTTCATGGGTTTAGATTTTGATCATGCCGGAGAAGCCGACAAAGCCGAGGGCCATGATGCCGATGATAATGAGCGTGATGCCGGGGCCTTCGAGCCCCTTGGGCAGCGCGGACTCGTTGATTTTCTCGCGGATGCCGCCGATCAGGGCAATGGCGAGGAACCAGCCCAAGCCGCCGCCGAGGCCGAATGCAAACGCCTGCCAGAAGCTGTAGGGCTTGTTCAGCATGAACAGCGAAATGCCGAGGATGGCGCAGTTGACGGTGATCAGCGGCAGGAAAATGCCAAGCGAGTTGTAGAGTTTTTCCGAGGTGCGCTCGATGATCATTTCCACCAGTTGGGTGAAGGCGGCGATGACCACAATGAAGATGATCAGCTTGAGATACTCCAAGTGCAGCGGCACGAGCATGTATTGATACACCAGATAGTTCAGCGCGGCGGTGACCGCGGTGACGAACATCACGGCGAGGCCGAGACCGAGACTGGTATCCACCTTTTTGGACACACCCAGGCAGGAACACATGCCCAGAAAACGCGCCATGAGGATGTTATCGGTGAATGTGGCCGATACAAAAATCAGCACGCACGAAGCGAAGAGGCTCATTTGGGAGAGTTCCATTACTTGACCTCCTTGACGAGGCGGGCCCGGGCCATCCACGTGAGAATGGCCAGCATGAAGAAAGCGCCGGGGGGCATGACCATGATGGTCCACGGGTGCCACCAGAGGTCAAGGGCGGGCAGCTTATAGCCCAGCACGGTGCCGAAGCTCATGATTTCGCGGATGACGGCAATCGCCACCAGCACCGAGGTGTAGCCGAGACCGTTGGCCAGCCCGTCCACCAGGGACGGCAGCGGCTTATTCTGGCTGGCGAAGGCTTCCGCGCGCCCCATGATGATGCAGTTGGTGATGATCAGGCCGACATAGGGGCCGATAAAGCGGTGGACATCAGGCGCGAGCGCCTTGATCAGGATTTCCACCACCATGACGTACACCGCGATGATGATCACCTGCACAATCATGCGGATGCGCACCGGGATATAGTTGCGCAGCAGGGCAATCGTGAAGCTGGTGAGCGCGGTGGTGAAGGTGACGCCAAAGCCCATGTAGAGGGTGTTGGTCACCAGATTCGTGACGGCCAGCGCCGAGCAGATGCCCAGCACCTGGCGGAAAATCGGGTTCTCGGTGACGAGGCCGTCTTTGAGGATTTTGCCGTAAGAGGAAGCCATAGCGTGGGTGGGGGTCAGGGTTCTTGTGGCAAGGTGGATTCCCCGGCGGTGGCGGGAGCCGCGGCGGCAGTGGCCAGGGCAGCAGGCAGCAGGGCGCGAATCCGGTTGAGTTCACTGTTTAGGAAACGGGCGAGGGCCATCGAGGTTTGCGTGGCGCCAGTAATGCCATCCACCCGGTTGGCGGCTTGCGGATTGGGCGCGGGGCCGACAATCAGGCGGGCATCCGCCGGGCCGTCCCAATCCACGATGCGGCCTTTGAATTGGTCGGTGAACCATTCTTCCGTGACGCGCGCGCCGAGGCCGGGGGTTTCTTTTTGATCCATGAATTGCAGGTTGATCACTTCGCGCAAATCCGGGGTAAGGACAATGGCGGCTTCGATACGATCCCAAAAACCGAGGCCGCCGACCAGAAACCCCACGGCTTCATGGCCGGGAGTGATGCGGCGATAGCCTTTGATTTCGCCGGCGGCATCTTGGAGTGTGAGCGGCACCAGATTTTCATCCACGGCGCGCTGATAATCCTCCGCGGCATTGCCCGCAACCGGCAGCAAGAACGCGCGGCACCAGACCGTGTTGCGGTGAAGGGCCTCATTCTTGGCCAGCAGGCCGAGCGTGGCGTAATTGACGACGGCGATGGCCGCGCCGAAAACGAGGCAGATGGCCGCCATGAAAGCCAACACATAGGCAGGCGATTTTTTATTCATGCGGCGGGCCCTTTCACGGTGGCGGGGGTGGCCGGCGCGGCGGCTTTTTTGCTATCGCGGTAGCGCTTGATCCAAAGGTCCAGCGAAGGGGCGATCATGTTGCCCAACAAGATGGCGAAGCCAACGCCCCCGGCGAAGACGGCTTTCCAGCGGATAAAAATAATCATGGCGCCGATGAAGATGGCGTAGATCCACATGGCCAAAGGGATGCGCGGCGCGGAAATCGGGTCGGTGACCATGAACACGGTGGCGAACAGGAATGCGCCGGACAATAGGCTGAACAGCAGCGGCGGCACGCTGGTGATGTGCAGCACGTTCCGCAACAGCACATTCATGGCCACCGCGCCAATGAGCGAGCCGGCCATCAAGCGCCAGTTGGCGGTCTTGGTCCAAAGCAGGTAAATTGCGCCCAGCAGAATGGCCAGCGCGGAAACTTCGCCCGCGGAGCCGGCCGCAAGCAGGCGGAAGTGGCCCAGATATTCAAACGCGCCGCCGATTTGGCCGCAGAAAAGGTCCCAGAGGCTGGTTTCCAACTGATAATCGCGCCAGCCCCACATGGGCGTGGCGGCAGTGAGACCATCCGCCACTTGCAATCCTTTTGCCACGAGATCATCGGGCAGTTGCTTGACCGTTTCCCAACTCCATTGCGCGAAGCCGCCGGGGAGGCCGCGGAAGGCCGGCACGAACCCACCAGTCATTTCGACCGGGAAGCACACAAAGATGAATGCGCGCCCCACCACGGCGGGATTGAAAATATTTTTGCCGAAACCACCAAACACCATTTTACCGAAGAGAATGCCGAACGCTGCGCCCACGGCCGCAATCCAGTACGGCGTGGTGGGAGGCAGAGAGAGGCCGAGCAACGCACCGGTGACAAACACGGCCTGTGAGATTTTTCCGGGCTTCGCGGGCACCATGATCCATTCCACAACAAACGCCGCCAAACAGGAAACGGCCACCAGAGCCAGGATGCGCCAGCCGAAAAGATAGATGGCAGCCAGAGTGACGGGGACCAAAGCGTACAACACACGCAGCATCATGAGCTGCTTGAGAAAAGCTGGTTTTTTCATGGCAATTGCGGGGAAGGTAGCCTAGGGCAAATTGGATTTCAAGCGGCGCGATAACAATTGGCGAGAAATCACATAATCACAAAATCTTGAACTTCGGCAGGTCTTGAATGTCAATCATGCCGGCAAGTGTTCCGTCATCATGAACCACGACCAAATCGTCAAAGTGGTGCTGCTGGAAAATGGCCAAGGCATCCGCCGCCAGCCGCCCGGCATTCACCGTGGATGGTCTGTGCGTCATGAGGTTGGCCACGGGGCTTTGGACGTCGGTGGCCCCGCCGGCGAGGTAGCGGCGCAAATCGCCATCGGTGAACAGCCCCACCACGTGGCGGTTTTCATCCACCACGGCCACGGCGCCGGCCTGCGCCTTGGTCATGGCAATGACGGCATCGCGTACACTGGCGGTGTGGGGCACGGCGGCCAAGCGCGCGCCGGTGCGCATGATGTCGTCCACTTTGAGCAGCAGCGCGCGGCCGATGGCCCCGCCGGGATGGAACTGGGCATATTTTTCGCGGGTCATGCCGCGGGCCTCCAGCAGGGCGATGGCGAGGGCATCGCCGATGGCCAGCGCCACCGTGGTGGAAGCGGTGGGCACAAGGTTAAACGGGCAAGCCTCGCTGGTCACTGAGCCATCCAGCACCACATCAGAATGGCGGGCCAACGTGGCATCCAGTACGCCGGTCAGGGCGATAATCCGCACGCCGGTGCGTTTGATAATCGGCAGCAAATTGACGAGTTCATCTGATTCACCGGAATAGGAAAGCGCCAGCACCACATCGGCGGGCTGCAGCAGGCCGAGATCGCCGTGCATGGCCTCGGAGGGATGCAGCACGTTGGCCGGCGCACCGGTGCTGGTGAAGGTGGCCGCAATTTTCTGGCCGATATGAAACGATTTGCCGACGCCAGTCACAATAATTTTGCCGCCGTTGGCCAGCGTGGCTTGCAACAGGGTCACCGCGGCGGTGAACCCGCCATCGAGCCGGTTGCGGGTTTGTTGCAACGCGGCGATCTCGATATCGAACACCGCTCGCGCGCGTTCCAGATGGGAAGAGGTTTCGCTCATGGGGGCAAGGTAGCCTAAAAGGCGGGCGGAGAGCAAGAATCCGCGTGATCGAGTTTTGACAGAGGGCGGCGGGCCGGGGCATATTACATCGAAGGATTGGAGATCGCGCGCATGGCCAAACGCAAACGTGAACGGTGGGGAAGTCAGCTCGGCGTGATTCTCGCCGTGACCGGCAGCGCGGTAGGGCTGGGCAACTTTTTGCGCTTTCCCGGGCAGGCCGCCAAATATGGCGGGGGCGCCTTCCTGATTCCGTATTTGGTGGCTTTCCTGATCGTGGGTTTGCCGATGGCGTGGGCGGAATGGGCCCTGGGGCGCTACGGGGGGGCGTGCGGGCATAATTCTTCGCCGGGGATTTTCCGGGTGCTGCTAGGGCGCAAAGGGTCCTACGCCGGGATTCTCGGCACCCTCATGCCGCTGATGATCCTGACCTACTACATGTTTGTCGAGGCGTGGTGTCTGGCCTACGCGTGGGATTATCTGACCGGGGTCTTCGCGCGGTTGGGCACGGACTTGGGGGCCATTGAAAACCATTTCATGAGTTTTGTCGGCGCGGGCGAAAACGGCAGCCTGTTCAAAACGGCGGTTGGCGCGCGCACGCTGTTTTTCTTTGGATTGTGTTTTTTGGCGAACATGGTGCTGATTTACCGGGGGATCAGCCGCGGTATCGAGCGGTTTTGTAACTGGGCCATGCCGTTGCTGGTGCTCTGCGCGGTGGTGGTGCTGGTGCGCGTGCTGACATTGCCGGCCAACCCGCTGCATCCGGAGCAAACCGTGATCAACGGATTGGGTTATCTATGGAACCCCGTCAAACCCGGCGAAACGCTGTGGTCGGTGTTGTCCCGCCCCGAAGTGTGGCTGGCGGCCACCGGGCAAATCTTCTTCAGCCTGTCGGTGGGATTCGGATTGATCCTGACCTATGCCAGTTATCTGCGCCCGGAAGATGACGTGGCACTGAGCGGCCTGACCGCCTGCGCCGGCAATGAATTTTGCGAGGTGGTCTTGGGCGGCATGATCGCCATTCCGGCGGCATTTGTGTTCTTGGGGCCGGCCGTGGTGCAGGACCCGCCGGGCACCTTCGGCATGGGTTTTGTCACCTTGCCCAACGTATTCAACCACATGCCGCTGGGTTCGATGTTCGGCTTCCTCTTTTTCTTCCTGTTGTTTTTGGCGGCCATCACCAGTTCGCTCTCCATGATGCAGCCCTCGATTGCCCTGCTGGAAGAAGGGTTAAACATCGGGCGCAAAGCCTCGGTGTTGATCCTGACAAGCATCCTAATGCTTGGCGGCCTGTTCGTGACCTATTTTTCCAAAGGGTTCACCGCGCTCGATACGCTGGACTTCTGGATGGCCAACTTTTTTATTTTTATTTTTGCCACGTTCCAATCCATCGTGTTTGCATGGGGGTTGGGTATCCGGCGCGGGATGGAAGAGCTGGAGCGCGGGGCGCACATCCGGTTGCCGCGCATACTGCCGTTTGTGTTGAAGTATGTGTCGCCCGTCTATCTGCTGGCGGTGTTCGCACTGTGGGCGTGGCGCAACCTGCCGGAGCGATGGAACGCCATCATTCACCCGCCGGCGGATGGCCCACCCGTGGTGCTGCTCTCGGTGCTGTTCATCTTGGGCGTGGGCGCTTTCTTCGTTTGGGTGGTGTCGCGCGCCAACCGCATTTGGGATAAGGAGGAAATATCATGACTCTGGCCGGTTGGATCATCATGGTGCTGGCGTGCGGCGGCTTGACCGGCCTTCTGTTGTGGTGCGTGCGTCGCGTTGTGCGCACCGCCGATGCCCCCGAACACCTCCACGCCCCCCTCGGCACTGACACTCACGACCACCCGCCGCGCGGCACAAAATGCTAGGCAGCAAATGCTGAGATCCGTAACCAAGATTCTTATTGCCTCCACCCTGCTTGGCCTGTCGGCGTCAGTGGTATTTGGTGATGTGTTTGACTTCGGGGAGCGCCCACTCGGCACGGAGGAAAACCGACGGCTGGCGGCTTATTTGGCGGAGCAAGCCCAAAATATGGGCTACGCGGCGGAATCGCTGCCGTTCACCTGTGTGCGGTGGGAGAGGGGCGCTTCGTTTCTGGAGCGCGGTGGCGTGCGCGTGCCGCTGTATCCCAGTCCGTTTTCGCCCGCATTCGACCAAACGCTGGATGCCGCGGTGGCAAGCACCACCCAGCAACTCAAACGGGTGCGCGGCGACGGGCGGCTGGTCTTTTTGCGCGATGAGCTGGCCAAGGAGCCGCTGACTCCGCGTGATTACCCATTCTATTTTTCGGCGCTCCACCGGGAAATTTATTCCTTGGTGGATGAGCGGCGGGCCGCGGCCATCGTTGCCGTGACGGGCCGGCACCCCATGTATGATGAGTCGCCGTTCCCGCTGTTCAACGATGCCAACTTCAAAACGCCCAGCGGTTATATTTCTCAGGAAAGTTACGCCGCATTGCTGGATGCCCCGCGCAGCAAAATCCGCACGGTCATCAAGTCCAAGGTCTATCCGGAAACCGGCGAGCAATGGATTTTCCGCAAGGCGGCTGCGACTACCCCGGCGCCGGGCAAGATTCTGATTTTTGCCCATATGGACACGGCTTATAACACGCCCGGCGCGTTGGACAACGCGGCCGGCGTCGCTACGCTGCTGCTGGTCATGGCGCGCCTGCGCGACTATGCCGGCCCTTACGATCTGGAGTTCGTGCCGTTCAATGGCGAAGATTCACCCATGGCGCGTGGCGAGGTGACCTATCTGGATCGCTATCGGAAAGAAATGCCTGATATTCGCCTGGGGATCAACTTGGATGCTCTGGGTTTTCGCGGCGCCAAAGTGGCCGTTTCGACCTATAATCTGGATGCGGTGGATCAAGAGTATCTCGATCAACAGTTGTCGCCGTTTGCCAATCTGGAACGCGGCCCGGAGTGGGTGGAAAGCGATCATTCCATTTTTGTTTTCGGCGGCGTGCCTTGCCTTGCCCTCACCTCGGCCGATTTGGCCAACACGGTGATGACGGTTGCCCACACCCCGCGCGACACCAGCGCCAACGTGGACCGCGCCTTGCTGGCCGAAGCCGCCAACTTCATCGCCCAACTGGTGACTGCGCTGAAGTAAGCCTGAATAGGCGACCCCAAATGGTTGGGCGGGGCGGGATCAGGCGGGGGGGAAGAGGACGGTGAGAATGTTGCGCGAGTTTTCGCGGCGGTAGTGGAGGGTCATGCCGAGGGATTGGATGAGGTGGAGGCCGAGGCCGCCGATGGGGCGGTCTTCGGCGGGGCCGTCGAGCGTGGGTGGGGGGGCGTCCTGGAGGGGGTTGAAGGGTTGGCCGTCGTCGGTGATGGTGAGGGTAGGCGGGGTGGCGAGTCGGAGGTGGATGTGGATGGGATGGGGGACGTTGTCGGTGTAGGCGTATTTGACGACGTTGGTGAGGAGTTCTTCGAGAGCGAGGCGGATGGCGTATTGCTGTTTGGGCGGTACGGGGTGGGCGTCGAGGAAGGTGTCGAGCTCGTCCATGGCGCGCTGCTGGTCAGCGAGGGTGTTGGTGATGGTGAGGCACATTTCGTCGGTGGGGGGGGCATCGGCGGGTTGGCGGCGGCGGATGAGGAGGAGGGTGATGTCGTCGGATTGTTCGGCACCGTCGGCGAACTGGTGGATGCTACGGAGGAGGGAGTCGGTGGTTGTGCGGCAGTCGGCGGCGAGAGGCTGCTGGGCGAGGTGGTCGGCGAGGCGGGTCTCGCCATAGAGGTTGCCACCGGGATTCATGGCTTCGGTGACGCCGTCGGTGTAGAGGACGAGGGCGGCGTCGGCGGGGAGGCTGTGGGTGCCGGTGGTGTAGCGGGCGTCCGCGGTGACGCCGGCGATGGGGCCGTGGGGCTGTTCGATCCATTCGATCCGGCCGTCGGGTTGCCGGATGACGGGCGGATTGTGGCCGGCGTTGGCGTAGCGGAGTTCGCCGGTGCCGAGATCGAGCACGGCGCAGAAGAGGGTGACGAACATGCAGGAGTCGTTGCCTTCGATGAGATCGTGGTTGATGCGGGTGAGGGCGGCGGCGGGATCGGTTTCGGCGCGGAAGGCGGAGCGCAGGAAGCTGCGGGTGACGGCCATGAAGAGGGCGGCGGGGACCCCTTTGCCGGAGACATCGCCAATGGCCAGGACGATGCGGTTGGAATCGAGGAGGAAGAAATCGTAGAAGTCGCCGCCGACTTCGCGGGCCGGTTCGAGGACGGCGTGAAGGTCGAGGTCGGTGCGGTCGGGGAAGGGAGGGAAGGTTTTGGGGATAAGGCCCATCTGGATGTCGCGTGCAATGCGCAGCTCGCTGTGCATGCGTTCGCGGGCGGCGGTGGTCTCGCGGAGATCGGCGATGTGCCGGCGGAGGCTGTCGCGCATGCGGTTGAAGGCGCGGGTGAGGTGGGATACCTCGTCGTTGCCGCGGGGAGCGGGGAGAACGGCGTCGAGGTCGCCGGCAGAGAGGGTTTCGGCGGCGCTGGCGAGGCGGCTGACGGGGCGAGAGATGGATCGCGAGATGAGGGTGGTGGCGAGGACAAGCACGAGGAGGCCGGCGATGCCGATGCCGGCCTGCTGGCGGGCAAGGCGCAGGATGGAGGCTTTCATTTCATCGTGGGAGATGACGGCCACCATGATCCAGTCACCGGAACGCAGACCTCTGAGGATGTCCGTCAATCATATTTTTGTTTTTTTCACGCCTCCTAGGCTGGTTCGGCAATG
>MWEZ01000048.1 GCA_002071335.1 Verrucomicrobia bacterium ADurb.Bin018
ACGATGGCCTACCGGCTGATTTGCGAGACCCCGGCCCCCATGATGGGGTAGTTTAATTTAGTCATAAACATGGCTAAAAATGTCTTTCGGGATTATCCAGACTTTATAAACTCTGGATTGGTTGGCAAAAATTGCCATTCAAATATGGGGAGAAAAATATACTTATTATGTTGTGTATTAATAAGTTACATTAATTATTAATTCCATCCACAGTTTATAAACTCTGGATGGAGGCTAAATTTTACCGGAACTGCATGAAATAGTTGTCGCGTTTTTCACGGCCGATGGTAGACGGCTCGCCGTGGCCGGGATAAATTGCCAGGTCCTCAGGCAGGGCGGCGAGTTTGCGGAGCGATTGGGTGAGCACGCGGGAGTTACCGCCGGGCAAATCCGTGCGGCCGACGGAACCGCGGAAGAGTGTATCGCCGGTGAAGAGGGCGTTAGCGGCGGGCAGGTGCCAACACACGCCGCCGGGGGTGTGTCCCGGCGTTTCCAGCACGCGCCAGGTGGCGCCAGCCAGTTGAAAGGTGTCGTCCTCCTTCACGAACACCAGCGGCACGTCGGGTTTGGTGGGGGCGGGGTAGATGCCCGGGAGAGAATTGCGCTCGGTGAAGCACCAGTCGGCATCCCGCGCGTGGAGATAAACGGGGGCGGGGTGGGCGGCGGTTAGCGCGGCGAGCGCGGTCACGTGATCCACATGGCCGTGGGTCAGCAAATAGCCGATCACGGTGCCGCCCAGCTCGCGTAGGCGTACGAGCAGTTGTGCGGCATCGTCGCCGGGATCAATCACCACGGTTTCGCGGGTGGCAGGATTCGTGACGAAATAACAATTTTCTTCGATAAAGCCTGTGACTCGTGCTTCAATGTTCATGGGATGACAGCAACAGATTCAAGCACGGGCGTCAAGGACGCAGCCGAAATTGTCTTGGCGGTGAGCGGCTTGGGTGTGGGATATTATCCGCGGGTGGGGGAACGCTGGGACGTGGTGGCGGAGGTGAACCTGAACTTGCGCGCGGGGCGCACAGTGGCGCTGGTGGGCGAAAGCGGTTGCGGCAAAAGCATCACGGCGGCGGCGCTGGGCGGGCTGTTGCCGCGCAATATGCAGCGGGACCGCGGCGAACTCCGCTGGGCAGCGGGCGTGGATGCGCGGCCGGGGCGGGGGCTGGCCTATGTGTTTCAGGATCCGGGCGAATGCTTGAATCCGGTGTTCACCATCGGCAACCAGATTCGGGAAGTCCTGCCGCCAGAAGATGTCCCCGATGCGTCTGCTCGGCTGACCAGCCTGTTGCGCACGGTGGGCTTCACGGAGTCCGAGCGCGTGCTGGCGAGCTACCCCCACCAACTATCCGGCGGAATGCAGCAGCGGGCCATGCTGGCCATGGCGTTGGCGGGGCGGCCACGCGTGCTGGTGGCGGATGAGCCGACTACCGCGCTGGATGTGACCGTGCAGGCCAAGATTCTCCAACTCCTCGGCCAATTGCAGCGGCAGGAAAATCTCGCGATTTTGCTGATTACGCACAACCTCGGCGTGGTGGCCGAAATGGCCGATGAAGTCCACGTGATGTACGCCGGGCGCATCGTGGAATCCGGCCCGGTGGCGTTGTTGCGGAATCCGCAGCATCCGTATGTGCAAGGCTTGCTGCGAGCTTTGCCGCGACTGCACGGTGAGGCGGGCCGGTTGGTGGGCATCCCCGGCACGGTACCGCCGCTGGGCCGGCGTCCAGCGGGCTGCGGGTTTCATCCGCGCTGCGCGCTGGGACGGGAGATTTGCCGCACGCAGGAGCCGCCGTGGCGGGAAAATCAAGGCCACGGAGTGGCCTGCTGGACGCGGGGCGCGGGTAGCTGGGCATGAGCACACCGCTTCTGACGGTGGACAATCTGCGCGTGACGTACCGCGTGGGGCGGCGGCGAGTGGCGGCGGTGAAAGGGGTATCCTTTTCTGTGGCGCGTGGGCAATGCCTGGGCATTGTGGGCGAAAGTGGCAGTGGCAAAAGCTCACTGGCGCGCGCGATTCTGGCGCTGGAGCCGGCGGCCACCGGGCAGGTCATTTTTGCTGGCGAAGACGTGTTGAAGATGTCGCGTGCCGCGCGCCAAGTGTTTCGGCGCCGCGCGCAAATGGTATTCCAGGATCCGCTCGGCTCGTTGAACCCGCGACTCAAAATCGGGGCAGCGCTGGCGGAAGTTCTGCGCGTGCACGGCTTGGCGCGGAATCGCCGGGAAGCCGCGGCGCAAACGGCCGCGTGGCTGGCCACCGTGGGGCTGGATGCGGAGTATGCGACGCGCTTCCCGCATGAGTTGAGCGGGGGCCAGCGCCAACGCGTCAATCTGGCGCGGGCGCTTTGCGTGGGCGCGGAGTTCTTAGTGGCGGACGAACCGGTCAGCGCACTGGATGTGAGCGTGCAGGCCCAAATCCTGAACCTGCTCAAAACGCTGCAAACCGAACGCGGCATTACGTGGGTGCTGATTGGCCACGATTTGGCGGTGATGCGCCACATGGCCGATGAGCTGGTGGTGATGCAGGCCGGGGAAGTGGTGGAGCATGGGCGGGCCGTGGATATTTTGGCGAGCCCGCAACACCCCTACACCCGCGAATTGGTGGCCGCTGTGCCGGATGTGGACCGCGCGTTGCAATGCCGCGCGTAAGCACACGGGCGCGCCGGTACTTTGCTGTTGAACGGGGGCACCGGGCAGGGCAGTATTTGCGCATTCTATGTATGGAGTGAAACAACTCTGGCTGGCGCGGTTGAAAAAAATCGCGGGCCCCGACGGGCACTGGCTGGCCTTGGCCGGCGTGGCGCTGCTGTGGCTGACGCCCACCAAGGGGTATGTGCCACTGATTTTGTGGGTTGCGGGGCTGTATGGGCTCTGGAATTGGCGCAAGCTGGCCGCTGCTTGGAACAACGTGGCGGGCTGGTGCTTTGCGCTGGGGCTCGTCTGGGCGGTGGCTTCAGTGGCGTGGAGTTTTTATCCCATGGGTTCGGGGCGCGATCTGGTGAAATCACTGCCGATGGTGGCCGCGACGATGGCGTTGCCGGCGATTTTTGATCGCCCGACGCGCATCTGGAATGCGCTACTGGTCAGTGCAGGTGTGGTGTCGTTGAAGTTGGCGCTCGATTTGTGGCGGTTGTGGGCAGCGCTGGGTTGGTCCGCGCTTTTGACCGAGTCGCGATTTTATCATCCGTATTTGTACAACCATCCGAATGTTTCGAGCATGATGGCCGGTCTGGCCGCGCTGGTTTTCGGCGTGCGGCTGTTGGCGGGCGGCCAACACCGCAAGTGGCGAGCGCTGCTGGTGCTGGGGCTGCTGGTGGACCTGCTGTATTTGGAAGTGCTGGCTTCGCGCGGCCCGCAGTTGGTGTTTGCGTTGGTGGTGCTGAGCCTGCCACTGGCGTTACTGCCGAGTAAGCGGGTGCGGGTGGTGGCCGCGCTGTTGGCGGCGGCGATTGGCGTGGGGCTGTGGTGCGCGGCGGGGTCCATCAATCCGCGCTTTGAAGACCGCACCATGAAGCACTACAACGACCGCGACACCATCTGGGGCCATTCGTGGCTGCTGGTCACCAAGCGGCCGATAGTGGGCTACGGTTTCGGCAAAAAAGCGTTTGAGAAGGCGGTGTACGAAAATCCGGAACTGCGCGGGCCGCGGGTGCGGTTTCATTATCCGCATGCGCATTCCTATTGGCTGATGGTGCCGTTCCAAGGCGGATTTGTGGCGCTGGCGCTGTGGGGCGCGGGTTGGCTGGCGTTGGGCGGCCGGCTCGCGTACCGGATGTGCCGCTGGACGGCACAGGCGCCACCGGCGTGGCGCGCCCGGGTGCAGGTGCGGCTGCTGCCGGCATTGCTCGGCGCGGGGGTGATGTTCATTTTGGTGTATGGCATCGGCGATTATCCCGACAACGCCATTCGCCATGCGCAGTTTTATCTGGCGGGGCTGATCATGGCGCTAACGCGGCCGGCGGTCCCGGAGGCGGACGCATGAAAATCAGCGTCCTCACCACGATCTACAATCGGCCCGAGCATTTGCGGCTGCTGGTGGCCGCATTGCAGGCGCAAACCCGCCGCCCGGATGAACTCATCGTGGCCGATGACGGCTCCAACGCAGAGACCGTTGCGGCCATGACGCGGCTGCTGCCCGCGTGCGGCATCGCCGCGCGTGTGGTGCGGCAGGAAAAAGACGGCTATCGCCTCGCCGCGGCGCGCAACATGGCCATCCGCGCCGCCACCGGCGATTATTTGGTTTTTCTGGATTGCGACATTGTGCCGCTGCCCGACACGCTGGCGGTGCATGAGCGCTTGGCAGAGTCGCGCCGCCTTCTATGCGGGCATCGCGCACTGCTGGATGAAATTGCCACCGAGGCGCTTTTTGCCGCCATGCCCGCCCCCGCCGAAGCGGATTGGGAATTGGCTTGGGCGGTGGCGGATAAAACCGAGCTGCAAGAAGCGGCGCGGTTGTTTGCGCGGCATGCCGCGTTGCGCCGCTGGCATTTGGCGCGGGCGCACAAGCCCAAGCTGATCGGGTGTCACTTTTCGCTGTTCCGCGACGATGTATTCCGCGTGAATGGCTTTGATGAAAACTTCGTGGGGTGGGGCTACGAAGATGACGATTTTGCGCGCCGGCTCTACAAGTCGGGCGTATCGCCGCTGGGCGTGCTGGAAGATGCACGCGCGCTGCACCTGTGGCATCCCACGTTGGCGCCCTCGCCGCTGGCACGGCGGCGCGACCGCCCCAACCGCGCCTATTTCCGGCGCTGGCGGGTGCCAGCCTATTGCGCCAACGGCCTGCGCAAACCGGAAACCTGATGGCCTGGCAAGAACCAACGCGGCTGGTGATTACCTGCGGGCGCGGCTGTGTGCCGGCGTTGAGCGGCGAGCTGTGCGCGCTGGGCCACCGACCGCAGGAAGTCTCACCCACCGCCGTGGAGGTGACCGGCAACCTGCACGAGGCCATGCGGTTGAATTTGTGGCTGCGCACCGCTAACCGCGTGTTGTTCGAGGTGGCCGGGTTTGCCGTGGAGTCGCCGGATGAACTGTATGCCGCGACGCGCGACCTGCCGTGGGAAGAATGGCTGCGCGGGGATGTGCCCTTCCATGTGCACGGCGTAGCGCAGCATGAAACCATCCGCGACTCGCGCTTCGCGTTGCTGCGCTGCAAGGACGCCATCGCCGACCGGTTTGTGGAGCAAACGGGCGCGCGGCCGGATTCATCGGCTTCACCCGTGGGCGCGGCGAGCATCGCGCTCTATTGGAAAGATGGCGTGGCGCAACTGTTTTTGGATACCAGCGGCGTGCCGCTTTCCCATCGGGGCTACCGTCAGCAACCGTGGGTGGCGCCGCTGCGCGAGACGCTGGCGGCGAGCATCCTGCTGGAAACCGGCTGGGGCCAAAACCCCGATGAAGCCTTCGTGGGGCCCATGTGCGGCAGCGGTACGTTGGCGATTGAAGCGGCGTGGATTTGCCAAAACCGCGCCCCCGGCCTCTACCGCGAGGACTTTGCCTTTTTGCTGTGGAACGGGGTGGAGGCGGATGAGTGGCGGCAGATGCGTGCCGCTGCCCAACGGCAATGCCGCACCGCGCCCCGCGCTTGGCTGGCGGCTTCTGACATAGCGCCCGAAGCCGTGGCCTGTGCCCGCGCCAACGCCGAGCGGGCGGGCGTGGCCCACCTGATTCGTTTTCAGGTTGGTGATTTTCGCGACGCGGCCCTGCCGCAGCCGCCCGCGCTAATCCTAATGAACCCCGGCTACGGCGAACGGGTGGGAGAGCTCGCCGAGCTGTACCCCCTCTACGAAGCCATCGGCACGTTCTTCAAAACCAAGTGCCAGGAGTTGCGCGCCGCAGTGTTCACGGGCAGCCCGGCGCTGGGCCGCAAAATCGGCCTGCATCCTGCCCGCCGGACCACGATGTGGAATGGCGATATCGAGTGCCGCCTGCTGGAATTCGAAATCTACGCCGGCACCCGCGACCCCCGCCTGCTGCGCAAGCATCGCGGCGAGTCGAGTGCGCCACAATAGACTATACTTTGCGCGGGGGTTTCCCTTACGATGGCCGTTGTCATGAAGTGGAGCGTGCCGATTCTGTGCTACCGCAACATCTCGCCGGTGTGTGGCATCACCCCGGAGGAATTTCGTACGCACCTCGAATGGTTGGCCGCGCACGGCTGGCACAGCATCCCGCTGGATCAGGTCATTGACTACATCAAAGGCGGCGCGGAACCGCCGCAACTGTCCTACGCGCTGACCTTCGACGACTGCTATCTCGACAACTGGGTACACGCCGCGCCGATTTTGCGCGAGTATGGCGTGAAGGCTTCTTTCGGGTGCGTCACGGCATATTTGCACGACGGCCCGCGGCGCCCCGATGCCACCACGCCCGGCGCCGATCTGCGCGAGCTGCCCGTCGGGCGCGACGCCTGGGAACGCGCAATCGAACACAACGACCCGACGGCCTTCATGAACCGCGCCGAGTTACGCGCGCTGGTGAGTGAAGAAGGCCACAGCTTGTTCGGCCACACCCACACGCACCAGGCGTGCTTCCGCTCCGACAAGCCGCTGGCCGCCGGCGCAGATAGCCTGCAATCCGGCACGCGCGGCATCTACCTCGAAATGCGCGACGGCCAGCCGATGTTCCCCAGCGGCTCCGCCTATGCCCACAACGGCTTCTGGCCGACTTCCAATGATTTGCTCGATACCTCGCTCGTGGCACGCACCACCAGCGAACGCATTGAGTTTTGCCTCAACGAATTCACGCTGTGCCGCGAACGGCTTGAAGAGTTGCTGGGGCAGCCGTCGCGCGCAATGAGCTGGCCATGGGGCGAATATGACAGCGTGGCCATCGAGGCTGCGCTGCTGGCGGGCTACGAAGTGGCGCTATCCATGGATTGCGGTGCCAACCAGCCCGGCACGCCGCTCTTTGCCCTGCGCCGCGTGAAGATGCAGGGCGGTGTTGGCGTACGGGAGCTGAACCGGCGGTTGTGCATTGCCAAAAATCCGCTGCTGGCGGGCCTTTTTCGCAAAATCTACCGCGTCCCCCGCGGTTGACGCGGCGCGCGGAGGAGGGGGGGGCTACTGTTGCAGCAGATCGTTCAGGATGGCGAGGCCCTTTTCCACGTTTTTGCGGTCGGATGCGGAGAGGGAATCGAGAATGTTGCCACCGTCCGACTGACTAGTCAGGCCCGCGGCCGCATTTTTCAACAGGGTGTCCATGTCCGGTACCACAACCGGCTTGCGTAGCGGGCCGCGGATGAATAGCGGCACCTGCAAGCCGCCATCTTCATAGGGCAAAAAAGCGGATAAATCTTTGCCGCCGGTAAGCTGTGCGGTTTCTTCGGGCGAGGCCCGCACCGTGGCCTGCAAATCCAGTTGATCGGCGAACGGCAAAATGACGCCGTGCAAATTGAGCCGGTAATCCGCGGCAGCGAGGCGCGCGCTGGATACCGCGATGCGCCCATTGCGCAGCGCCAGCTTGGCCGTGGCGTCTTCGTAGCGGTTGGTGGTGACGAGGTTCGCGGTTTGTTTGGCCGCTGCCACCTTGGCCTTCAGCGTGGGCAGCAAGCGCAGCAGCAGCGGCTGGTCAAGCTGCCGCCACATTTGATCGGCCAGTGAGCCGCCTTCGCCCACGTTGCGCAAGTCGGTGAGTTGCAAATCGAGGTCCGCCACCAACGAAGGTAGCGCTTCTTCGCCAACGGCGTGGCCGTGCGCGGAGGCGGTCAACTGCACTGTGCCATCCAGGCCCGGCGGAGCATATTCCATGTTGGCGGCCAACAAATTGTGCAACATCAGGCCATCTGCTTGCAGGCTGGTGAGCTGATAGGCGAGCGGGCAAGCCAGCAACTGCACGGCGCCGCGGATGGTCACGCGACCGCCATGCGCGGCGAAAGTGAACGTGGGGATGGTCAGCACGCCCTCGTGCAGCAGCAGGTTGGCGGCGCCGTCGCCCAGCGCGTTGGCCCCGAGCGTGAGGTCGGTGAAGGTCAGTTGCGCCTGCGCCTGCAAGTGGCGCAGGAGCAGCGCCAGTAGGGGCGACTCGCCCAACGCCACCGTGCCCGGCGGCGCGGCGCACGGCGGCGGATTATATTTGAACGCGTCTGGCAACGCCGCGCCCAGCAGCAGATGGTCCGCCACCGGCGCGGGCAGCAGCAGGTCCGCCGTGAGTTTGGCGTGAATGGCTGACGGCATTCCGGGCGCGGTGATGGGGGTGTCCGCGGTCACTTCCACGGCGAGCCGGTCGGCCAGCGAGCCTTGTGCGTGCAGCGCAACCGTCAGGCCAGAAAATGGAAACTCCGCCTCCGGCAGGAGGGCTTGGATATCCGCGACATCGCCGATCTCCATTCGGGCGGTCAGGTCCAATGGCCAGGCGATGGGCTGTGCGGAGTGATCGGCGGGCGGTGGGCCGCTCAGTGCAAATTCCAGCGTCGAATGCTCGCCAATCGCCATGCGGCCGCTGAAGTGCAACGGATTGGCAGTGGCAAAGTCGGTCAACTCGCCATCCATGGCGGAAAGCACCAGCTTGTGTTCTGCGCCGTTGGTCGCGCGCCGGATAAACTCCACACGGGCTTGGCGCAGATCAATGCGGCCAATCACCAATAGCGGCGCGGCGGCGGCTGACGTTGGCTCCGCGCCGGTTTCCGACTCCGCAGCCGAGCGCTCCTTGGTTGTCGCCGGTTTGCCGCGGCCGATGTCCGTGAAGTTATAGGAGCCATCCGCCTGCTGCACAATCCTCACCACTGGCCGGTCCAGCGTGACGGAAGTGACTTCCTTGCGGCGGAAGTCCACCTCAGCGGTGAAGGATTGAATCGAAGCAAAGTCCTGCTGGCCGTCGGCCTCCTTGAGCACTGCGTTTTGCACGCGCAGTGCGAACGGGAACAGTTGGTAATCAATGCGCCCGTAGTCGGCCGCGCGGCCCGTGGCGCGCGTGATGAATTCCGTCACTGTTTTTTTGAAGTCCGGCGTGTTCAGCAAATGCCGCAACGTGAAGTGCGCGGTGGCCAACAGAAACACCGCCACCCCGACCAGCCACAACAGGAAGAATCCGAATTTTTTCATGGCCGGAAGCCTACCGGCTATCCGCCCAAAAGCCAAAGCCGAAGATGCCGCATCGCCGCACCGACAAAGAGACTTGAAGCCCACCGGAGAATCGGGGACGTTACCCCCCATGAAGCCGACACCTGAACCGACCGCCGTGCCCGCACGGGCCGATATTCCCGTGGAATTGACGTGGGACCTCACGCCGCTGTATGCCACGCCGTCAGCGTGGGAAGCCGACTTTGCGCGCCTGGACGAGTTGGCCGCGCCGGTGTTGGCCCTGCAAGGCAAACTGGATTCCGTGGCGGCCGTCGCCCAACTGCTGGCGGCGGAAACTGCGCTCGATCGGGTGCTCGAACGGCTGCATACCTATGCCCACCTGCGCCACGACGAGGACACCGCCAACACCGATAACCAAACCCGCGAAGCGCGCATCCGCGCGCGTTACGCCGAGCTGGCCGCCCAGTGCGCGTGGATCACCCCGGAGCTGCTCATGCACCCGGAGGCCGACCTGCGCGCGTGGCGCGACGCGCCCGAGCTGAAGGATTACCGCCGCACGCTCGAAAAGGTTTTGCGCAACAAGCCGCACGTGCTCTCCACCGCGGAAGAAACCCTGCTGGCCGGCGCGGCGGAAGTGCTCGCCGCGCCCGAGCAAACCTTCAGCCTGTTGACCAACGCCGACATGACGTTCCCGGATATTCCCGGCCCGGATGGCCCCCTGCCGCTGACCGAAGGCACTTACCGTGCGCACTTGGAAAACGCTGACCGCGCGGTGCGCCGCGCGGCGTTCGAGACGCTGCTCACCGGCTATGGCAAATTGGAAAACACCGTGGCGGCCACGTTGTCGTCGGCCGTCAAAGCGCATGTATTCATGGCGCGGGCGCGCAAGTTCCCGTCGGCGCTGGAGGCTGCGCTCTTCGACGACCAAGTGCCGGTGGCGGTGTACGAAGGCCTGCTGGCGGCAACGCACGAAGCCCTGCCCCTGTTCCAGCGCTATCTCGATTTGCGCAAGCGGGCGTTGCGACTGCCGGACCTCGACATGTTTGACCTCTACGCGCCGCTGGTGCCGTCGTGCGCCACGCCTGTGCCAATGGCGCAGGCCCGCGAATGGCTGCTGGCCGCCTGCCGGCCGCTCGGGGAGGAATATGGCCGCGTGTTGGAGCGCGCCTTTGCCGAACGCTGGGTGGACTGGCGCGAAAACAAAGGCAAGCGTTCGGGCGCCTATTCCAGCGGCTGCTACGATAGCCCGCCCTACCTGCTGCTAAACTATCACGACCGGCTGGACGACGCCTTCACCCTGGCGCACGAGCTGGGCCACTCGCTGCACACCTGGCTGGCCAACCAGGCCCAGCCCCCCCGCACCGCGCACTACCCGATTTTCCTCGCGGAAATCGCTTCCACCGTCAACGAGTTGCTGCTGACCCACCACTTGTTGGCGCAACCCGGCGAGCCGGCATTCCGCGCACACCTGCTGAACCACCTTTGCGAATCGTTCAAGGGCACGGTGTTCCGCCAGACCATGTTTGCCGAGTTCGAGCGCGACCTCTACCGCTGGGAGGAGGCCGGCACGCCGCTCACCGCCGGGTTCCTGCGCGAACAGTATTACGAATTAAATAAAAAGTATTACTCGCCGGCGATTGCCGCCCATGCGGCTATTGGCTGGGAGTGGGCGCGCATTCCGCACTTTTATTATGATTTTTATGTGTACAAATATGCCACCAGCTTCTGCGCGGCGTTGGTGTTCGCCCGACGGCTGCGCGCCGGCGAAGGCGTGGCGGCCTATCTGGACCTGCTGCGGGCGGGCGGCAGCGCCGACCCGCTGGACTTAGTGGCGGCTGCCGGCGTGGACCTGCGCGAGCCCCGCGTCCTGCGCGAGGCGTTCGCCGATTTTGGCGCGGTCCTCACCGAACTGGAGCAGGCGCTGGCGCTGCCGTGAAGGCGCGCGACGCCATCCTGACCGTGCTGGACTTCGAGTCCACCGGCGCCGTGTCCGGCCATGCCGATGAACCTTGGCAGGTGGGCATGGTGGAGATGCAGGGCGGCCGCGTGACGGGACGGCATTACGAAAGTTTTCTGCGCGTGGCGGCCAGCCGCCCATTCAATCCGTATGCCCCGGGGCGGCATGCGGTGCTGCGCCCCGTGTTGGCCGCCGCGCCGACGCCCGGCGAGCTGTGGCCACGCTGGCAACTGTGGCTGGTGGGCCGCCCGCTGGCAGCGCACAATGTGGGCACCGAAAAAAAATTCGTCCAGCGCGCCGCCCCCCTGCACGAGTTCGGGCCGTGGCTGGATACCCTGCAACTGGCCCGCCGCGTGCGCCCGGACTTGGCCGGCCATGCCCTCGGCGAGGTGTGCCACGCGCTGGGCCTGGTGGCGCGCTTGCAGCAGGTGTGCCCCGGACGCGATTGGCACGACGCGCTCTACGACGCCTTCGCCAGTGCGCTGATTCTGGAATATTGCCTCGCCCTGCCCGGCTGGGAAGCCGTCAGCATCGCCGCCCTCGCCGCCGGCCCGGACGCGAAATCAAGCTGTTGACCATCTGTTTTTATTAATTTATAGGACCGACCCCTTCGCCTGTTCGGGCTCGGTGGGTCAGCGCTTGCGCCGCAAGGTTTTGCTTTTCGGAGACTTCTTTTGGGAAGGGTGGGGCGCGGCAGAGGCCTTATAGCGGGCGGGTTTACGCGTTGTTTCGTTCACAGGGCGGACGGGGCGGCCTTCTATGTAGCCGCGGTAGCCGACGGGTTCGAGCTGGAAGCGCGGGGCATCGGCGTCGGCCCACTCGTAGCCGTAGCGTTCGGGTTGGTAGGTCTTCATGACGTCCCAGAGCGAGAAGATAGCTTGCTCGAAGTTCTGATCATCGAAGGGCGGCCCTTGGAACACCATCATGGTGCAGGCCGGGAGGGAGATGACCTCAAAGCCTTCTGGGACGGGCCCGGCGTAATCGGCGGGGACTTCGACGCCCTGGGCGTAGACGGAGGTATCCGGGCGCTGGAGATTTTTAGGCAGCCAGAGGCCCATGGGTTCATGGATGGCAGCCTTGATTTGGCCAAGTTGAGAGTAGATTTCGCAGCCGAGTTCCTCGCAGTACTCGAAGTAGTGCGTGGCTTTCTTCCCACGCTTGAGGATCATTTTGCGCGCGGGACGGGCGACGATCTGGACGAATACAACCTGGGATTGGGGCTTTTCGGTCTTGGCTTTCATGGGGGCGGTTCCTTTCGGGTTGGGCGGGTAATAACTACGCATCCGGTCGGGCATGAACAGGACAACGGACGGTTTTTTCTGGCGATACTGGCGCGGTGAAATCCCAAACTGACGGGTGAACGCGCGCGTGAAGCCTTCGTGGGAATCGAAGACGAAGTCGAACGCGACATCAATCACCTTGCGGGGCGCGGCGCAGAGCTTGTCCGCAGCGGCGGACAGGCGGCGCTGGCGAATGTACTCGAAGGGGGCGCGTCCGGTGTATTCCTTGAAAAGCCGGGCGGCATGCCACGGGGAATAGCGGGCGGCGCGCGCCAGACCGTACAAGGTGATCGGTTCGGCCAGGTGCGCTTCGATGAAGCCCTGCATCCGTTTGACCGCCTTGATCTGTTCCGAGTCCATTGGGGTTTCACTCCGTTGTGCCGCCAGTACATCACGGAAAAATGAAGGATTCTTGACCGCATTTGCGAAAATAGCAGTCTGCCAGGACGGAGAAAAGCGATTGGCAGGTCATTTGTCTGGTGTGAAGCCGGGCGCGGCCAAAATGTGCGGGCCGGTTGATTTTCGGGCGGGGGTCGGGTAGGTTCGTCCTTCTTTTATGAGCGCGAAACGAAAAATTGCAGTGTTGGTGGGCGATGGCATGGGCGACGAACCGGTGGCGGTGCTGGGCGGCAAGACGCCGCTGCAAGTGGCCAAGATTCCCACCATCCGTCGTGTGGCGGGCTTGGGCCGGGTGCAGTTGGTGCATACCGTGCCGGAAGGGATGTCGCCCGGAAGCGATGTGGCCAACATGGGCCTGCTGGGCTATAACGCGTCAGAAAATTATACCGGCCGCGCAGCCATCGAAGCCGCCGGCGCGCGCTTGCCGCTGGAGGCCGCCGACGTGGCCTACCGCACCAACCTCGTCACCGTGGAAAACGGCAAAATGCTCGACTATTCCGCCGGCGATATTTCCAGCGCGGAAGCCCACGAGCTGATTGCCGCGCTGAATGCGGCTGCCGCCCGCACCGGGCTCAAGTTTTATGGCGGCGTGAGTTATCGTCATTTGCTGATCTGGCGCAACGGGCCGGCCGAAGTGACCCTGATGCCGCCGCACGAAATTTCCGGCAAGCCGGTGGCCGACCATCTGCCCCGCGGCCCGCGCGCCGCGGAAGTGCTGGCGTTGATGGAGCTGTCGAAGCCCATTTTTGCGGAGCATCCGGTCAACCGTGCTCGTGTGGCCAAGGGGAAGCGCCCGGCCACCCAGATTTGGCCGTGGGGGTTTGGCAAGGCCATGAGTCTGCAAAAATATCCCGAGCGTTACGGTTTGCAGGGCGGCGTGATTACCGCCGTGGATTTGGTGCGCGGCCTTGCCGAACTGTGCGGGCTGGAAGTAATCCCCGTGGCGGGCGCGACCGGTTGGGTGGACACCAACTATGCCGGCAAGGCACAGGCAGCGATTGATTGCCTGCGGCGCTCCGATTTCGTCTATGTGCACGTGGAAGCGCCCGACGAGTGTGGCCACAAGGGCATGGCCGAGGAAAAGGTGCGCGCCATTGAAAACTTTGACGAAAAAGTTGTGGCTCCGGTGTGGGCCGCATTGGAAGCCGCCGGCGAGCCGTACCGGCTGATGGTCTGCACCGACCACCGCACGCCACTGATCAAGCGCGGGCATACCTCCGATCCGGTGCCATTCACCTGGGTGGATGGTCCGCTGGGCGCGGCCATGCAGCCGGATGCCACGGCGAACTTCGACGAGTTTCTGCCGACGACCGGCCGCCCGCCGCTCGTGTGCGATTTGATTTCTGATTTGCTGCGCTAAACGCGCGGCGCTATCCCGCGCGGGAGTGGTCGCTGGTGATCAGCACCTCGCACGCTTCGGTTGCCCCCGGTGCCAGAAGGCGCGCGGCGCCCGGTTGATTCATTGCGCCCGCGGGCGCCTGCCAAGGTTCATCGCAAAAAAATGGCTGGTCCGGCAGGGTGTAGCATTGGCGGAACGGCAACGTGGGCGAGGTTCTTTGGCGCACGACGAAGCCATCGGGAAACAGCAGCGCGGTTTCGCGGTTGTCCGCCATTTCCAGCAGCAGGCTGTTGGCTTCTTCCGCGGTGATGGCCAAGGGAAACGCCGGTAGCGGCGCGTTGCCGGTCACCGCGGTTTTGGT
>MWEZ01000049.1 GCA_002071335.1 Verrucomicrobia bacterium ADurb.Bin018
TCACCATCCACGGCTTCTGCCAGCGTGTTCTCAAACACTATGCCTTCGAATGCGGCCACGACCCCGACGCCGAACTCATGCCTGAAGCCTCCCACATCATCCGCGAGGCCTGCCAGGACTGGTGGCGCAAAAACGCCTACACCCCCTCCCCCGACTCACCCAACCCGTTTGAGAAGATCGGCCAACTTATCCAGCTCGTAACCGAACTCTACAAACACCCCACCGCCACCATCAGAGCCGCCGCGCTGCCCGATACACCTGCCTTCCAAGATGCCACCTCCGCCTGCAAGACCGTTTTTACTGGCTTCAAAAACATGCGCGGTAATTTCAATTGGAAATCCAAGGCAATAATCACCCGGGTAGATGACACTGTTGATGCTTCTCCCGTCTTCGACTCCATCAAGCAGAACCCGGCTGAATGGGATGCTTGGGCGGCTGCACAAAGGGAATTGCCCGCCCCGCGTCATGAACTCGGCGAGTCTTTTTTAACCATCGTGAATACAGCGTCAGCTCCGCCAACCACCGGCAATGCCAAACCTTTTGTGCTGGCCCTGCAATGTATCGCCCAAACTGCTGCCCAGAACTTGTTATTGGCTCCACAAGCCAAAATAGCTCAAGAAATCCGCGCCGACATTACCACCCGCATCCGCGACCGTGCCGCGCTCACCTACGACGCCATGCTTACCAATGTCCGCGATGTCCTCCGCACCCTTCAAACCGGCGACCGCCTCCGCGCTGTCCTCCGCAAGGAATTCCGCGCCGCTCTCATTGACGAATTTCAAGACACCGACCCCGTCCAGTACGATATTTTCTGGAATCTCTTTTCCGAAGGCAGCATCCCGCTGGTTTTCGTCGGCGACCCCAAACAAGCCATCTACGGCTTCCGCGGCGGCGACATCTTCACGTATTACGGCGCGAAGGAAGCAATTGCCGCCAGCCATCAGCACTCCCTCGAAACCAACTTCCGCTCCGAAGCCAATCTGGTGGCCGCCATCAACGAATTCTTTGCCGACCCAGTCAACGGCCGCACCTTCCAGAATGAACACATCGCCTACTCCGGCCAACTCAAGGCAAATGATGTCCCCGCCGCAAAGGCGCTGCTGGTTGATGGCGCCCGCGATGACCAACCCTTCCACATCTGGACCTTGGACGACCCGCAGCAGAAAGACTGGTCCAGCCCCGTCGCCCGCGAAATCGTCCGCCTGCTGAGCGACCCCAAAACCACCATCGGCGGCTCTCCCGTCCGCCCCAACCAAATCGCCGTTCTCGTCAACACGCACAAAGAGGCGGCGGCTGTGGAGTCCGCCATCAAAGGGATGAGCGTCAACGCCGTCCGGCAGGCCACGGACAACATTTTCAACAGCCCCGAAGCCGCCAATCTTTCACTCCTCATGGCGGCCGTGCTCGAACCCGGCAAAGGGCGCGCCATCCGCAACGCCCTCGCCTCCGGCCTCCTGCCCTGCACCCACGACGACCTCCGCCACTATAACGCCGCCAGCGACAACCTCTCTCCGGGCATCCAGCCGCCGGCCGCCGCTTCGCGACCGTTTGAAGAATGGAGCGAGTTCTTCCACGGCGCCGGCGAGCGCTGGAACCAGTATTCCTTCATGGAAGCCATCCAATATCTCTTCTCCCAACTGGAAGTGCTGCCCCATCTTGCCGCCTCCCCCGACGGCACCGAACGCATCGCCGATCTCCGCCACCTCATCGAGATCATCCATCAGGCGGCACGCTCCAAAAAACTCGGCCCCATCGCCCTCACCCGCTGGTTCAACCGGCAACGCAAATCGGAATTCCGCGATAAGGACGGCGACGACGACGCCACCGCGCGCGTCTCTGACGACAGCGACGCCGTGCAGATCATGACCCACTTCAAAAGCAAGGGCCTCCAGTTCCCCATCGTCTTTGCGCCCACGCTGTGGAAACTCCAAACCCGCTCGGTCAGGGCAGACGATGCCACCTGCAAATACCACGAAAACAATCAGCTCATCCTGGACTTGGACACCGCCTCCGCCGCGGGCAAGGAAAAAGCCAAAACGGAGGCCCATCAGGAAAACATCCGCAAAATCTATGTCGCGCTCACCCGCGCCATCAACCGGGTCTATCTTTTTGCCGCAGATGGCAATCCCAAGCCCGAACAATATGCCTTGTCATGGCTGCTGGAACACGTTTCCGGCACTACGCCCCACATTCTCCGCAGTCCCGTCCCTACCGACCTGCCCACCGCTCCGTGGCAGGATCCTACCCCGCCGCCTGCTCCGGAGTCCCTGCAACCGCGCGCCTTGAACAACCCCGTGGACAAGTCGCATGGCCACGCCAGCTTCTCCTCCCTCATGCCGCATCCCGCCGCCGCCGCCGTCATAACAACCTCGGCTGCCGAAGCCGCCGCCGATGCACCTGTGCGCGATATTGATCAGGCCACCGAGGCCATTCCGCCCACCGCAGAAATCGTCATTGATCCCGGCTCGATCCTCGCCATTCCCGGCGGCGCCAAAGTCGGAAACTGCTGGCACGATATTTTTGAACACATTGACTTCACTCACGCCGACTCAAATCCCGATGCCATCAACGAGATTATTGAAATCACCCTCAACCGCTACCGCCTCCTCCCCAAACCACCGGCCAACGCCTCTGCGGAATTACGCGACCTGATGACCAAACGCCGCGCCGCGGTTCGCACCATGGTGTTCAACACGCTGCATACCCCCTTGCAGCCCCTCGGCGACGCTCCCACCTTCGCTCTGAAAGACATCCCCATTGCCAACCGCCGCTCCGAGATGGAGTTCAATTTCTCGCTTCAGGATGACAACCAACACCGACTCAACGGTATCGGCGAAATCCTGGATAAACAGTGGAATTCCACCGCGCGCAATGAAGAATTCATCGCCCGCCTCCTGCGCAGCGAGGCCGCGATCCCGCGCGGCTTCATGACCGGCTTCATGGACCTCGTCTTCCATCACAATAACCGCTTCTACATCGTTGACTGGAAATCCAACCGCCTCGACGGCAAAATCGAAAGCTTCGGCCCCGCCGGCCTCGCCGCCGAAATGTCCCGCAACGCCTACTACCTCCAATATCTCATCTACTCTGTCGCGCTGCACGGATTCCTCGCCGCCCGCCTCAAAAACTATTCCTTCGACGACCACTACGGCGGCGCCTTCTACCTCTTTGTCCGCGGCATGGATGGCAAAACAGATTCGGGCGTCTTCCACGACAAACCCTCGCGCGAACTGATTGAATCCCTCGCCAAGTTTCTCGGAGGCACGCCATGAACCAGCCCCGCACCTGCACGCCGCAGCAGCTCCGCGACGCCAACCTCATCCGTGATCTTGATCTGTTCTTAATCGAATCTCTCATCCGCACGGCCGCCGCTCACCCCGGCTTCATCGAGCCCGATCCTATCGTCCAGTGCATCCTCACCCTAGCCAGCCGCGTCACCGGCGACGGCCACGTCTGCCTCGACCTCGGCCAGGACGCCTGGTGGCAGTTACAAGGCAACGTTCCCGCCGAACCCGCCGAAGATTCCGCCGGACCGGGCGATGACACGACACTCGCCAACCAAACACTCAACAGCCTCCCGTCTCCGGCCATCGTTCTCCCCCTGCTCGAAAACCTCCCCGGTCTCGTCAGCGACGGCTCCACCCCCACCCCCTTCGTCCTTGAAGAAACTCGGCTCTATCTCCGCCGATTCTGGAACTACGAAAGACTCGTCGCTGAAAAACTCCGCGTCTTCGCCCAACTCGACCCCGTCGCCGTCCCGGAAGAAATCCAAAACGCCATCCGCACCTACAAACTCCAACCCTCCGGTTCCCCCTTGGCGAAAGGTCAGCAGGATGCCGTCCTTGCCGCTCTTGAACGACAATTTACCATCATCACCGGCGGCCCCGGCACCGGCAAAACCACCATCGCCGCCGTGCTCCTTGAGCAGATCGCCAAACTCGCGCCCGAACACCTCCGGCTCCGCGTCCGCCTCCTCGCCCCCACCGGCAAAGCCGCCGCGCGCCTCGATGAAAGCCTGCGCAGCGGCCTCCCGGAGGCAGCCCGCGACCGAATGGAAATTCCCGCCGCCGCTACCATTGACCGCGCCCTCGGCTATCTCCCCAACTCCCCCTACTTCCGCCATAACCGCGACAATCCTATCAGCGCCGATGCTTTCATCGTGGACGAAGCCAGCATGATTGACCTACCCAAAATGGCGAAGCTCCTCGATGCCATCCCCCTTTCCGCCCGGCTCATTCTGCTTGGCGACAAAAACCAACTTGCCTCCGTGGACCCCGGCAGCGTCATGGCGGAACTCTGCGACTCAACCCTGCTGCAGCAAAAATCTGTCGTCGAGCTCACCGAAAGCAAACGGTTCGACGCCACCTCCGCCGTCACCCCCCTCAGCCAAGCCGTCCGCCAACAAAACGCCAACCTCGCCTGGCAAATCGCCTCCGACCCCACCCTTGGCGCCCCCGGCAAAAAAATCGCCCTGCACGACGCCACCCAAATCCGCTACGGCGACCTCCCGAGAGAGTTCACCAACCTCGTCAAAGAACGCTTCGCCGACTTCAAAAATGCCGCCACCCCCGCCAATGCCTTTGCGACCCTGGCCAAATTCCGCGTTTTGTGCGCTCTGCGCCGCGGCCCCGCCGGCGTCAACAACATCAACCGCGCCATCGAAGACATCCTCTTCCCCAACCGCCGCGGCGAATTCTACGACCACCGCGTCATCCTCATTACCACCAATGACTACGAAACCAACCTCTTCAACGGCGATGTCGGCATCATCCTCCCCGACCCCGACCGCAACAACCAGCCCGCCGCCTTCTTCGAGGGCCGCCCCCACCCAGTTCCCTGCCACCTTTTGCCTGAACACGAAACCGCCTTCGCCATGACTGTCCACAAAGCGCAGGGCTCCGGCTTCAACCATGTCGCCGTCATCCTCCCCGACCGTGCTACACCCCTCCTCACTCGCGAGCTGATTTATACCGCCATCACCCGCACCGAAACCGGCGTTGACCTCTGGACCACCAAAGAGACCTTCCAATCCGCTGTCCAAACCGCCACCACCCGCGCCATGGGCCTCGCCCAAAAATTGGACCACCCCTCCGCGCCAGTTGCCTAGCTACTGGCAAGTATTATCGCGGCCAAGTCAGTGCGCCGGCATGGATGGTTTTCGCCGACAATGCGGTGGGCTGCAGATAGTCAAAAGCCGGAATATTGCGCAGAACGCCGAATGCCAGAATGACGCTCAGCCAAACCCATAATAAAAATGGGCGAATTCGAGTCAGAGATAAGCGCTTTGTGTGTACTACTTCTGACAGTACCCCTACCAAGATGATGGGGATACAACACAGCAGAATCGGATTATAGTGCCAAGCCTGCAGGACATCGCCGGATAACAAACTGCGAATGGCACGTAGGCTGCCGCAACCTGAACAATATAGTCCGGTGGTCGTGTGAACCGGGCACGGGGGGAAGCAACCCACATTAGGCGGCAACACCGCCAGCAGCACCAGCCCCGCCAACAGGAGGCCAGCCATCCACCGCCCCGGCGTCATAACGCCTAACCAAAAATGAGTGCCAAGCCAAACACCATGAAATAAAGAAAACCACCCATTAGCCCGGCCACCAAAGCGATAATGCACCACATTTTTGCAGTATTGGATGCCTGCCACGCGGCCTGCTGATTCCCCTGCATCAGGGCATTGTTCACCTTGCTGGCGTAGATGATGGCGGGGATTCCCAATGGCAAGCAGCAAAGAACCGTCACCACGATGGATTGCCAGAGATAGTTGGGAATATTTTGCGGGTTCAGGTTCGGTGTGTCACCCATGAGCCGGCCTCCTCTTGGCCTCGCATCCGAGGCAGACTTGTGTGTGTGTGAATGCCCCGACTAGAACCAGGGCTTTTTATTTTGCACGTATGTGGCCGTGAATTCTTCGTCGGACTTGGTCAAATACAGAATCCCTTCCACGAGCCCGATGATGCCGATTACGCTGCTGGCCATGCCGCAGGTGAAGATGCCG
Organism: Verrucomicrobia bacterium ADurb.Bin018; assembly: GCA_002071335.1. Taxonomy (GTDB): domain Bacteria; phylum Verrucomicrobiota; class Kiritimatiellia; order CAIQIC01; family Lenti-01; genus CAZNGD01. The sequence continues at coordinate 6,012 of MWEZ01000049.1, forward strand.
CCGACAATGGAAACCAGCAACATAATGAGGCCGGCTTGGGTATAGCCCAGATAAAACTTATGAACTCCAAGCGCGCCCAACGTCAGGGTTCAGGCTCGACCCACGGCTGTACGGTGTAGGTGTGTAGCGAGGGGAGGCGTGTGCAGTGCGGCAGCTTGTGGGTCGTAGTCTGGAACCCCTTGTTGGACTTTTTGTTGTCTATATATAACTAAGTATCCCAATCCTGAAACCATATTAGACACACTCCTCCGGCAACCCCCACAATATTTGCCAGTGTTATCGATACACTAAAGTCAAACACATACTCAGTATCTAATGTATTAAACCAATGCATAGCCAACGGAATAAGCACTATGATAGCAACTCCAATCAGTATGGATATCGTTCTATTATAATTCGGCGCAGTTTTTGCTGAGGCATAGGTAAATGCAAGCGGCCCAAAGATTCCTTGGAGAAACCACTCAACTCGACTCAGAGTATCTGGATTACTGGTTAAATCAATTAGGTCTCCTGATCCGAAATTCAGCATCATAATCCAATGGACCGGGAAAGAGACAAGGACGGCGGCAATACAGCCTGCGGGGATAAACAATACCCAACGTAACACCTTAATTAGTGTATTCATAATCATTATCCCTTATTACGCATAATATTACATGCGCCCCAATTCCTTTATGTGCATGCAGCTATTGACACGCGCCAATAACTCAACTGCAATAGGCTCATAATTGTTGACTTGCTGCATAGATAAGGGCCTTATGCTCATCCTCTGATAATTCATCGTAGCGAGGACGATCCGGAAACATATGGCTATAGGTGCGAACCAGAATATGGGCGCGAGAAGTCATTTCATCGAGCATTGGATTTCCTCTTGTCGGTGGAAATCTGAAGCGTTGAATGTCACCAATATATGAGGGGTTAGATTTTGCTTTTTGTAAGAGAGATTCTGCTGATTGAATTGCTCTGTTCCCGCGTTCCAGTATTTCCTTGAAGCTCGATTGAGTAGCCTCTCGAACATCTGCCTGATCCGAATAGAGCAACAATAATCCTTTAGCATAAAGGTAAATGCCGAAGAGCTGATCGTGCTGTTCTAGTATTTCCTGCTCAAAACGCCGGATAATCTCAACTGGATTTCTGCCGCCAAAAAGAAAACTCATTATACCCATTATTTTAATCCTATATTAGATTGTCAACGGCAGCATTCTGGCCACCCGCCACATTTTGTTGGGTTTCAAGAATGCTGATGTTATGCTTCATATGTTTTCCCATCCCGAAGAGTGAGCCTGTATTGTTCAGCAAGTTCTATGTGTCTGGAACCAATCTGCTCAATCATGTTGTTGGTGATAACGGTGTTCTTTAAAGATACCAGCTCCAATACGACCTGGTTCCAGTGGCATGCCGCAATAATATTGCTAGCTAGATTTAAGCTCAGCTGTCCTGGGTAGCAGCATTCGATACCATAGGGAATAATGCCGCCGAACCCCAGTTGTTTCTTTATCTCGGCGTAGTATAGCGGCTCTTTAGGAAGAAGTGATCGCACAAATCCGATCAGGATTGTGGTAGGGTAGTCCGAGTATCGATAAGAGAGTAGAACGCCGGGCCATTTCATCATAGCGTCGTCTCCAAAAACCTTTGACGCGTCAGCACGTCCAAAGTCGAAACAGGCGATGGCGCTTAGTTCGTGGCAGTTGGAGACCTCGGATTGAGGGAAGTTCTTATGAGTTACCCTGTTGCCAGGGAGAATGTACCCATTATCGATGATATCGCGGTATCGTTCGATGGATGTAGCATGGTAGATACCGTCGGATATTATTGATACTAGTTCCTGAATTGGAATCGTCTTCATATTCTTAAGCCCTGCGCTTTCCTTACGCGCGCGCGTTACAGCGACCATCGTGCAGGGGGATGTTGTACTTATTCATTCATTTAATGACTTCGGGAGCCACTTGATTGTTAGGCTCAGACTCACAATCCACCAAATGGCCATGTATGCCACGACAGAGGCGTAGATGTGGCGGACCATCTGCTCTGAGAGCTCATATGTGCCCGAGCTGGTGATGGCAAACCACACATTGAACCCAATGGCTATAATGACCGCAAGGACCATGAAGATCAAACCACCAGCAATATAGAAGACGCCAAAAAATGGGCCAAGTTGGCGTAAAGCCAACTTAATGCATTGCCTGAGAAAGTCGCCTCGGGCCATACCTGATTGTCGCTTGAGTTTTCGATGCAAAGCGAAAAGAATGAATGGGAACGCGACTGCAGCCCCAGCGAGGCTCCAAAGCAACGCGGCTGGGTCACTGGCTTCAGCATCCTCATATGCGGTGCGCAGGCTGAAGGCAAACGCCTGTGCTGGGATAATAAGCACGGCGATGCAGTACAATATGGCTTTTCTCTTCATCATTCTTCTGAGTCCAACAAAATACCCAGAACGCCAGCGGCGACTTTGCTTTTCTCACCGGCCCCCGAAGGAGGATTGGATGAAGGAATTGGTGTCACGTTGTTTGTTGCATCATTCATGGTTGTCTCCTTGTTGTTAGACCCTTATTTTTTTCAATATTCTACCCACCGCATCGCCAAAGATTATGCGAACTCCTCGGCCAAAAAGTCAAACTCCGAAAAGTCCAAACCATATTTTTTGTCTCGCGCAGGCGGACAAACCCAAGCCAGCGGGGTTGGAGAGGAAGACGAAAGGTGTTGCCTGCTATTATGCTTGTGGGCAACATGAGACTATGACGAGGAAGCACAGTTCCTGGCGTGGTGCGTTGCTAGTTTTTGGCGTTGCCATTGTTTTGCGCGCCGCTTTTTTGCTTGAAGCGAGTACGAAACCGGCTTTCTCGCTGGTGTACATGGATCCGGAATACAATCTGGAATGGGCGCGCGGCATGGCCACGGGGGTGTGGAATCCGCCTTACGACACCCTCCGCGAAGGCCCATTTTTTCGCGCGCCGCTCTATTCCATGTTTTTGGCGGCAATTTGGGGCGTTTTTGGCGAAAAGTTGTGGATTTTTCGGTCTTTTCAGGCTGTTTTGGGGTCATTTTCGTGCGTTTTGGTGTTTTTGCTGGCGAAACGTCTTTATGACCAGCGCGTTGGTATCCTCGCCGGCCTTTTGTGTGCGTGCTACTGGGTTTTGATTTATTTCGACAGCCAGTTCCTTTTTCCGGTTTTACTGGTCTTTTTGGTTTTGGCTGGGTTTCTTGCGCTGATTTGGAGCCTGGACCGGAAAAACATGATGTTTGGTGCAATTTCTGGGCTGTTTTTCGGCCTTTTTGCCATCACAAGGCCCAACATTTTGGTGTTTTTCCCATTTTTGGCGCTTTGGGGACTCTGGGCATGGCCCGGGACCTTCAAAAAACAGATTTTATTCGCATTTTGGCTCGCTTTTGGCGCTGGTTTGCCTCCTTTGGCTGCCACTGTCTATAACGGTGTAGTCGGCGACGATTGGGTGTTGGTCGCCTCCCAAGGCGGCGTAAATTTCTATATCGGTAATAATCCGCAATCCAATGGAATGCAGGCTGTTGTGCCAGGAACCCGCGCCAGTTGGTGGGGTGGCCGCGAAGACACCATCGCCATTGCCGAACAAGCGGCGGGGCGCCTATTGAAACCTTCGGAGGTTTCGAGCTACTGGTACGCTAAATCGTTGGATTACATTCGCGAGCAACCAGTCGAATGGTTAAAATTAACCTTGCGCAAGGCAATTGCCATGTTTGGTGACGTGGAAATACCCAATAATGCTCCCTATCAGGCGCGACGGGGCGAATTTTTCACGCTTTCAGCCATTCCTCTCGGTTTTGCGGCCATTTTCGCCCTGTTTTTGGTCTCCACACCGTGGATTTTGCCTAAAAAGTCCGATTTTGAAGCCCAAAACACCGCACGATCAGTGATTTTGCTCATTTTGGTGTTTTTGGCGACTTATTCGGCCTCCATCATCGCGTTTTTTGTCACCGGGCGTTACCGCATGCCCCTCGTCCCTTTTTTCGCCATGGGTGCGGCGGTTGGTATTGTTCGCGCCCATGACTTTATCCGGGCGCGCCAGTGGCGCTCCACGACAGCTCTGGTGGCGGTATTTTTGCTGTTGTTTGGCGTGTTGAAAATGGATTTTTTCAAAATCCGGGAACAAACCGCTGAATTTACCCGTCTGACGATCGCCCAAGACCACATGCAACTGGGCGAATGGGACGAAGCCATCCAGCAGTTGGAGGCCATTCGCCAAACCCGGCGTTTATCCATGGTGGAAGTCTATATTTCATTGGCACGCGCCTATCTGCATCGCGGGAGCCCCAACGACGCCGCGGCCATTTTAGCGGTGGCGGAGGAGGGTTTGCAACTTCACCCGTCCACTCCGGAACTGCTGTGGTATGCGGCGGTAGGTCGGGTGCAGATGGCAGATTGGCCTCACGCGCGGCTTTGGATTGAACAATATGTTTTGGCGGAACCCGGCGATGTCCGGGGGCTGCACTTGGCCCATTTGGTGGCGACCCAACAAAACCGTCACGCCGATGCGCAAGAAGCTTTGCGCCGCGCCCAGTCAATTGACCCTCACCATCCGGCGGTTCGCGATATGCTCAAAGCATCCGGTATGGGAGGCAACACTCCCCCCTTTCACTAAATTCCGCGTTTCGCACCCGGATCTTTATATTCCGAAGGATCGGATATTGCATTGCCCGGAAGATTCTTTCTATAGTTTACGCAACACAGTGGGTGAGGTGTCATCATGAAAAGAAGCACGGCCGTATTGTTGGCGGTGGTTTTGTGGGGTGGGCAGTCAGTTGCGGGGGAATTGGTCTGGCAGACGTTTGATAACGTCGCCACTGGAATCATCAGCACCGTTCCCGGCTGGATCGCGACGCCCACGCAGCCGACGGTTTCCGCGGCCAATGCGTATTCCGCGCCGCATGCCCTTGAAATCGCCACGCCTGCCGGCGGGAGTAGTGCCGCCTACACCAACTTTGCGACCATCTATTCGATACTTCTTGGCACGGAGCATCCCGTCATCCGCGTTTCGGCCAAACTGTTTGTGCCCCACACCAACGTGAATCTTTCTTTCGGGCTGAAGGACACCCTATCGAATCGGGAGTTCAACTTTGTCTGCACCAACGGCGTGGCCAAGCTCCACAACTCGCCGGTGAGCTTTCCGCTGGTCACGGGGCGTTTTGTGGATGTGACCTTCCATCTCAACCGCTCCAACGGCGCTACGCGGCTCTATTACGATGTCACCAACATTGTCGCGTGGGGAACCTACAACGCAGGGACCAACTACACCCGCTTTGACCGGTTTGTGGTCACCCGCACCAAATCCCCCAGCGATGGCGACAGTGTATTTCTGGACAACATCCGGGTGGATACCTTCCCGCCCTATGTCTGGGCCTGGTGGCGCTTTGATGAAGACTCCCCCTCGTATCAAGACCATGTCGGTGCGTTTGGTGTCACGAACAACAGGCCCATCAATCTGACCCCGACGGATCCCGCCTACGCTTATCGCCCGCTCTACGACGGGCAAACCGAATACTCCAATGAAGTGGTTTCCCGGCGATCATCTTCTTCTTATCTACCCTGCGAGGTGCCAACACCCACAATGACAGACTGGACGGTGGAATTCATTTTTCAGCACGATCCCACCGAAACCGCCCACGAGCTGTTCGACTGGGGGAGTGATCTCGGTTTCAATAGCACCAGTGCGTACGTGGCGCTCACCTATCACACCAACGCCACGGGATTTTCTGCTGAGTTTCGCGATTCCCAACAAACCGCGGCGGGTTACCATTGGCTCTCGAAAACCTTCCGCTATCAACCCGATGCCCGCTGGCACCACGTTGCCTTCATCAAATCTTCCACCAACCTGCATATTTATTTCGATTACCGCCTCGCCCACACCACAAATCTCGATTCCCGCGCGAGGGGCGCTTACCGCTTTGACACCAACAGTAGGGTTCGCCTAGGCATGGCGCTAAACGGTGCCAATCCAAGCGACGAGTACACCTATTTCGACGAGGTCCGTTTTTCCACCAAGGCGTTGGACCTGCGAGAATTTCTCCAACCCACCCGCCCCATCATTTTGTCGTGCGACAACTCCGCGCTGAACCCCCTATGGGAGCTTACGCTCAAGACCATTAAAGGCCGCGAGTACCGCACTGAGGCCGCCTCTTCGCCGACCAATGCGACGTGGTCCTCTCTCGGCACTTTCATTGCCGGCGATCCGGTGCACTCTATTCAGGTGCCCACAACGCCAGGCAACCGTTTTGTCCGCATCCGGCCGTTGCCGTAGGCCGCCAGCGGACGTGGTGGATTACACTACGGGGTGGACGCGGAGGGTGAATCTTCCGTAGCGCCGGGGGGCGTCTGGAAGACGTGGGGCGCAGGGTCGGGGGCATCGGTCCACCAGCGGTGCAGGCCGGGGATGATGTGGCGGACGGAATCGCGATAGACCAGCAGGAGAAACACGCCGATGAACAGCACCACAAAAAGGTTCGTCAGGGCGTGAATCCATTTGGCGGGCACGGGGCGGCGGGTGGCCATTTCCCAAAGGTTGAAAATCACGTGCCCGCCATCCAGCAGCGGGAGGGGCAGCAGATTGATGATGGCCAGGTTGACGTTGAGAAATCCCGTGAACCAGATGGCGAGAATAAAGCTGGATTTGACCATTAGCCAGAGCATCACGAGAATCAGCACGGGGCCGCCCACCGCACCGGCTGCGGCGCCGGAAGTGGCGGGCGTGGTCAGCGCGCTCAAAAAACGGAAGATGCCACCGGCGTGGTCGCGCACCTGCGCCCACGGCGTGGGATGCACGCGCGTGGTGTAGTCCAAATCCGCCAGCGTGTTGAATTGGATGCCAATGAGATGGCGGTGGAGCTCGGCATCGTAGGTGGAAGTGACGCTGGCAGTGTGGATGACGCCATCGCGCAGAAACTCGATGGTGGCGGCGCGGCCGGCGGCGGCCTCAACCAACTGGCTCAAATGGCCTTGGCTGTGGATGGTTTGCCCATCGAAGCGCAGGAGCTGATCGCCGGCGCGCAGGCCGGCGGCCAACGCGCCAGAATTGGGATATACCGCGGCAACGTGGCACGGCGTTTGCCCGGCGATGTCGGGCAACTCCCACATGCCGACTTCGTTTTTGGCGGCGGGCAGGCTCAACTCGCGCGCGCTGTCGCCGGCGGCGGGTTGGATGCGGAGCGTGACGGTCGGACGGCCGGCCAAGGCGACAGCTTCCATGATTTGCAGCCAATTGCCGACGGGCTGATCGTTGACGGTGGTGATGACATCGCCCACGACAAGGCCGGCGGCGCGGGCCGGGCTGTTGGTGGCGATGAAACCCACCACGCTGTTGCGCTCCGCCAACGAGGCCGGCTTGCCCACCACCCAAACCAGCGTGGCCAGCACAAACGCCAGGATCACGTTGCCGGCAGCGCCGGCCATGGCCACCAGGATTTTTTTGCCGGGCGCAATGCGCGGCAGTGGAGGCGCGGGGGGGGCGTCGTTGTCCTCGCCATCGCGCGCGGCCGCGCGGGCCAGGAAAGCCTCGGGGTCCATTTGCGGCAGGGCGACATAGCCGCCGATGGGCAGGCAGCCGATCTTGTAGGTGGTGGCGCCGATTTTACGCTTCCACAGCGCCGGGCCCATGCCGATGGAAAACACATCGGCCACCATGCCGCAGGCGCGCGCGGCCAAAAAATGGCCCAGCTCGTGAACAAAAATGCTCACGCTGAAGAGCAGGATCATCGCCAAAATATAGAGAAGAGCCATGGGGATTGCGCGGGGTGATTAGGGGTGGCGGGTCAACGGTCAGGCCTGGAGCAAGCGCAGCACCAAATAGAGGGCAGGCGCGGTAAAAAGAATGCTGTCGAGCACGTCGAGCAAGCCGCCCATGCCCGGAATGACGCCGCCGGTCTCCTTGACATTGGCGGCGCGCTTGAAGAGCGATTCCACCAAATCGCCCACGATGGCGCAAACCGCCAAGCCGACGCCCAGCGGAATGGCGCGCACCCACGTGAGGCCCAGCGGCTG
>MWEZ01000050.1 GCA_002071335.1 Verrucomicrobia bacterium ADurb.Bin018
AGGTTGCGCCTTGGCGGAGGAGAGAAGCATCTTGCGGATTTCCGTCTCGACGACCGGGAACTGGGCGCCTTCCCGAGCGGACCAACACTCGGCCACTTCGCGCCACTGGCGCATGTCGTTCTTCCTGAGCTCGCGCACGATGGTCAAGATCGTTCGGGATCGAAGCCCCGCCGGGGCGGCTTCAAGGTTTTCGATCAACCGGTCGCTGATTCGCCATCCGCCCTGTTGACGCCGGGCGGCGATTAACGTTTTCCACGCGGGAAGGGTCTTGGCCCCGTATTTGCCCCGACGGATGGCATCCGTGGCGATTTCGATGGCGCGGGCCGCCTCTCCTTTGGCCAGCGCGATCTGGGCCAGCCCCTGCCGCGCGCGATTGGCACCGCCTTTGGCGCTTTGGATCGCCTTCTGGAAAAACTCCTCCGCCGCTTCGGGCTCGCCTTCTTGCAGGAACAAGTTGCCCATCCTCGTCGCCACCACGCTGATGCGCGGCGGGACCATGGGCACTTCGACTTGCCGGTTCAAGGCCAGTTCCCAGCCGGCCGAACGAACGGCAGCGTTGAAGTCCGTCATCTTGGCGGCCGCCAATTCCACCGCATGGCGGGCCATGGTCACGGCCTGCTGCACATCGGGCACTTTGAGCAGGGCGCGGACCACGCCGATGTGGGGACGAAGCCACAAGGTGGCATGGTCCAGGCTTCGGGTGGCCGCCTGCAATTGGATTTGGGCCGCATCGGCAAAGCGTCCACGCCTGAACTCGCTGTCGGCCACCAAAGCCAGCACCCGGGCTTGCCTGGGCCTGTCCAAACCGGAATGGGTTAGGGCCTGATTGGCTTTCGCCAAGCCAGCGGCGGTTTCCCCCCGATGGATATCGTCGCCAATTTCGCGCAACGTCTTGGAAAACGCCGCCCGATCCTGTGGGGCGCGATGAGGCCTCTTGCGGTGCGCGTTCTTTCGACTGTTCATCACCCTCCTCCACAACCTGTCATCATTAAAAAAGCGGCCGGTTTGGGTCCCCCCCGCAGGCGGTTAGCATCCCCGGCCATCGCCCTCCGCGGTCTTACGTTCTGTTAGAACGTGACCGACGGAGGGCAATAAATTCAAGTATCTTAAAGAACAACTGCGGCCGCCAGTCGCCGCGCGGCCACGGCCCGCATGGCATCCGCCGCCGTGGCAAATCGAGCGCGCTGAATAAACGCTCTTTCAGCAGGAGTCAGATGCCCGAGAGGAACGAGCGAGCGAACCCGGATATTCTTCTGATGCCGCCGATTCCGTCCGCCACGACCCAGCGCCGGCAGCGTGGCCACCAGCATGGCGACTCCGGCGGTCTGCAAGAACTGTCTGCGACTGATCGCTTTCATTGGCCACCATCGTGCGTCTCGCCAATATCCGGCGCAAGTATTTTTGTGTTGAATTATCATTAACGACAATGGGGACGGGTCTTGTTGTAATTCCTGCACTTTGGGTTTGCTTTTGGAATCGTTCCCATGCTGAATCGCCAATCAACGGTAGGAGGAATTTTCAACCATGCGCAAAAGGATTAGGCTGTTTTTCGGCTTGCTGGCGTTTTGCGTTACGCAGGCCCCAGGCGATACCATCGGTTTTTTTTATGCCCTCGACGCCGATTTGCAGGCGTTGAAAACCCAAGCCCGGGAAATGGGGCAGGCGACTCGTGTGGGGTCGCGTTCCGTCCAACGGCTCCAGTTGGATGCCCACACCATTTATGCGGTGAAGATGGGCTCCGGGGCGGTGGAAACGGCGGTCTCCGTCCAAGCGCTACTGTCACGCTTTCGGTGCGACTGGGCATTTTCCATCGGACCAGCGGGTGCGTTGAGCGATGAGATGGCGACTCACCAGTGGCACCGGGTGGGAAGCGTTACGGCTTGGCAGACCGACAGTCAGGCCAAGACATGGCGTACAGATTGGACGCGCTTGCCGGTGGCAGTTTTTCCCTCTCCCTTGCAGACAACATCCACTATTGCGGTGGCCTCTGGCGAACAGTTCATCTCCACGACCCGCGAGCGCGACCGGTTGCAGGCGATGACTCAGGCGGACGCCGTGGACATGAACAGCTTTGGGCTGGCGCTGGTTTGCGCCGACCATGGCGTGCCGTTGTTCGCTTGGAAAATCATCAGTGACCATGCCGACGAAACCGCGTCGGAAACGTTTCGCAGCTTCATCGCCACTTATACCGGCGAAGGCGGCAAGGCATTGATTGAAATCATCCGAGCGCTGCCGGCCAACCCCAACGATCCCTCGTCCTATCCAGTCATCGAGAGGCTGTTGCATGAAGTGCCGACGGAAAATCAATTGCCCAATGATTCGAGATCGTAATACCGTCTTTGCCGGATAGATTGGCGTCGTCGTGGGCTGTGTCTGTTTCTGGAGAGGCGGCTTCCACCCCGTCCGGGTTTGGGGAAAGGGCTCATGAGCCAAGGAGGGGCGAAAGCGCGGGTGTGACGCGCGGGGATGGTCAGCCAAAAGCGCGAAAACACTCGCGAAAAACGCGGCCGTAACGCTTTACATTACCTGCGCGAAGGGATAGGCTTGAGGTTTGAAGTGAAAGCAGTTGCTCCAGGCAAGTTGATTTTGACCGGCGAACACGCGGTGGTCTATGGCCGCCCGGCGCTGGCCATGGCGGTGAACCGCAACGCCCAAGTCTTCGTGACGATGGACGGGGCGGCGGAGACCGTTTCATTCGATTTGCCGAACGTGACGGCTCCGAAAGAATCCTTCACCCTGCGTGCGCTGCGTGATTTTCACGCGCGGGTGCGGCGCAATTATGAGGAATTTCTCGCCGGCAAACTGTCCATCCGCGAAGTTCTGCTCAAACCGGTGGATTTGTTCCAATACGCGTTTGTGACGGTGCTCGACGGCCTGCACCTGAAGATGGGGGGGGGCGTCAATGTGCGGCTGAACTCAAACATCCCGATTGGCTGCGGCATGGGTTCTTCGGCGGCGGCCATTTTGAGTGTGCTGCGCGGTCTGGGCCACTATTACCGGGTGGATTTCCGTCCGGAATGGTACGCACGCTACAGCCTTGAAGTAGAAAACATGCAGCACGGCAAGGCCAGCGGGCTGGATACCTATGTCTCGCTGCACGGCGGCTGCGTGCGCTTCCAGCAAGGCGCGGCGCAGGAGCTGCCGCTGCCGCGGATGCCGCTCTATATCGTGCAAACCGGCACGCCGGCCAGCACCACGGGCGAGGCCGTCAGCGATGTCGCCCGCCGCCTCGGCGCCCAGGTCCGGGTGTGGGACGATTTTGAAACCGTGGCCAACCAAATGCAGCGCGCGCTGGAACAGGATAACCTCAAGGATTTCCAATGCGCCATGCGCGATAATCACCGGCTGCTCAACACCATCGGCGTGGTGCCGGATCGCGTGGCCGAATTTGTGGCCGCCGTGGAAGAGTCCGGCGGCGCGGCCAAGATTTGCGGGGCGGGTGCGGTGACGGGGGAGCAGGCCGGCATGGTGCTGGTGGCGGCGCGCGAAGCGCCGGCCGACCTCTGCGCCAAGTTCGGCTACGAAATGCTGACTGTGCGCCCCGATCCCCTGGGCGTGCGGGTGGTTTGATGTTTCCTGCATGACCCTGCGCGCCGTCAAAGCCTCCGCGCCCGGCAGCCTCATGCTCATGGGCGAACATGCCGTGCTCCGTGGCCAGCCCGCGCTGGTTTGCGCCGTCAGCAAGCGGCTGACGGTCAAACTGACGCCACGCACCGATGAAACCATCGTCTTGCACTCCGCGCTGGGTGAGCACGAAACCACGCTGGGCGAGCTGGCGCCGCACGATAGTTTTCGTTTCGCCTTGGGCGCCATCCGCGCGTTGCGCGAAGGGCTGGCGCAGGGGTTTGAACTGGATATCAGGTCCGAAATGTCGCACGTGATGGGGCTGGGCACCAGCGCGGCGGTGACGCTGGCCGTGCTGGCCGCGCTGCGCCACGCGCAAGGCTTGTCCATTGCGCCGGAGGAATTGGTGGTGCCGGCCATTCAGGTGGTGCGCCGCGCGCAGGGCGGCGTGGGTTCCGGCGCGGATGTCGCCGCGAGCGCCTATGGCGGCTGCCTGCGGTTTCACGCGGAATCCACCGAGGTGGTCCAACTGCCCACTGCGCCGCAACTGACCGTGCTGTATTCCGGCAGCAAAATGCCCACACCCGAAGTGATTGCCGTGGTGGAGGCGCAGCGCAAGGCGCAGCCGGAGCTGCACGCGCGGCTCGACGACCTGATTGGCGATGCCGTCAACCGCGCGTTCGAAGCCGCCGCCCGCGGCGACTGGCCGGCCATGGGCGCGCTGATGAACATTAATCAGGGGCTGATGGATGCGCTCGGGGTGAACAACGCGAAGTTGGCGGCGCTGGTCTATGAGCTGCGCGCCGATCCCAAAATCCACGGCAGCAAGATTTCCGGCTCCGGACTGGGCGATTGCGTGGTGGGGCTGGGCAAGGCCATGCGCACGGAGTGGGGCGTGCCCGCGCTAGCTGTGCAAGTGACGCCTGCCGGCGTGCTGGCGGAGGCTTTGCCATGACGCCGCGCGACGTGGTGGCCCGCATTTTGGCCGGGCGCGGCAGCACGCCGCGCGCCGTGGCCAATGCGTATGCGCCGGCCAACATCGCGCTGGTGAAATATTGGGGCAAGCGCGATGAAGCGCTGAATTTGCCGGTCACGAACAGCTTGTCCATTTCGCTGGGGCCGCTGGGTTCGCATGTGGAACTCGCGCGCGGCGCCGGCGCGGCGGATGCCATTTGGCTGAACGGGGAACCGATACCGGCGGAGAGTTCCTTTGCGCGGCGCGCCAGCGCATTCCTCGATTGGTTCCGCCCTGCGCCGGATTTCACATTTGATTTGCGCGCGCGCAACACCGTGCCCACGGCGGCGGGGTTTGCGTCGTCGGCCTCCGGTTTCGCGGCGCTGGTGAAGGCGCTGAATGCGCTCTTCGGGTGGGATTTGCCGCCGCGCGAGCAATCCATTTTGGCGCGGCTGGGCAGTGGCAGCGCGGCGCGCAGTCTGGCCGATGGCTTTGTGGAATGGCACGCCGGTGCCGCGCCCGATGGCATGGATTCCTTTGCCGCGCCGCTGGAGGCCACGTGGCCGGAGCTGCGTGTGGGCGCGCTGGTCCTATGCGCTGCCGAAAAGCCCGTGGGCTCGCGCGAGGGTATGCGCCGCAGCGTGGCGACTTGCGAATTTTATCGCGAATGGCCCGCGCGCGTCGCGCGGGATTTGGCGGAGTTGAAAACCGCCATCGCTGCGCGGGACATCGCCGCGCTGGGCACCGTGGCCGAAGGCAACGCCCTTGCCATGCACGCGCTGATGGCAGCCACTCGCCCGCCGCTGGTCTATGCGCTGCCCGAAACCATGACCGCGCTGCACGCCATTTGGGCCGCCCGCCGCGATGGCCTGCCCCTGTGGTTCACGATGGATGCCGGGCCCAACGTGAAGCTGATTTTCACCCGCGCCGCGGAGTCGCAGGTGCGTGCGTTGTTTCCCGCCGTACAGGTCGTGGCGCCGTTTGCCTCGCCGGCGGAAAACCCGCCGCCAGCCCACTCATGAAGCCAAGGGGTGCATTGACTTTGCCGGGGGGGCGGGGTAGGTTGCCGCGTTTCAGGAAGGACATTATCCAGTATTCATGAAGGTTGAGCAAGTTGCGTTGGAAACCATGCGCCACAGTACGGCGCACGTGATGGCGGCGGCCGTCCGCCGCCTCTGGCCGGATGCGCTGTTTGACATCGGCCCCGACACCGAAGACGGCTTCTATTACGATTTCGATCTGGCCCACCGCCTGACGGCGGAGGATTTTCCCGCCATTGAAGCGGAAATGGCGAAGATTGTCGCCGAAAACCAGCCCTTCGTGCGCGAAGAAAAATCGCGCGCCGAGGTGTGGCAGATGATGACTGAGCGCGGCCAGAAGTATAAACTCGAGCGCCTCGCCGATATTCCCGATGGCGAAACCATCAGCCTCTATCACAGCGGCGATTTCACCGATTTGTGCCGCGGGCCGCACGTGGCCCGCACGGGCGACATCAAGGCGTTCAAGCTGCTGTCCGTGGCCGGCGCCTATTTCCGTGGCGACGAGAAAAACCAGATGATGCAGCGCCTCTACGGCACCGCGTTCTTGACCCAGGCTGATTTGGACGCGCATTTGAAGATGCTTGCCGAGGCCAAGCTGCGTGACCACCGCACCCTCGGGCGCGATCTCGATTTGTTCAGCATTCAGGAAGCGGTGGGCCCAGGCCTGATTCATTGGCATCCCAAGGGCGCGCGCATTCGCACCATCATTGAAGAGTTCTGGCGGCGGGAGCATTACCGCGCCGGCTACGAAATGCTCTACACCCCGCACGTCGGTCGCGCGGGCCTGTGGGAAACCTCGGGCCATCTCGGGTTCTACAGCGAGAACATGTACGCGCCGATGGAAATTGACGAGCAGCGCTATTACATCAAGCCGATGAACTGCCCGTTCCACATCCAGATTTACCAAGCGCACAAGCGCTCTTATCGCGAGCTGCCGCTGCGCTGGGCGGAGCTGGGCACGGTCTATCGCTACGAGCGCGCCGGCGTGTTGCATGGCCTGATGCGCGTGCGCGGCTTCACCCAGGACGATGCCCACATCTATTGCACGGAAGAACAGGTGGAGAGCGAAGTGCGCGAATGCGTGCGCTTCGCCATCGCCATGTGGCGCGCGTTCGGTTTCGAGAACATCACTGCCTATCTCGCCACGCGCCCCGAAAAAGCCGTGGGCGATCCTGCCCGCTGGGAGCTTGCGCAGCGTTCGCTGGAGGCCGCGTTGCAGGCCGAGGGCATTGCCTACGAGCTCGACGAAGGCGGCGGCGCGTTCTACGGCCCCAAGATTGATCTCAAGACCCGCGACGCCATCGGCCGTTCCTGGCAGATGAGCACCGTGCAGTTCGACTTCAATCTGCCCGAGCGCTTCGACATGGCCTACATCGGCCCCGATGGCCAGGAACACCGCCCCTTCATGGTGCACCGCGCGCTTCTGGGCAGCCTCGAACGGTTCTTCGGCATTCTCATTGAACATTATGCCGGCGCGTTTCCGCTTTGGCTGGCGCCGGTGCAGGTGGGCTTGATCCCCGTGACCGACGCGCAGGCCGATGCCGCCCGCGCGGTGGCCGCGCAGCTCAAGGCGCGTGACATTCGCGCCGTGGTGGATGAGCGCAGCGAAAAGCTCGGCGCCAAAATCCGCGACGCACAATTGCAAAAAATCCCGTACATGCTCGTGCTGGGCAAGCGGGAAGTGGAACAAGGCACAGTGTCGGTCCGCAGCCGGGTGGCTGGGGATCTGGGCGTGATGCCGCTGGATGCGTTCATCGCCAAGGTGGACGCGGAGCGGCAAGTGGCGCTGCCCACCACCAACGCGAACGGAGCGGCGCACGGCTCCCAACCTCAAGGATAGAATGGCCATACCTCCCCCGACCAACCCCCGGGACCCGCGCGGCGGATTCCCCACTCGCATTAATCATCGCATTCGCGTTCCCGAAGTATTCCTCATCGGGCCCGGCGGCGAACAACTCGGCGTGGTCGCCACCGCGGACGCCCAGGCCCGCGCGCAGGCCGCCGGTCTCGACTTGGTCGAGATCTCGCCCACCGCCCGCCCGCCGGTGTGCCGGATCATGGATTACGGCAAGTTTCAGTACGAGAAGAGCAAAAAAGAAAAACAAAACCGCCGGAACGCTGCCGCCGTCAAGGTGAAGGAAGTCCAGCTTCACCCCTCCGTGGGCGACAACGATTATCAAGTCAAGCTGCGCCGGATGCGGGAGTTTCTGGAGGACGGCCATCGCGTCAAGGTGGCGTTGTTCTTCCGTGGCCGCGAAAATGCCCACAAGGAACTGGGCTTTGTGCTGATGAACCGCGTGCTGGCCGACCTGCGCGAGGTGGGCGTGGTGGAGCAGGCGCCCAAGCTGATGGGCCGCAATATCCTGATGGTGCTGATTCCCAATCCCAAGGCGCGCCAGCAGGGGGCGGCGGCCTCGCGCTAGGCGCCGGGGCGCGTCGCGCCGGCCGGCGGCGGAAGATAAACAAAGGATTTGACTGGACGGCGCGGGACAAATCCCGTACAAGTCGCCGTCTGTTTTGAACCAGAGGGTCTCGGCCGCGGGCAAGTTGTCCGTGCGCGGCGACCCGGAACCTACGGAAACGAAGTTGCAAACATGAAGAAGAAAACGCGCAAATCGGTTGCCAAGCGTTTCAAGCGCACGGCCAAGGGCAAGATTTTGCACAAGAAGCCCGGGCGGCGCCACTTGGCCGCCAGCAAGACCCGCAAGCAAAAGCGGCGCCTCCGCCAGAACGTGCAGGCCGGCGGCAAGATTGCCAAGTCCCTCGGCATTGAATTGGGCGCGTGAGCGCAACGTAAAGTGTAAGGAGAAGAATCCATGCCCAGAGTCACCAATTCCCCGGCCAGTCGCAAACGCCGCAAGGGGCGCTTGGCCCTCGCCAAAGGTTTTTACGGCGCGCGCAGCAAGCAATTTCGCCTCGCCACGGAAGCCGTGGACCGCGCGATGCAGCTCAACTATACGCACCGCAAGGAAAAGAAACGCGATTTCCGCCGGCTGTGGACCACGCGCCTCAGCGCCGCCTGCCGCCCGCACGGGATTTCCTATTCCCGCTTCATCGAAGGCCTGGCCAAGGCCGGCGTGTTGCTGAACCGCAAGATGCTCTCGGAAATCGCCA
Organism: Verrucomicrobia bacterium ADurb.Bin018; assembly: GCA_002071335.1. Taxonomy (GTDB): domain Bacteria; phylum Verrucomicrobiota; class Kiritimatiellia; order CAIQIC01; family Lenti-01; genus CAZNGD01. The sequence continues at coordinate 8,674 of MWEZ01000050.1, forward strand.
TTCACGATGCCGACGGTTTTGCCTCGCTGGTGACCCTCGCCAAGAGCAAGGCCACGTTGCCCGCCAAGAAGGCTTGAGTCCGGTTATTGGCCGTTCTCCGCGCGGAGGTTTTGCCCCCGCGCTTTTTTTATGCCCGTGCGCTGCGCATTGGCGGTTGCGCTGGTGGGCTGCGTTGGGGCATAGTCGCTGCCCGAGGTGCGCATGAAACAAGCTGGACAGTGGTGGTGGATGTTGGGTTTGGCGTTGCTGGCGGCCGGCTGCGGCGGCCCCCGCCCGGAGGGGCCGCCGGTGACCGTGGCCAGCCTGACGGAACCCCTCACGGACCCCCTGTGGCTGCCGCGCCTTGATCAGCCCGACACGATTCTGCACACGTCCTACGACCGCACCGGCGGCAACGATGACTACGGCACATTTTTGCGCGATGCTGCCGAACCGGGCTGGAAGGTTATTGCCGATCTCAAGGGCCCCGGCTATGTCTCGCGCTTCTGGTTCACTGGCGCCAAGGATGGCTTCCCGCACCACATCCGCTTTTATTTTGACGGCGAAACCACGCCGCGGCTGGCGGGCGACATCAAAGAATTATTCGGCGGCGAGTTTGCTCCGTTTCTTGCCCCGTTGGCGGAATACAAAGGCTACTGCTGGTATTCGTTCGTGCCGCTGCCCTACGCCAAGTCGCTGCGCATCGAGTGCGAAGCCGGCCCGCCGGGCGCCAAGGTGTATTACCAGGTTTCGGAATCGCGCCTGCCGCGCGGCACTGCGGTGGAAACCTTCGCGTGGCCGCTGCCGGAGCGGGATCTGGCCGCACTGGCGACCGCGCAACGTCTGTGGGCTTCCGGCGAGTTGCCCGCACAGGGCGAACCGCAGGAAGCCACGCTGACACCCGGACGGCCCGGCAGTTTGCGCGTCGCGGGGCCGGCAGTCATCACGAGATTGGAGTTCACGCCGGACTGGGCAAAACTGGCCGAAGACGCGCGCGATTCCGTGCTGCGCGATTGGCAGGTGAGCATCCGCTACGACGGCCTCACCAACGAGAGCGTCAAGGTCCCGTTGGGCGATTTTTGCGGCGCGCCGTGGCGGCGGCTGCGCGCGCAATCGCTCTATTTCGGCATGCGGGGGGACTCGCTTTTTTGCGCGCTGCCCATGCCATTTGCGCAGTCGGCAGAGATCACGCTGGAGGCCGGGCGGATCGCCGGCGTCCCAGTCAACGTGCGCGCGTGGGTCGCGCCCATCCCCGCGGCGGAACTCGCGCACTTGGGCTATTTCCATGCCGGCTGGCGGCGCACTACGCCGCAGGATGTCGGGCGGCCGCATCCCATTTTGCACGCGACCGGCCGGGGCAAGTTTGTCGGCTGCCTGCTGGCGGTGTGTACGCTGGATGGCAGTTATTGGGCGCTGGAGGGCGATGAATCCATCCGCAAGGATCGCGAAACCACGCCGGGCTGGCTGGGCACCGGACTGGAGGATTATTTCAACGGCGGCTGGTATTACCAGAATCCCATGGCCGGGCCCACGCACGGCCTGTTCGTGAAGGAGCCGTTCCGCACGGTGCAATACCGAGTGCACAGCATGGACCCGTCGCAGTTTTTGTCATCATTGGACATGGTGTTCGAACGCGGGCCCGATCACAAAAGCCGGGCCTACTTCGAAAGCGTCAGTTGGTATTATCTGGTCCGCCCGCAGACGGCCGACACCATGCGCCTGCGGGCGGAAGACCGGCGTATGCCGCCGGATCCGCGCCTGGATGGCATCGCGCTGATGTCGGTACTGTGGAATTATGAGCGCTTCGGCGATTGGGCGGGGGAGCGCGATGAACTGGCGCAACGGCTGCGCCGTCATGGCGACCGCCTGACTCCCACCGCGCGCCGGATGCTGGAGCTGCGCCTGGCGTTGTTGACGGAAAAACTTGGTGGCGCGGACCCGCTGCCCGCGTTCGCCAACGATGCCGACCCCGCCGTGCGCGACGCGGTGGGCCTGCTGCAACAGCAGCGGGCGGGGCAGGGCGCGCTGGCCGTGTTTTATGCCAACATGCCCGCGCGTTTGTATCTGAATGGGCAGGAAGTCCTGCAAGCCGGCAACCCGGAAAAACCAGTTGCGGCGTTGCTGTCGCTGACGCCCGGCCGCCATCAACTGGCCATTCAGACCCCGCGACAGTCCTATCCGGATTGGGTGCAGTTGGCCCTGCGTTATCGCGATCAATTTTTCGGCACGGACCCCTCGTGGAAGTTTGCGTTTAATCCCACCGGCGATTGGGCCAGCCCCGCCTATGATGATTCGGCGTGGCGGCCCTGCGGTGGCACCGGTGTCAAAGGCCCACCGGAGGAGCCCTATGTTTGGGTGGAGCCGGATCCATGGCTGGATATGCAGTCGCGCGCCATCGGCATTCGCCCGCAAGGCGACTGGCCCGCCGGCGGCGGCTTTGTTGTGTACCGCCAAACCATTGAGGTCCGCGAAAAATGATTTTGCGCTGCACCGGCAAATTGTTAGGATTCTGTTAACGCCGCCACCGGTTTTTCCCAGCCGGGGCAAGGTGTGGTACGTTTGAGAGTGGAGGTCGCCATGGCAGAAGCAATGTTGAAGTTTGAGCAGGAAGAGCGCGACGGCGTACTGATTGTGCACGTGAACGGCCCGCTGGATTCCATGACCCACGACCAATTCCGGGAGTATCTGGGCCCCATCATGAACCGTCCCAAAGTGCGCGTGGTGCTCGACTGCCAGAACCTGTCCTATATCAACAGCCGGGGCCTGACCCAGTTGATGCACTATCAGCGGATCAGCAAAATCGCGTTTTCCTTTTTGGGCGTGGCTGCGCTGCGGCCCAACATTGTCAAAAACCTTGAGTTGCTCGGCCTGGCCAAGACCTTCCGCTGGTATCCCACGGTCGAGGAAGCACTCACTGCCGCCACTGCCTACTGACCCCCCCCGCCGCGTCGCGACCGGTGTATTTTTACCGGCCCCTGTTTTTGGGCGTGACAAACCAACGGGGGAGCGGGTAGGTTTATCACATTGAAAGCGCGGGGCTGAAACCCGCGCCGGATGTTAGGGAGACGTGGGCATGGCGGAAGCTGTCTTGACAACGCAGATTGAGAATCGCGACGGGGTGCAGGTCATCCACGTCTCCGGTCCGTTGGATTCCATGACGCACGACCGTTTCAAGGATTTGCTCGATCCGCTGGTCAACCAATCCAAAATGCGCATTGTGCTGAACTGCGAAAACCTGACCTATGTCAACAGCAAAGGGCTGGCCCTGCTGGGCCGCTATCAGCGCATATCGCTGCAAAACTTGTCCTTCATGGGTATTGCCGCGCTGAACAAGCGCATTACCAAGACCATTGAATTGCTGGGCATGAGCAAGCTGGTGAAGTTGTATCCGTCGGTGGCGGATGCCATGCAAGCCGCCACGGAGCAGTAGCCGGAGCCGGCCCATTCGCGGGGCGGTAATGCAGGAACACGATTTTCTCCGCAAGTGCGTCGGCGCGCTGTTGGGCGTGGCCGTGGCCATGGCGGCGGCTGTGTTCATCTCGTGGTGGCTGGCCGCGTTGCCGGCGGATGTCGCCGCGCCACCGACCAAACCTGCCCGCTCTGCCGCTGCCGCGCCGGTGGCCGCGCCCGTCCCCCCGGCGCCGGCTCACGCACCCGCGCCCGCTGCCCTTCCCCCGCCGGCAAGGCCGGTTGCCGAGCTGCCCGCAGCCGATGCCGATGCCGAAGCGCTCGCCAAAAAAGCTTTCCGCCTCGAAATGGAAAACGCACGCCTGCGGCATCGGCTCGATGACATGCTCAACTGGCTGCTTGAAAATGTGCGCGGCACCTTTCCGCTGCCCGAGGAGCAAATGGCCAACCTGCGTATCGTGCCGGTGGATACCAATTTGCAGGTCAGCGCCGATCTCGCGCAAATCCTGCGGCTGAACGATGCCGAAGTGAACACCTTGGATGAGGCATTCCTCGGCACCCGCACGCTGCTCTACGAATTGGAAACCGAAAAACTCACCGTGCAGCAACCCGCCGCCGGCCAGGCCGTGCTGAATATGCCGCCCTATCCGGAAGAGGGCCAACTGGTGCGCGAGGAGCTTTACGGGACATTGCAAAGAACCCTCGGCCCAGCGCGCTTCAGCCGCTTCCGCCAGGTGGCGGAGGACGGGCTCGACGAAAAGTTTGAATATTTCGGCGAAGTTGAGCGGACCATCGAGTTCGAGGAAGTGGTGGATGCCGAGTCCGGCAGCCCCCAGTTGTTCGTGCGCGATGAACGCATCCTCCCCAGCCGCGATGATCCCCAGCGGCAGGACATCACCACCTCCGAGCGCCTCGTCTCGGAACTGCCCGCGGAATATTACGCCTATTGGAACTGGCTGCCCGACTATGTGACGAGGTACGCACGTGGCCACTGATCCTCCCACCCCGTCCCGCCGGGATTCCTTTGCCACCGATGCCGCCCGCGCGGAACGGCGCCAGCGCGAGGCCAACCTGCGCAAGGATGCCGCCCGCCAGCGTCTGCGCCTGGTGTTCATGCTGTTTGCCGCCGCCGCGCTGGTTGCGCTGGTGATGGATGCGCGCAATATGTCGCGCCGCCTGCAAACCCGCACCGCCCAGCAGCCCACCCCCCGCAAGGGCGACGTGGCCGATATCGAAGCCGGAATGCACGATGCCCGCTACGTGGACCCCTCCGGCCTGTTCAGCCTTGTGCCGCCGCGCCACTGGGTCAAAGTGAAGCAGCCGCCCGGCAGTTTTTTCAACGTGGTTTTTCAAGGCCCGCACGGGATGGACATGAGCATCCTGGTCAGCGTCACCAACGGCATTACCTTCAACGCGCTGGTGGACAACCTGCGCCAGCGCGAACGCGCGCTGGCCGCCGAAACGCATCTGGACTTTGCCTACGTGGGCCCGCACCGCGCCGTGAAACGCACCGTGCAGCTCTTCCGCAGCAAGTTGCTGCTGCTGGATTTTCTCACCGGCGACCTCGCGCACCATGTGCAGTTCAGCACGCCGCCGGAGCTGTTCGATGAATATGAACCGGTCTTTTTGCGCCTGATGCAAACCTACGAGCCGGGCCGGATTTTGCGCGCGCCCTGAGCGGCGCGGCGCGCTTTTTATTGCGCGCTGCTGGGCGCGGGAATTGTGCGGAAGGGGAGCATGAGTTCCGCATTGGGATACCCAACGATATTGCTGAATCGGGCTTTTTTGTAGGGCGGGAATGGTTGAAGAATGAAACCTTCCCGCCGGGAATAGCTGGAAGGTCTGCGACCGTTCCAGCCCCACAATCCAACCGGAAGCTTTTGTAGGGCGGGAATGGTTGAGGAACGATACCTTCCCGCCGGGAACGGCTGGAAGGTCTGCGACCGTTCCA
>MWEZ01000051.1 GCA_002071335.1 Verrucomicrobia bacterium ADurb.Bin018
CCAACTCAAAATCAGGAACATACAACTCTTGCCGCCCATAACCCCCAAACTGCGCCGTTACTTTGTCAATTGACCTCGCTGCAAATGTAGCGAGAAGTGTCGACGATTTGTGACAAAGGGGAATCGACCTCCTTGAGCCAGAGGCAGTTGGCATTAAATATATGGCAAAAACGTTGGTAAGAGCGCTTCTGCACATTACTTGCCGCTCGAATGTCAAATCGCAAAAATCTTACGCAATGATTTGGCTCGCCTTGAAGCCTCGACAGGGTGCAGCAGCGGGTTTATGCTGGTGGCTGACATGAAACCCATCTCCCGCGCAGAATTGGTCTATGGGTTCACCCCGGAGCCCGGCCTCGTGGCCGTGGAGCATCTCCCCGGTGAAACCACCGATGCCATGACGCTGTTTGTGCGGCGCGATGGCCGCCTGCTGACCCGCCAAGAACCGTTCACTCCCTTTTTGTGGCTGACCAAGGCTGAATGGCTGCAAGGCTTTGACCCGCCTCCCGACACCGTGCGGTTGGCGGGCGATAATCCCTTGCGCTATCTGGCGCAGTTTCCCACGTGGAACGCGCTGGAAAAAGCGCTGGCCCATCTGCGCAAGGCCACGGGGCGCACACCATCGGACCCCGGCGCGCCCTACTTTGTCCTCCGTGATCCCGTGCAACAATTTTTGCTGGCGACCGGGCGGACTTCGTTCGGCGAGATGGTGCTGCCGGATTTGTCCGCGCTATATGTAGACATCGAGACCGATTGCGACCCCGCGCGCGATTTTTCCAATGCCGAACGCCCGGAAGATCGTATTTTGGCCATCGCGCTGGCCGATGGCCAAGGTTGGGAGCTGGTGCTGGATGGCCGCGAACTCGATGAGCGCCGCCTGCTGCAAGAATTTTGCCGCGTGGTGCGCCAGCGCGATCCCGACTTGATCGCGGGGCACAACTTGTTCCGATTTGATCTGCCCTATTTGGTCACCCGCGCCAAGCGCAACCGTGTGGCGCTGGACCTCGGGCGCAATGGCTCCCTCCTCACCGCGCGCGCCTCGCGCTATACCGCCGCGGAGCGCACGGTGGCCTTCACGCACTATCATGTGCATGGCCGGCACTTGGCGGACACCTATTTGCTGGCGTTGGGCTATGATGTTTCGTACCGCGCGCTGGAGCATCATTCGCTCAAGGCAGTAGCACGGCACTTCGGCGTGGCGGCGCCCGGCCGCACGTATTTGGAAGGCCGGCAGATTGCCGCCACCTTCCGCACCGACCACGCTGCCTTCCTGCGCTATGCCCGCGACGACATTCGCGAAACCGCGGCCATTGCACCCATTCTGCTGAACGCCTTTTTCGCGCAAAGCATGTTGTTGCCGCTGCCGCTGGAGGCCGTGTGCCTGCGCGGCACCGCCAGCAAAGTCGAGGCGTTGCTCCTGCGCGAATACCTGCGCACCCGGCAGTCCATCCCTGCGCCCGATCCGCCACAGGCTTTTGCCGGCGGCTATACCGACCTGTTCTACGAAGGTCTCGCCCGAAACGTACACCACTGCGACGTGCGCTCGCTGTATCCTTCCATCCTCCTGCGCGAGGGACGCAACCCGCGGCACGATGCCGGCGGTGTGTTTTTGCAACTGCTGGCACACCTGCGCGACTTCCGCCTCGAAGCCAAGCAGCGCGCGCGCGAGCCGGGCCAACCGCCCGCGGTGGCCGGCCGCTGGGAAGCGCTGCAAACCACGTTCAAGTTGCTGATCAACTCGTTTTACGGCTATCTCGGCTTCCCGCTCGCCCGCTTTAACGATTATGATCTGGCCGCTTCGGTCACGGAAATCGGACGCGAGATTCTGCGTGGCATGGTCGCCACCTTGCGCGACCTCGGCGCGCAACCGATCGAGATTGATACCGACGGCATCTACTTCACCCCACCGGAAGGCCTCACCGCCAGCACGCTGGCCGATTTTCATGAACGCTTCCGCGCCCATCTGCCACCGGGCATCGAGGTGGAATTCGACGGCCAATATCCGGCAATGTTTTCCTATAAAATGAAAAACTACGCGCTGTTGGAGGCTGACGGCGCGGTGATCATCAAGGGCGCCGCGCTCAAATCGCGCGGGCTGGAGCCGTTTTTACGCGACCACTTGCGTGACTGGTTGACGCTGACGCTCAACGGCCGCGCGGAAGACATTCCCGCCATGACCGCCCGGCGGCGGGAGGACATCGCCCAGCGACGGCTGCCCATCACTGCGCTGGCCAAAACGGAATGGCTTTCCGACTCTCCCGCCACCTACCAGCGCAAGCGCGAGGCCGGCGGCAAGTCGCGGCAGGCAGCCTACGAAGTGGCGTTGGCATCCGGCCGCGGCTATCAAGCAGGTGATGCCGTGTCCTATTACGTCACCGGCGAAAAAAAGAGCGTGCCCGTTCACGCCCACGCCAAGTTGGTTTCTGCGTTCAATCCGCAGCAGCGCGATGAAAACGTGGCCTACTACGTAGCCAAACTTGACGCGCTCATTAAAAAACTGGATGCTCGCCTGCCGGAAAGTGAGCCGCCCAATGATGACCAGCCCACATTATTTTGAACGCAGCCGCGGAACTGCCCACCGGCTGGCGGTGTCCCCCAATGGCGCGCAAGGAGAACCCATCATGACTGCAACAACCCCGTTCCCTGCTCTCTCCCTGCGCCAATTCTTGACCGCGCGCAGCGGGTTCACGCTGGTGGAAATCCTCGTGGTGATTGCCATTATTTCGCTGCTGGCCGGCGTGGTGCTGCTGAATGTGGCCCCGCAACTCGGCATGGGCAAACAAGCCGCCGCCCGCGCGCAAATCAAGGTGTTCGCTTCGGCGCTCGACACCTACAACATGGCCAATGGCCGTTATCCCACGCAGGCCCAGGGCCTCGATGCGCTGGTGCGGAAGCCCACCCAGCCCCCCATTCCAGATAACTATCCCGATGGCGGCTACCTGCAAGGCCGCACCATCCCCCACGATCCCTGGAAGAATCCGTACGTGTACCTGATCCCCGGCCGGCAAAATGAACCGTTCGAGGTCATCTCCTACGGCGCCGATGGCGAGCCCGGCGGCCAAGGCAACAACGCCGATTTATCCTCCAGCGACGCGCAATAGAGCATTTGAAAAAATAATGTAGCTGGGAGGTCGTCGCCGGATGCTTTTGTCGGGCGGGAATGGTTGAGGAACGAAACCTTCCCACCGAAAAAGATTGGAAGGCCTGATACTATTTCCATCCCACAATCCGAATTCGGACATCCAACAAAAAAGCCGCAGGCGAACCTGCGGCCGTCTTGACCCATCACGGTCAATAAGTTTAGTTCAACTTCGCGTTGATTTCCGCTTCGGCAAGCGACCAGAAATAGGCGCTGTCGCCATTGAAGCCATGACGCTCGGCGATGTAGTACGCCGCTTCTTGGATCATGCGGTAGCGCTCTTCCGGAGTCGGCGCCGGCTTGCTGGCAGCCTTCGCGGCGGGTTTAGTCACCGGCTTGGCAGCCGGCTTGGCAACCTTGGGGGCCTTCGGCGCCTTTGGGGCGGCCTTTTTCACTGTCGTCTTTTTAGTATCCTTCATTTTGCAGAACTCCTGCCTCGGGGCGGTCCGAAGCGTTGATTGGGTTGACACCTGCTCCCCACAGCGGGGTGCAAATCTGCGCGAACTTTATTGCACCACGTTGGGTTTGCAAGACCTTTTTTGCGGAAAAAACGAACAAGTTCCCGTGGTTTTAACGTATTCCCTAGGCGGGCAATAAGATAGATTTTTATAAAAATAAATCGTTTTACCCTCGCAGATTAACCAAGCAAGTCAGTTCTAACGCGATTTTAATGATCTATCCCGCCAAAATCATGTTTTGACATTTTTCCCTGCCACCCCCTTTTTGTCGCCGTAGTGTAGGCCCGTACGGCGGACCGCCCAACGACGTTTTTTGAAGGAAGTTGCCTCGCTCTTCGTTGCGTTCTTGGCGCCTTGGCGAGATTCTTTTTTTCAAACGCCCCCCCTGCTAGTGGGCGATGCCAGTCGCCGGCGGGCGCGTCATAGCCGCGTGAAAAGCGACCTGATCAACACCGAAATATCGCTCCAAAGCTCTTGCGGTCCGTTCATCAGCACACTGCCGCCAACCAACAGCGCAAAATAAAGCAATGCCATCCCCAGCCCGCGCCCAATCGGTTCTTTTTTGGCCAGACGACTGATCAACACACCCACCAGCCCAAGCAAACAAATCCCATGCACAACCACAACGATTGCCAACGACACAAACAAAGCGTGCAGGCCGCTCCAGCCGCCATCCGGCCTCCATCCGGCCGGAATCGCCAGCAGCAGCAGCAACCACGAAGCGGGTGCCCCAACCCCACACAGGGGCACAATCTTGCGCATGATCAACCTACCCTGTCACCCGGCGGCGTAGACGCATCACAATTTGGCGATGCTGATGATTTCAATCATCGTGCCGTGCATGTTGATGCTCGCCAAATCGCCGCGTTCTTTGGCCTGCACATGAACACGCAACCCGCTGACTCGATAAGCCTCGGGCAGGCTAATGGGTTCATACTTCTGCCCGTTGTCAGCATCAATGGCAAAAAATCTGCTTTCCAGCGCCTGCCATTTGACGGTCCCCTAAAATTCCGGGATTTTTTGGCCGGTGGATCGGAAAACCAGCGTGGTTTGATGGCTCGCGTTGCGGAGCGTGAGGGTGGTCCCCGTCACCTCGTAGTGCCGGGCCTGCCCCAACAAGTCCATATAGATCGCCTCGGCGCGCATGGCGGCCTCGGAACCGGCCATCTGGGTGATGTATAAGTCGCCAACGGAAAAATTGCCGTCGCTGGCCGTGTAAGGCCCGCCGTACAAATTGACTGCCGCTGTCCCGGATATTTGGGCATCGCCAAACTCGGCGGTGATATTGAACCGCGTTGGGTCCAACGAACTGGCCGACCACGCTTGCAGCCGCCACTTCGTCCCGACCAGCTTGCCGCCGCCGCCATTGTCTTTGTCGCTCTCACAACCTGTCGCCAGCGCGCACACCATCAGCAGAGTCGCCATCCATCTCATGCTCGTCTCCCAAGCTAAATCCCAAAACACATCACCCCAGAGAACACGACAAGCCGGCATTCTACCCTGGGCTTCATCCGCATAAAGAAAAAACGCGCGTCCAATCCCCCCCCCCTGGGGCCGGTTGCTGAATTGCAAAAGGCCCGCTCAATTGAGCAAATGCTCGCCCGTTTGTTCGTGCAGCCGGCGGAGGGCGGCGCGGGCGGCGTTGACTTCGGCCTCGCGCTTGCTGGGGCCGGCCCCCTCGCCCAACTGGCGGTCGCCGCAAAACACCGCGCAGACAAAATGCGGGGCGTGGGGCGGGCCATCTTGAGTGATAACCTCGTAGTGCGGTGCAGGATCGTGGTTTTTTTGCAGTAGCTCTTGCAAATTGCCTTTGGGGTTGTCGTCGCTGCCGGCGGCGAGTGCGGCGTGGATTTCGTCGGCAAACCACGTCCTGAACACCGCGCGCACGACGGGCAGGCCGCCATCCAACCACAGCGCACCGAGCAACGCCTCCAGGGAGTCGGCCAGTGGTTTATGGCGGGCCCGCCCGGTTTGCTGCGCAAGGCCGCGCCCCCAGCGCAGGCATTCTTCCAGTTGCAAGCGGCGGGCCACTCGCGCCAGCGTGGTGGCATTGGTCAACCGGCTGCGTACTTTGGTGAGCGTGCCTTCGCGCCAGCCTGCGCAATGGGCCACCAGCCACTCCGCCGCCACGAGGCTCAAGACGGCATCGCCCAAAAATTCCAGCCGCTGGCTTTCGGGAATGCCGGGGGCCGCGTTTTCGGCCACGTAGGAGCTGTGCGTAAGCGCGGCAGCCAGCAAGTCGCGCCGAGCAAAGACGTGGCCCAAGCGGGCTTCCAAATCGGGCCAATGGATGGTGCAATCAGACGTCATGGCGGATTCACGCGCGGGGGTGGAATTTCTGGTGGATGGCCTGCAATCGGCCTTGGTCCACGTGGGTGTAAATCTGCGTGGTGGAGATGTCGGCATGGCCGAGCATTTCCTGAATGACGCGCAACGAGGCGCCATTCGCCAGCAGGTGGGAGGCGAACGAATGCCGCAAGGTGTGCGGCGAAATTTCCTTGCTGATGCCGGCTTGGCGCGCGTAGGCCTTGATGGTTTGCCAGAGCGCCACGCGGCTCAGCGGCTGGCCGCGCACTGATAAAAAAACGGCCCGGTTGACGGGGCGGCTTTTGACGGCATAGGCGGGGCGGCCCTGGTCCAGCCATGCCTGCACTGCGGCGATGGCGCGCGCGCCGATGGGCACCACGCGCTCTTTGTCTCCCTTGCCCACGCAGCGGATATATTCGGCATCGAAGCGTAGCGAATCGAGCGTCAGCCCGGCCAGCTCGCTGACACGCAGGCCGGTGGCATAAAAAGTTTCCAAAATGGCCCGGTCACGCAGGCCGCGGGGCGTGGTGGCCGGAGGCATGGCCAACAGCCGGTCCACCTCGGCCACGCTCAAGGTCGGCGGCAGGATTTTCCACAAGCGCGGCGAATCCATGGCATCCGCGACGTTGGTGGCCAACAGGCCTTCGGCGGCCAGATGACGAAAGAATACCTTGATGGCAATCAACCGGCGGGCGAGGCTCGGCGCGGCCAATCCCTTTTGTTTGCTCGCCAACAGAAAATCCAGCAGGTCGCGCCGCGCCACTTGTTGCAGGCTGGTGTAACCCCTGCGCGAGAGATACGCGAGGAACTCCCGCAAGTCATGGCCGTAGCCCAGCCGTGTATTTTCGCTTAGCCCGCGCTCGAGCGCCAGGTAATCCATGAACTGATCGAGCAGGAAGCGCATGCCGGCGGCGGGTCAGGCATCCAGCCGGAAATTCGCGGCCCACTCCGCCAGCAGGCGGGCCGGCACCAGCGTGGCGCCGGGGGCGTGGGCCGCGGTGGCGGTTTCGTGCCAGGCCGTGCCGGCAATATCCAGATGCGCCCACGGAATGCCTTCGGGAACGAACTGGCGCAAGAACGCGCCACCGGCGATGGTGCCGGCGGTGCCATCACCGATGTTTTTAATGTCGGCAAACTGGCCTTGCAGCATCTGGTCATATTCATTCCATAGCGGCAGTTGCCAGAGGCGTTCGCCCGTGGTTTCGCCGGCGAGCATCAAGTCCAGAATAAGGCGGTCGTCGTTGCCCATGACGGCGGTGGCCTCGTAGCCAAGAGCAATGATCACCGCACCGGTCAGCGTGGCGATGTCCACAATAGCCGCCGGTTTTTCCGCGGCGGCAAAATCCAGCGCGTCGGCCAATATGAGGCGACCTTCGGCATCGGTGTTGAGCACTTCGATGGTTTTGCCGTTGCGCGCGGTGACAATGTCGCCGGGGCGCGCGGCATTGCCGCCGGGCATGTTCTCCACGGCGGGGATATAGGCCACCACGGGCCGCGCGATTTTCCAACGCGCGGCAAGCAGCACGGTGGCCAGCGCCGCCATGCCGCCGCTCTTGTCATACTTCATCCACTCCATGTTTTTGGGTGGCTTGAGGCTGATGCCGCCGGTATCGAAGGTCACGGCCTTGCCGACGACCACCAGCGGCTTTTGCCGCTTGGTGCCGGCATAGGCCAGCCGAATGAGGCAACCCGGCCGGCGGCTACCTTGCGCCACCGCTAGCAACGCACCGCATTTTTCTTTTTTCAGTGCGGCCTGATCCCACACGCGGCACGAAACACCGGCAGCCTTGGCCAGCCGCTTTGCGTGCGCGGCAACTTCCTGCGGCCCGAATTCATTGGCCGGCAGGTTGGCCAGCTCGCGCACTTCGCGCAAAGTGGCCGCGGTGATTTCAGCACGACGCACCGCCGCGCGCGCCGCCGCGGTGGCGACTTCCGCGCCGACCAAGTCCACGCCAAAGCGCCGTGCCTTTTTCTTGGATTTGAACGTCTCGAACAAATAGCTGCCCGCCAGCAGGCCCTCGACCGCCAAGCCCAGCAACTGCGGCGCGGCCACCGGGAACTCCGCCTTGGCCGGCCACGCCAACACAGCGCGCTGGACGGTGGCATCTTTGGCCAACTCACGCCCGACGGTGGTCCACCCGCGCAGCCAGCGCGCCGCGTGGAAATCCTTGGCCTTCCCCAAGCCCAGCAGCAAATAGGTTGCCGAGAGCCCCGCCGGCCGCGCGCAAGCCGCCACATCGCCCTCGAATTTGGCATTCTTGAGCCACTGGTTCAGCTCCTGTTGCGCGACGGCGGAGAAGCCATCCGGCGCCAGCAGGCGGCCGTCTTGCACCAGCAAAATGTGCAGCGACCCCGACGCCGCGTTTTTCACCCAACGGAAATCAATGGATTTATTCATCGCCGCGGCACTCCGGGGCCAGTTGGGCGCGCGCCGCTTCATCGGCGGGCAGGTCGTTCACGGCGAATCCCGCGTGGCGCACGGCCACCTCGATATTGCGCCGGCCCAAACGCACGTTGTCATAGGTGACCCAGCCCTTGCGCGCGTCCACATCCAGCTTCACCGTGCGGACGACGTTATTCGACCCGATGCCCAGCTTGGCCAGCGCGCCTTCCACCGCCGCCGCGCAGGCCTGTGTGCGCATGGCGGGAATATCCAATTCAATCTCGGAAATCGTATTGCGGAAGCAGCCCGTCGCCAGCGCCAACAGCGCAACGCAACCCATCCAGCCGGCCAATATTTTCTTCATGGTGTATCTCCCAAAGCAGTCCGGTCACTATTCCACCGCACGGGTCCCCTGTCAACGATCGGCGGGCTGATCCAGCTCGATCTGGCGTGCCAACAGTTCGGCCGCCAGTTGCGCGCGCGCGGCCAGCTCGGGCGAGGCGGAAATGGCCAGTTCATCGGCGAGCGCGCGATACATGGCCAACGCCTCCTCGCGGCGACCCTGCTTCAGCACCGCCAACGGCAGATTGAAGCGCACGTTGGGCGAATCCGGCTCCCGGCGCAGGATGTCGCGGCACACAGCTTCGGCTTCCGCAAAACGCTCCGCATGGAACCATTCGCCGGCTTGCCGGTACAAGAAATAGGCGGTGTCACCTTGCTGCGCGGCGCGCGCGTAGAGCGCGGCCGCGGCTTCGTGCTGGTCTTCCGCGCAAGCGAGGCGGGCCTGTTGCTCCAGTTCGGCGGGGGTGGCCGCGGCGCGGTGGCGCTGGTGATATCCCCAGCCCAGCAGCAAAATCAACGCGGCCAGCCCACCGACGGCCAGCGCGCGCCACAACTGGCGCGCATGGGCATCCAGCCAACGCGCGGGACGCGAAATATCCTGCTGATAACGCGCACGCGCGGCATCCGCGCCGTGCGACAGCACCGTCCACGCAGCGCGTTCCGCCACCGTCGCGCCGTCCGGCAATCCCTGCCGACGCATCTGCGCCACGATGCTGCCGTGTGTCGTCGGCAACAGCAGCACAAACAGCAGCAGCCATGCGCGCGGGGTCCAGGTTTGCCGCAGCACATCCGCGGCGCGGGCGCGCAGCCCCGCATTCATTTCCTCCGTGGCCGAGCGCCACACCAGCGGGAAAAATCCGCGCGGGCTCCAATCGGGTGTCGCGCGGTTGTTTTCGTCCAGCGCGAGGAACGCGCCGGCTTCTTCATCCCAGAAATTATCCCTGAGCCAGCTATCCAGCTCGCGCATTTCCCCTTCAGCCAGATTGATCGCGTCCCCAAGATCGGCGCGGTCTTTGGCCAAGCGCAGAAATGCGGCGGTTTCGTTGGCCAGCAACACCGCCAAATCCACGCCAAAGCCACGGGGCGTGAAGGTCTCCGGCATCAGCGCGCTTGCCGCGCCATCCCAGCGCGGCAGGCCGGTATTGCGCGGATCAAAGCAGGAAAAAGCTTCCGTAATGGAGCGGCCCAGCGCCGGCAATATGGCCGCGAGCCATTCGGTTGCATTGGGCAGCACGGCGGCAATACGCTCGGCCAATTGGCAGGCCACGGGCACGGCGGGGTGCAGGCATCCGCGGTCATCCTGGGTGGCCAGCCATTCGGCCAAGAGCCGCGCGGCGGGGGCGGGGTCCAGCAGCAGCCATGCGGCAATCGCGGCGGGCAGCGCTTCGCCCGCCGCCGCGGCGGTCGTGGGCAAATCCGCGCGAGCCGCGGCCACCTCGGCGGCAACCGCCGCCGGCAACGCGCGCACCCATTCCGGCGCGGCGGGGACGGAATTTTCGCTGGTGTCGGGCTGGCTCATGGCTGCCGGACATATTGCGCATTATCCCGCCGGGCAACAAATGAAAAAGTTGCCTCGCCCCCCACCCCCCGCTACACTGCCGCGCATGAAAATTTTTGTTTATGGCAGTTTGGGGCTGGCGGTCTTGTGGACGGCAATGACAAGCGCCCAAGCCGATACCCGGATGAAAGTGGCGGCTTCGTCCACCCCCATCTATGCGCAGGCCAATGCCGGCGCGCAGCGGGTCGGCGCAGCCACCGCCGGTGAAATTTTGTTTGTTACGCGCACGGAAGGCGACTGGGCCGCCATCTCTGCGCCCGACCGCCTGAGTCTTTGGCTGAACAAGGACTTCATTGACGGCAACCGGGTGGTGGCCAAGAGCATTCAGGTACGCTCCGGCCCCGGCATTGAATATAGTGTGGTGGGCACGCTGGAACGCGGCGCATTGGTGATGCCGCGCGGCGAAGATGGCGAATGGCGTAAAATCGCTGCGCCCTCCTCCGCTACGCTGTGGGTGAAGAAAAGCGATCTGACGGAAGTGCGCGCCCAGAGTTCGCCCATCGGCGACGTGGCGACGGTGCCCGAGCCCAAGCCCGCGCCGCCCCCACCGCAACCGGCCCCCGCACCCAGTGTGCCGCCCGCCCCCGAGCCACCCCCGGTGCCGGCCCACACGGTGGAAGTGGCGCATGCGCCGGCGCCGTCCCCGTCCCCCGCCACTCCTGCGCCCGCGCCGGCCGTGAAGGTTGCGCCCTCCACACCAGGAGCGCACCCTGCGCCCGCCGCGCCGAGCAAGCCGGCCCCTGCGCCGCAGCCCACCCATGCCGCGCCTCAACCCAAACCCGCCACGCCGGCTCATGCGCCCGCGCCCACCGCACCGGTATTGCGCCCGGCCACCAGCCTCCCCGCGCCGACTCCCGCTCCGGCGCCCGCCCCCTCCCGCCCGGCTCCGGGCAGCGTACCCACCGTGCGGCCGACCCCACCGCGCCCGGCGCCCGCCGCCACCACCAAGGTAGTGCCCGCCCCCGCCAGCGTGGTGACCGCCCAACGTTCGCCGGCGGTCGGCGTGGAAGTGAATCCCGAGTTTGTGGACGAATTGGACTTGGACGAAGATGTGCCCAACCAAGGCCGCGCCGTACAAGTGGAAGGCGAATTGCGCAACGCGCCATTCACGCCCGGTTCGCCAACGCGCTTCCGCCTGCTGTTCCACGATAGCGCCGGCCGCCTGCGCGTCCGCTGCCTCGTCCACGGCGATTCGGAAATCTTACGCCAATATGTCGGCCAACCCATCACGATCCGCGGGCGCGCCTACTGGGTGGAATTGAGTACGCTGCCGGTGGTGGTGGCCGGCCAAGTGGTCCCGCTGAATCCTCCGGCTGAATCCATGGACGACTGATGCCCCGCACGATCGGATTACTTGGCGGCACCTTCAACCCGGTGCACGAGGGCCACCTGTCCATCGCCCGCGAGGCCATGCGACTCTTCGGGCTGGATGGAGTCTGGTTCATCCCTTGCGCCGTGCCGCCGCACAAACCCACGCATAACCTCGCCAGCAACGAGGACCGCCTCGCCATGCTGCAACTGGCTATCGCGGGCGAATCGCGCTTTGCGGCGCTGCCCATCGAATTCGAGCGCGCAGGCAAATCCTACACGCTCGATACCGTTCAAATGCTCCAGTTGCTGCACCCGGACACCGCCTTTGTGTTCATCATTGGCGCGGATACGTTGCCGGAATTGCACAAGTGGCACCAACCGCTCGAACTACTGGCGCGCGTGCGCTTCGTGACGCTGGCGCGCCCCGGTTGCACGCCCACCGACGAAGCGTTGAATCTGCCACCGCCGTGGCCCGAACGCCTGCTGGCCGACCTGCGTACCGGCGAGCCCGTCGCCGTCTCCTCGCGCGAAATTCGCGCCCAAATCGCCGCCGGCCAGCCCGTTGACCTTGTCCCCGCCCCCGTCCTCCGTTATATTGAAAATCACAACCTATATCGCGAATGAAGACCAAGAAAACCCCCGCCCCCCCGAAACCCCGCGCCACCCCCACCAAGCCCCGCGCGAAATCTCGCGCCCCCTCCCCCGCCGCGCAACTGCGCGAACGCGTCAAACAGGTTCGCACCATTTTGGATTCCAAAAAAGGCGAGCACATCGCCATCCTGAACGTGGCCAAGGTGTCGAGTGTGACGGACTACATGATTTTGTGTTCCGGTCTCAACCACCCGCACATTCGCGCCTTGGCCGATGAAGTCGTAAAGCAATTGCGCCTGGCCAAGCCGCCGGTGGCCCCCCACCGCCGCGCCGGTTCCGCCGAAAGCGAATGGATCGTGCTCGATTACGTGGATTTCATTGTGCACATCTTCACGCCCGGCATGCGTGAATATTATGCCATGGAACAACTCTGGAAGGATGCCGCCACCGTCAAATAAACACGGCGCGCCATGAAGTCCGTCACGATTCCCGCCGACCGGCTCGACGCGTTCACCAACTTCCTGCAAACGGCCGGCGATGTGCAGCCGTTTGATTTTATCACCCGACAGGAAGGGTTCATCTATCCCACCCGCCGGCAGCCCGGCACGTTGGAAATGTTTTTCTTTGCCTGCGCTCACCAGTTCGGCTTCTGGTTGTTGGACGGCGACAAATGGGCCCGCCCCATGGTGGCCCGGCTCGATAGCCAGGATTTGAAGGGCTCCGATTTCCTGTGGCGCGCCTGCACCCGCGCGTTGCCAAACAATCCCGACGCCTGGGCGCCCGCAACGCTGGCCGCGCTGGCTGATGCCGCGCTCGCTGCGCGGTTCCACGATGACCACGGCATCAACCCCCTGCCCATGTGGCCCGAGCATTTGGCCCTGACCCGGGCTTACGCCGCGTGGTTTGCCGCGCACGATATATCTCCCGCGGCGATTGTCCGCCAAGTCAATGCCGCCCCCCAACCGCTGCGCGCGCTGCTGGCCACCTTGCGGGAAATCCCCGGCTATGCCGAAGACCCGCTTCAGAAAAAAGCCATGCTGCTGGCCATCGTGCTGGAGAACCGCCCCGAACATTTCTTGTATGTCAGCGACCCCCAGTCCGCGGTGCCGATCATTGACTACCACCTGCAACGCAGCGCCCTCCGCTGCGGACTGGTACGCGTGGACGATCCGACGCTGCACGCCAAGCTGGTCGCACGCACATTGCTCGCGCCGGAAGAAGAAGCTGCCATCCGTGCTGCCACCTACGAGGTTGTGCAGCAATTGATGACGCGAACCGGCTTGTCCGCCGCCGCGATTGACTGGTTCTTTTTCCAAAACCGCACCCGCTGCCCGGAAACCACCGAGCCTGACTGTGCTGTCTGCCCCGTACAGGCCATCTGTGCCCGCGAAACCCAGCTCTTCCAGCCGATTCTACGCACCACAGCCTATTAAAACCGGCTATCGGCCCTGAAATTATCCCGAAAAATGCATTTGGGCATAGAGGTTGCGTAATCACCCGATGAACATTGGGTAATTTGGGGGTGTCATTCGTTTGGATCAATGGTGACGCTCTGTTTTAGGTCTCCTGCGTTTGCGATTTTCCTCGTTATGCTTGGACGGGAGGTCCAATTGCATTGCAGTTGACCAGGCACAGGGGCAACTCGTTGATCTGTCGGAGCCAATAGGTGATTTTCCCTTTGATTTTTCTGTCGGCCACACCCAGCCTTAGAGTGGGAGTT
>MWEZ01000052.1 GCA_002071335.1 Verrucomicrobia bacterium ADurb.Bin018
GCGTTTGAGATAGGTGTTTAAATCAACGCCCAAAGGAAACCGATCCTCTTTTGCCTTCTCATCCTATCTGTGGAACTTTTGGCCCAAAGTTGTTCCATTGTGTGGAAAAATCGCTGAAAGTTTTTCCATTGCGTGGAAAAAAGTGGGCGTTCGGCCCCGAATTTTTCCACAGTGTGGAAAACTTTTTTCCACAGCGTGGAAAAAATGGGGCGCGCGGCTGTGGATTTTTCCACAGCGTGGAAAACCCACGCTGCCGCAACTCAAGCGGGAAGAACAGAAAGGCTAGATATCTCTATCCTCCGCCGGGGGGCGGTGTGATATAACAACCGGCAGTCGAAAGGAGGTCCCGCCATGTCGGTGCCCATTACGATCGAAAAATTGACGAAGCGGTTTGGCGACAACACGGTGCTCAAAGGCATTGATGTACGGATTGCGGCTGGGGAACTGTTCTTTCTGCTGGGGCCGTCGGGCTGCGGCAAAACCACGCTACTGCGCGCCATCGCCGGGTTGCACGAGCCGGACGAAGGCCGCATCCTCGCCGGCGACCGCGACATCACCACGCTGCCCGCGCACGAGCGCGACATGGGCATGGTGTTCCAAAGCTACGCGCTTTGGCCGCACATGACGCTGCGCGAGAATGTGTCCTTCGGCCTCGAAATGCGTCGCGTGAAGCGCGCGGAAATCCGGGAGCGCGCCATGCGCGCTCTCGCGCTGGTCAAGCTGGCCGACCGCGCTGAATCCAAGCCCAACGAACTTTCCGGCGGCCAGCAACAGCGCGTCGCCTTGGCGCGGGCGCTGGTGATTGAACCGCAATGCCTGCTGCTGGATGAGCCACTCTCGAATCTTGATGCCAAACTGCGCCTTGAAATGCGCTCGGAAATCCGGCGCATTTGCAAGGAGGCCGGTCTCACCGCGATCTATGTGACGCACGACCAAAAGGAGGCGCTGTCCATCGCCGACCGCCTCGCTGTTTTGGATCAGGGAAACCTCCTGCAGGTGGGCGCGCCGCAGGAGGTATATACGCGGCCCAGCAACCGCTTTGTTGCGCAGTTCATCGGCGAAACCACCTTCATTGAAGGTCACGTGCGCGCGGCGCAGGGCGAGCTGCTGACCGTGGAAACCGCCGCGGGCCCGTGGCAAGCGCATGGCGCGCCCGGCATGGCGGTGGGGCAGCGCGTCTGGCTTTCCGTGCGGCCCGAGGCCGTCCAAATGCACACCGACCGCGCCGCGGGGCCGAACGTGTTTGCCGCGCGCATGCACAGCACCATCTATCTGGGCGAAGTGGCGCAGCATCAAGTGGAGCTGGCCGGCGGCGTCACGCTCAAGGCGCTGGAAACCCGCCCGAAGCAAGTGGCGCGCGACAACACCAGTCTGGAAACCCGCCTCTACCTCGCGCCCGAAGACGTGCAGGCGCTGGCCAACTGACCCGGTCTGGAAATAGAAGGGTTCGGTATGTTGCGAAATATCATCATTCTGGCGGTGCTGGCCGTCATTCTGGCTTTGCCGTTTGCTTTCCGGCAGGACTTGGGCGCGCGCGAATGGCAGCCGGGCGACCCGGTGCTGGTCATCATTACTCCGATGAACGAGGCCATCCGCTACGAATTCGCGCTGGGGTTTTCGCGGTGGCACGCGGCGCACTACGGCCGGCCGGTCAAGGTGGACTGGCGCAATATCGGCGGCTCGACGGAAATCATGCGCTACCTCGCCAGCGAGTTCACCGCCAGCTTCCGCGCGTGGTGGACGGGGCAGGGGGGCGCGTGGCGGCCCGATGCGCAATCCATCATTCTCAGCCGCACGTTTTCGTCGGAGCGGCGCCCGGCGGACATCAGCGATGCCGACTGGGCCGCGCAATGCGCGCTGTTCAATGCCTTCCGGCAAACGGATGATCCGCACAAGTTCACCAGCCAAATTGATTTGATGTTCGGCGGCGGTTCCTTTGATGGCGACAACGCCACGCGGCAAGGCCTGCTTGTGCCACCGTGGGCTCAGGGCGAAATCCCGCCCGGCCTGATTGCCACGGCCGATGGCGCGGAGCTGATCCCCACTGGTTTGAGCGGCGATACCTGGCGCACGCCGACTTATTTCGGCACCACGTTGAGTACCTTCGGCATTTGTTATAACCGCGACCGAATGCGCGCGCAGCACATCGCGGCCGAGCCGCGCCAGTGGGAAGATTTGGCCAACCCGCAGTGGTTCGGCACGCTGGGCTTGGCGGACCCCACCAAGAGCGGCAGCATTGCCAAGGCATTTGAAACCGTGGTGCAGGTGCAATGCCGCCGCGCGGTCATCGCGGCCGGCTACGGCGAACAGATTGATGATTTCGAACAGCAAATTGCGGCGGCCAAATTGCCGGATGGCGAAATGCCGCCCGGCGTGCCAGCGGCCTATCAGGAGGCCGTGGCGGCGGGCTGGGAAAACGGCGTGCGCCTGATTCAAAAGTTCGGCGCCAACGCGCGGTACTTCACCGACAGCGCCAGCAAGGTGCCGCTGGATGTGGGCATGGGCAATGCCGCGGCGGGGCTGTGCATTGATTTTTATGGCCGCTTCGAGGCGGATGTCAGCAACGGTGGCCGGCCCGATGGCGCGATGGCCTATGTGACCCCCGTGGGTGAATCAGGAGTCAGCGCCGATCCGGTTTCACTGCTGCGTGGCGCGCCGCATCGGGAGCTTGCACTGCGTTTCATCGAGTTTACGTTGAGCGAAGCGGGCCAGCAGTTGTGGTGCTACCGGCGCGGTGCACCCGGCGGCCCGCAGCAGTATTCGCTGCAACGCTTTCCCATCCGCCGCGATTTTTATCCTGCCGCCAATCCGCAATTTCAGGCGAACTATGAACGGCACCGCGAGTTCACCACCGATGACCTCGGGCAGCCGCACACCGACATGTACCGGCTGGCGCACGACTTCCCGTATCAGGCGCGCTGGACCGGCGGCTACTTCGGCTTGTTCCGCGATTTGATCCGCGCCATGTGCATGGACTCCGGACGGGAGCTGCATGCGGCGTGGGGGGCGATCATCGCCGCCGGCGGTCCTGAAAAATGTCCGCGCGCCATGGCCGCGCTGGAACGCCTGCCGCAGGAGCCGGAGCCGTTGACGTGGGCTTCCGGCCTGAGCATGGGCCGCAAATATGACCGGCTGGACTTGCTGCGCGATTGGACACTCCATTTCCGGGCCCAATATGCCGCCGCCGCCCGGTTGGCCAAAGAGGAGGGCCGGCCATGAAAAAGAGCACGGCATGGCTGATTTTCGGGCTGACCACGCTGGCGTTGTCGGTGTTGTTTTTCTGGCCGCTGGGGCGTGTGGTGTCGGGCGGTTTCTGGGTGGATGGCCACTTCACGTGGCGTTATTTGCGCGGTGTGTTCAGCAACCCCATCTATGTGGAAGGCTTGTTCAACAGCCTGAAAATTGCGCTGGGCACGACCAGCTTCGCGATGGTGGTGGCTTTGCCGCTGGCTTGGCTGGCCAACCAGTTCGAGTTCCGCGGCAAGGCGATTTTCTCGGCGCTGGTGCTGGTGCCGATGATCCTGCCGCCGTTCGTGGGCGCGATCGGCTTCCAGCAGATTTTCGGCGCGTACGGCATGGTGAACACGTTGTTCGGGCTGGGGGCGCGCGACTGGCTGGGCGGCGGCCAATATGCCGGCGTGGTGCTGCTGCAAACGCTGTCGCTCTATCCCATCCTGTATCTCAACGCGGTCGCCGCGCTGGCCAACATTGACCCGGCCATGGAAGAAGCCGCCGCGAATCTCGGCTGCACCCGCCTGCGCCGGTTTTTCCGGATTACGCTGCCGCTGATGATGCCCGGCCTGTTCGCCGGCGGCACGCTGATTTTCATCTGGAGCTTCACCGAGCTGGGCACGCCGCTCATCATGAACTATACGCGCTGCGCCCCGGTGCAGATTTATGACTCGCTGAAGGAAGTCGGCTCCAACCCGTTCCCGTATGCGTTGGTATCGGTGATGCTGGCGGCGAGCGTCGGCCTTTATGCGGTGTCGCGCTGGCTGTTCGGCGGCAAGAGCTACGCCATGCAAAGCAAGGCCAGCACGCAATCCGCCGTACGCCGGCTGACGGGCGCGCGTGCGCTGCTGGCGGCGCTGCCGTTCGCCGTGGTGACCGGCCTCGCGCTGCTGCCGCATTTGGGCGTGATTTTGACCAGCTTTGCGGCGCCGGGCACGTGGTACCAAACCGTCCTGCCGGGCACGTGGTCGGGCGCGAACTACATGGCGGCGCTGGGGCACGACATGACGGTCAGCAGCATCCGTAACAGCCTGCTGTTTTCGTCGGTGGCGGTCAGCATTGACATCGTGGCCGGCATTGCCATTGCATTTGTGGTGGTGCGCTCCAACCTGCGCCTGCGCGGTGTGCTGGATGCCTTGGCCATGATTCCGCTGGCGGTGCCAGGGCTGGTGATGGCCTTCGGATTCATGTCGGTCAGCTCCTCGCTGGCCAACTGGAAAACCATGGCCGATCATGACTGGTGGCTGAAGCTGGTGGATGTGCGCACCAATCCCACGCTCTTTTTGGTGCTGGCCTATTCCGTGCGCCGGCTGCCCTATATGGTGCGCAGCGCGGTGGCCGGCTTGCAGCAAACCAGCGTAACGTTTGAAGAAGCCGCCTGGAACCTGGGCGCCTCGCCGGCGGTCACGCTGCGGCGCATCACGCTGCCGCTCATCCTGGCCAACCTGATTGCCGGCGCGCTGCTGACCTTTGCCTTCAGCATGCTGGAAGTCAGCGACAGCCTCATGCTGGCGCAGCAGGCCGACTATATGCCCATCACCAAGGCCATCTTCGAGCTGTTCCAACTGCTCGGCACCGGCAAATACGTGGCCGCCGCACTGGGGGTTTGGGCCATGGCGTTCCTGACGGCCACCCTGATCGCCAGCAGCCTGCTGCTGGGCAAGAAACTCGGCGCGGTGTTCCGGGTGTCCTGAGTTTTGCGCACCGGCCAACCAACTGATTTCAGTTGGATTGCAAGGATGGAATAGTCGCCGCCTTTCCAGCCTTTCGCGGCGGGAAGGTCTCGTGCCTCAACCATTCCCGCCCTACAAAAGCAGCCGGGTTGGATTGTAGGGCTGGAAAGGTCGCAGACCTTCCAGCCGTTCCTGGTGGGAAGGTTTCATCCCTCAATCATTCCCCCCTAGAAAAGGTCGGCAAAATCAGCGAAATTGTTGGTCCCCTCAATACGGAACTCAGAGGCAAGAAACTCGGCGCAGTGTTCCGGGTGTAGAGGCCCGTTGGCGTCAGTCTTCGCCGGTGACTTCCTGCAGCACGTCTTCGAGCGTGATCAGGCCGATCACTTCGTAGCGATCATCCGTCACCAGGAACAGCGGGAGCTTGGTGACGCGCATCCGCGGCAGCAAATGGTCCACCGGCAGATAGGACGCGACCAGTTGCGGCGGGCGCATGTAATGCGCCGCGGTTTTGCTGGCGGGGGCGTCGTCCGCCAAAATGTCGAAGATGTGCACCACGCCGACGAATGTTTTTTGCGCGGAGTCAAACACCGGCAGGCGGTTGAACTCCCGCTGGCGGGCAATGGCCAGCACTTCTTCCGGCGTGGCGGTGGCAGGCACCACCACCATTTTGTCGCGCGGGGTCATGATTTGCGCGCAGGTTTTGTGGGTCAGCTCGAAGACGCCGTGGATCATTTGCGATTCATGGCGGGTGAGTACGCCGGATTGTACGCCCTCGCGCGTCAGGTGCAGCAGTTCTTCGCGGGTGACGAGCAGTTTGCCGCCCACGTTTTTGCCCGCGCGGCGCGGTAAAATCACGCGGATGGCGCTGTTGACCAGATAGCTGGCCGGGCGCAGGACGATGGCCGCCAAGCGCAGCAGTCGCGCAAAGGGCAGGGTGCGGCGCGCTGGGGCGGCCTGGAACCAGGCTTTCGGGATGTATTCGCAGAACACCAGCGTCACCAGCACCAGCAGTACGCCTGCCACCGTGGTGCCGATGGTGCCGCCCAGTTGGCGGCCCAGCGCCGCGGCGATCACCGCGCTGACTACGTGCAGCAGGTTGGTGCCGATGAGCGTGGTGCCCAGGAGCAAATCGGGGTGGGTCAGGAAATGGCGAATGATTTTGGCGCCGCGAACCTGGCGGCGCACCAGATGCTGCAAGCGCAGCCGGTTCATGGCAATGACGCCGGTTTCAATGCCCGCAAAAAAGGCGCTTCCCAACAGGCAGCCGAGCAAGAGGAAAATCAGCAGCGAGGTCATGGCTGCACCTCGTGGGCCACATCCGTTTTTTCGATGTGCGCAAGGGCCACGCGCAGCCGGATGGTCTGCATGACGCGCACCCGCACGCCCTGCACTTCCACCACGTCATCCTGTTTGGGCACGTTGCCCAGATGCTCGGTGATCCAGCCGGCCAGGCGGTCGGCATTGTCGGCTTCCAGATTCAGCCGCAGCTTGCGGTTGAGTTCTTCCAGCGAAATGTTGGCATCCACCAGCCACGCGTGCGGGCCGGCCGATTGGAAAATCGGGCGGGGCTTGGACAGCTCGTTGTAGATATCGCCAGTGATTTCTTCGAGAATGTCGCCGCGGGTGACCAAACCGGCCACGCCGCCATATTCATCCACCACGATCGCAATACGGATTTTATCCTTCTGAAAACGGACCAGCAGCCGGTTGAGCTGGATGCTTTCCGGCACGAAAACCGGCGGCAGCGTCGCCGCGGCGATGGAATGGGCGGGATCAAGCAGGTATTTGCGCACATCGAGGAAACCGGCGATGTCGTCAAACTGCCCGTGGTAGAGAATCAGGAAGTTCCGGCGGGCCTTGCGCACGGCCGCGAGTGGTTCCACGTCGGGATCATCCAAATCCAGGCCGATAAAATCCACGCGCGGGGTCATGACATCGGCGGCGCGCAGGTCTTCCAGGTCCACAATGGCCTTGATCATGGCCAGCTCATCGGCGTTGAGGATGCCTTCCTCCCGGGAAATATCGAGGACGGTCTCAAACTCTTCCTCGGAGAGTGTTTTGCCGTGCGGCCGGAAGAGCGTGGCGAGGCGCTGGCTGATCAGGTCCAGCATCCGGCGCAGGGGGGCCAGGACCACTTCGCACACTTGGATCAGCGGCCCATACCAGCGCACCAGCACGGCGGTGTGGAGCAACCCGATGTTCTTGGGCCCCACCTCGCCAAAAAAGATCAGCAGGATGGTGACCGCGGTGATGGCCGCCGCCTCGGCATAAGCTGGAAACCAGCGGGTAGCCAGCAAATAGCCCACGTTGGCGATGGCCACGTTGACCAGTGTGTTGCCGATCAGCAGGGTGGAGAGCAAGCGCGTGGGATTGGCCAAAATGGCGCGCAGCCGCTCGCCCGTGGCCGGGCGCTGCTTGCTCATCCGGCGCAACTGGATCGGATCAATCGAAAAATAGGCCGTTTCCGCACTGGAAAAAAAGGCAGAGCACGCCAACAAGCCCAAAAAGGCGCCAACCAGAAGCAACGTCATGGGTGCGAGTTCCGCAGGCGCCGGGCGCAAGATGTGTTTGCAGGTTTCACTTTCCGCAATCCGAAACTATGCGTATAGTACGGGGCCATGGTGAAAATATCCATCACAACTTCCCGCCGCACCGAATTGGTGCCGGTGTCGCGCCCCATTCAGGCCGCGCTGAACACGCTGCCGGCGTGGGACGGGCTGCTGAATATCCATTCGCCGCACACCACCGCCGGTGTGACCGTCAATGAGCAGGCGGACCCCGACGTGGCCGCCGATATGGAGCAGGCGCTGGCCAAGCTGGTGCCTTGGCACGCCAATTATGCCCATGCCGAAGGCAACTCCGCCGCGCATATCCAGACCGCACTGATTGGCACATCCGTGATGGTTCCCGTGCAAAAAGGGCGGTTGGCGCTGGGTACGTGGCAGGGGATTTTTCTTTGCGAGTTTGATGGCCCGCGCACGCGGGAGTTGTGGCTGACCCCGATTAAGGAGGCCACATGAAGCATGGCGCGCCCACACTTTGGCCGCGCGGCTGGGCCTGCGGAATGCTGGGCTTGGCCTTGGGGCTGGCCGGCTGCGGCCAAGTGACGCCGCAAAAGGAATATGAAGCCGGCGTGGCTGCGTTGCATGTCGGCCGCCTGACGCAGGGCAAGGAGTTGCTGGAGTCCGCGCTGGAACGCGACCCGGCGGGAACCTTCGCCGCCACCGCACAGAACTGGCTGGGCCTGGTCAACTGGGAGCTGGGGCAGACGGCCGAAGCCATGAGCAACTTTGAAGGCGCGGCCAAGCTGAACCCGGCGGCATTTGATCCGGTGTATAATCTGGGTGTGCTGGCGCTGGAGCTGGGTGATCCGCAACGCGGCATCGCGCTGTTGCGCCGGGCGGCCGACCTGGATGCGCGGGATATTCGCGCGCTGCTGGCCATCGGCGAATGGACCACGCGCAATGGACGCTGGGATTTGGCCAAGCGGATGTATTTTGAAGTGCTGCGGCGCGAGCCGCAAACCGCGGCAGCGGCCACCGGCCTGGGACGAGTTGCCTTGTTGGAAGGCCAGCAGGCGCAGGCGGAAACATTTTTCATGCAGGCGCTGGAAATGAGCAAGGACTACCCACCGGCCCTGTATAACCTTGGCGTGCTCTATGCCCAGTCATCAGGCCATGGCGAGCAGGCAGGCGAGTACTTCCGGCAATACCTGAAAGTGGCCGCACAGGGACCGCGCGCGGCGGCGGCGTCGGCGCGCATCGGCGGGCAGGCCATCGAGCAGGATTCTTTCAAGGTGCACGCGCCCGCGCCGCAGCCCAAATCGGCGGCGGCCATCATGTGGGCACAAGCCCGCGAAACACTGGCCAACGGCGACAAGGAAGAAGCCTACATCCAAATGTTGCGTGCATTGGAAACCGCGCGCGAGGGCGGTGATATGAGCCAAACCGGCGAAATCCTCAAGCGCGCGCTGGAGGTGTTCGGCGACCGCGCCATGGTGCAGCTTGAGGCGGGCGAGTATCAACTGCGCCTGAACCATCCGGCAGAAGCCCAAGCCGCCATGCTGAAGGCACAGGCGCTGGAGCCGGATAATCCGATGGTACTCTTTGTGCTGGCGCGGACTTCGCTGGCCGCGGAGGAATATGACACGGCGGTTATCTCGCTGCGCAAGCTCGTGCAGTTGGAGCCGGGCAATGCCGATGCGCTCTGGACACTGGCCGATGTGTATGGCGACAAACTCGGCATGATCAGCAAGGGCACGGCGGTCTTCCGCGACTTTGAGCGGTTGTTCCCATCCGACCCGCGGGTGGGGGAGATCTCCGCGCGAATCAAGGCCTTGGAGGAAGCCGCGGCACATTGAGCGCGGCCGACGGCAGGCAGGGAGTAGCGGCATGAAGAAAGCAGGCGCAACCACCACAATGGCCACGGTCCCCATGCAGCACGTGGGGCCGATTCAATTGGCCGGCCCGGAATTGAGCGGCGAATTCATGGTGCCGCTGGCAACGTATGAATCGCCGCTGTGGCCTTCGGTCAACCGTGGGGCGCGCGTCACGGCGCAAGCCGGCGGCATTCAGGCGGTCATTTTTGATGAACGCATGACCCGCTCGGTGCTGGTGGTGGCCCCGGATGTGGTGGCCGCCCAAAACGTGGTGGAGTTTGTGCAGCAATCGCGTGCGGAACTGGCCAAAGTGGCCGCCGGCACCAGCCGTTTTGCGAAGCTGGTGGATATTCATTTTGAGGTGGTCGGGCATCTGGTGTTCATTCGCTTTGAGTTTACCACCGGCGATGCCGCCGGCCACAATATGGCGACACGCGCGGCCGATGCCCTGCTGGCTTGGATTCTGGAGCGGCAACCAAACTGCCAATATGGCTCCATCTCCGGCAACTATTGTTGCGATAAAAAGCCGTCGGCCGTGAACGGCATTTTGGGCCGGGGCAAATACACCGTGGCGGAAGTGACGTTATCCGCGCGCCTGGTCGCGCGTTATCTGCACAGCACCGCGGAAAAAATTGCCGAGTTGAATACGCGGAAAAACCTGGTTGGCACCGCGCTGGCCGGCGGCCTGCGCAGCGCCAATGCCCATTTTGCCAACATGCTGCTGGGCTTTTATCTGGCCACGGGGCAGGACGCGGCGAACATCATCGAAGGGTCGCAGGGGTTCACGCTGGCGGAGGCCCGCCCGGCCGGCGCGCTCTATTTTTCCGTGACGCTCCCCAACCTGATTGTCGGGTCGGTGGGCAACGGCAAAGAACTGCCGTTTGTCCAGGACAACCTGCGCGCTTTGGGCTGTTTGGAGAAACGACCCGCCGGACAAAATGCGCGGCGGCTGGCATTGCTCTGCGCGGCCACGGTGCTGTGCGGCGAACTTTCGCTGCTGGCCGCGCAAACCAATCCGGGCGAGTTGATGGCTGCGCACTTGCGGTTGGAGCGCAAGTAAGCGCGAGCCATGGCCGCAGAATTCGTCATTTTGGTGGATGAGCAGGATCGGCCCGTTGGCCGCATGGAAAAGTTGGCCGCCCACGAGCATGGCGGCACGCGCCATCGCGCGTTTTCCGTTTTTTTGGTGGATGCGCAAGGGCGTTGGCTCCTGCAACGGCGCGCCGCCGGCAAATATCATTTCCCCAATTTGTGGACCAACGCCTGCTGCAGCCATCCGCGCCCCGGTGAGGAAACCGAGGCCGCCGCGCACCGCCGGTTGCGCGAAGAGCTGGGCGTGGCCTGCGCCCTGACCCATCGGTTCCGTTTCGAGTATAAGGCCACCTCCGAGGCCGAAGGGTTGACGGAACACGAAATGGATCACGTTTTCACGGGAGTGTATACGGGCGAACTCCAGCCCAATCCGGAGGAGATCAGCGAAATTCGCTGGGTCTCCCGCGCGGATTTGGAGCAGGAAGTGGCAGCACATCCGGAGCGCTTCACCCCGTGGTTCAAATTGGCGATGGTGCGCGTGCGCGAATGGCTTTGAAAAGCTGCTCGCCGGTCGTCGTGACGAACACAACGGCGCACCTAAAGTGCATAAAAAGCGATTTTTCCAGATGATTTTCCGGCCCTGAAGGGGTAGTGTTGCCGGGTGTGACCAAAGGAGTAATCAGAATGAATACAACACTTTTGGACGGTTTGTGGCAGGAAGGGCGCGATTTTCTCGGAGTACGCTACCCCATTTTGTGCGGCGCCATGACGTGGATCAGCGATGCGACGCTGGTCACTGCGGTTAGCAAGCAGGGTGGCTTTGCTTCCTTGGCCGCCGGCAACATGCCCGGCGAAGCCTTGGCCGCGGAAATCGCCAAAACCGCAGCACAGGTCAACGGCTCGTTTGCCGTCAATTTGGTGACCATTGCCCCCAACTTCCCGGCGCATAAAGAGGCGGTGCTGCAATCATCCGTGCCGATCGTGATCTTTGCCGGCAACTTCCCGAAGAAGCACGATGTGGCGCAAATGAAGGAGGCCGGCAAGAAAGTGCTGTCCTTTGCCTCCACCGATTCCATTGCCGATCAGATGGTGCGCTTCGGGGTGGATGGCCTGATTCTGGAAGGCAGTGAGGCCGGCGGCCACATTGGCCATGTTTCCACGATGATCTTGCTGCAGCAGGTGTTGTTCCATAAGCCCAATGTGCCGGTATTTGTTGGTGGCGGCATTGCCACAGGCCGGATGCTGGCACACATGATTTTGATGGGCGCGGCCGGCGTGCAAATGGGCACCCGCTTTGTGATGAGCACGGAGTGCAACGCGCATCCCAAGCTCAAGGAACGCTTCGTGCGCGCCCGGGCCCGCGAGGCCATGAGCACGCCGGAATACGACAAGCGTCTGCCGATCGTGGCAGTGCGCGCGTTGAAGAATAAATCCACCGAAGCTTTCGGCCGCCTGCAACTGGAATTGCTGCAACTGATGAACGAAGGCAAGATCAGCCACATGGAAGCGCAATACCGCGTGGAAGGTTTCTGGATGGGTGGGCTGCGCAAGGCGGCCGTGGAGGGCGACGTGGATTACGGGTCCTGCATGGCCGGCCAGAGTGTCGGGCTAGTGGATAAAATCCAGCCGATGAGCGAAATCTTTGCCGAGCTGCTGCAAGAGGGCGAAGCGGAACTGGCCTCCATCCAGGCGCGCCTGGCTGGAATCAAACGCTAGCGCGGCCATGAAGCTCTCGGTCGCCGGCCAGGATCAAAGCGCCAGCCTCGGGAACGAGATTGCTGCCGAGGCCGCGCGGCTGGCGCAAGTTCCTGGGGGCATCGGTGCCCTGGACCCCGCACATTCTGCCCGGCAATTGGCCGCGGCTACATCAGAGGCGGATTATTTGCAGCACTATTTAAAGTTGCTGCGAATGCGCCAGGGCGTGCGCACCAGTGATTTTTATATTCCGCGCCGCGCCGGGTGGGTCGGGCACTTCGTTGCTTGTATCAAAGCACGGCTGTGGCGGTTGCTGCGCTACCAGCATGACCGGCTGACCCTCCAGCAAAACCTCATCAACGAGCTGGCCGCCCATGCGGTGGAATTTCAGCAGGAGGCGTGGCAGCAGGAAGTGGCGGACCTCAAACGCCGTGTGGCGGCATTGGAGCAAAAAAATGGGGTGGGGTCGGCATGAATCTTACGGCCGTTCATCAACTTGTGGCCGGGTTTGCCGCCGGCGATGCCATTTCGCTGGAAGCGGTGGCCATTCGTGAGGCGTGCCGCGCCTTGGGCTATGCCAGCGATATTTTTGCGCCGGCGGAATCCGTCACGCCCGACACCCGTCATGACGTGCGCCCGCTGGAGGAGTTGCCGTCCGTGGCCACGCAGGCGCTGATTTACCATTATTCCATCCAAAGCCGGGCCACGGACGTTTTTCGGCGGGCGGCCGCGCGCAAAGTGATGATTTATCATAACATCACTCCGGCGGAATATTTCCGCGGATTCGATGAAGCCGTGGAACGGCAACTGACCTTGGGCCGGCAGGAGTTGGGGAGCATCGCCGCTTTGGCCGATGCCGTTTGGGCCGATTCCGCCTTCAACGCGCAAGAACTTGCCGCCTTGGGAGTCCAGAATGTGCGTGTGCTGCCACTACTCTTTTCACCCACCATGCTGGAGGTTGCTCCCGACTCGGCAATACAGCAACGACTCGCAACACCTTCCAAGAAGATTCTCTTTGTCGGGCGCATTGCGCCCAACAAATGCGTGGAAGATTTGATCGAGGTGTTTGCCTGGTATCACCGGCATCTTGAACGCCGCAGCGAATTGCTGTTGATTGGCTCCGAACGGTCCTGCCCGCGGTATTTCGCAATGCTGCGCATGTACGCGGGTGAATTGGACCTGCCGGCGGTCAGTTTTGTTCGTTACGCCTCGCCGGCAGGGCTGGTGGCTTTTTACGAAGGCGCGGATTTGTTTGTCACCACGAGCCGCCATGAAGGCTACTGCCTGCCGGTGGTGGAAGCCATGTATAAGAGCGTCCCGGTGCTGGCCCGCAACGTCGGCGGTGTGCCGGAAGCCATGGATGGGGCGGGGGTCATGTTTGATGATGCCAGCCCGATGGAATTGGCGTGCCTGATGCACCGGCTAATCACGCCCGGCCCTTTGCGGTCAACCGTGCTGGCCGCGCAGCAGGCCCGCATTGAACGCTTGCGCGCGCGACCGGTATTGCAGGAATTGCGCGAGCTGTTGACCGCGCTTTGACCTGAATAACGCGTGCGACAAGTCTGCCTCAGATGCAAGGCAGTCATGGCCGCATCCCGCTTGGATTGTAGATGCTATGGGGTTTCGTTCATGCATCATGGTGATGTGGATCAACCACAAGAAAGGAATCACAAG
>MWEZ01000053.1 GCA_002071335.1 Verrucomicrobia bacterium ADurb.Bin018
CGACCCAAAGAACTCGCCAACGCGGTGTCCGTCAAAACGGACCTCTTGACATGCCTTCTCATAAGAGTGTGGAAAAATACTTATCCCGCGTTGGCGGGATTTTCCACGGTGTGGAATCCTGTCCCACAACAGTCCGCGCCCCGCGCGCACGGCAGGAGGAGTCACGAACCCGCTCTTGTTCGCTGTGCGCAGCACGTGCATGTGGAGGATTTCTTGCGGATTTTGGCGGGGCTGTCGCGCCAAAATAACCGATAGATTTTCCGATGATGGCGCGTTGCGGACGACCCGAGCTGGACTCGTGTCCGCAAGCGGTCGGGCGCGACGCGCCAGCGCGGAAAAGATGCCGGTTGGTTTTGGCGCCGCTAAAATCCGCAAGAAATCCTCCACCCAAAACGCCGGACCAAACAGAGCCCACGAGCCGAAGCCATGAACCAACAGCCCCGGGCTCAACGAGCCCGGCTACAGGAACAGCCAAACAGCCCAGACGGCACGGAAGCCGTCCCGCCAAAAATCCGCGGCCCTGCCCTCTCCGCCGAGGGTTGCCCGAGGCGGAGCGATTGCCAAGAGGCCCTGCCGGGCCTTGTCTGCTGTGCGCAGCACCTGCATGCGGAGGATTTCTTGCGGATTTTGGCGGGTCTGTTACGCCAAAATAAGCGGCGGATTTTCCGATGATGGCGCACCGCCGCAAGGCGGCGGAGGGGTCAGGGTTCAGAGGTCAGAGGTCAGGCACCAGCCCCAAACTAAGAGCCCGAACGCCGTGGAAACCGTGCAGCCAGAAATCTCGAATATTGAACCCTGTCCCTCTTTTGTCTGCCGTGCGCAGCACATGGCTGCTCCCTGAACTCTGAACCCTGACCTCTGACCTCTCCGCCGAGCGCCCCGTGAGGCGGGGCGGCGTGCCAGCGCGGAAAAGACGCCGGTTGGTTTTGGCGCCACCAAAATCCACAAGAAATCCTCCTGACTCAACCAACGCTGAACCAAGACTCACGAGACAAAGCAACAAGCCAACAGCCCCGGGCTCAACGAGCCCGGCTACAGGAACAGCCAAACAGCCTGAACAGCAGCGGAAGCCGTCCCGCCAAAATCCACAAGAAATCCTCCACCCCAAGCGTCGGAACGCACAAAGCTCACGAGCCGAAAGCCGAACGCCGGTAACGGACAGGCGGCGGGGGGCGACTGTAGGGAGTATGGCGGTGTTAGGGCAGCAGCTTGGCGAACAAGCGATGGGCGTTGGCCGTGGTGGCGTCGGCAATCTCGGCAGGAGTGGTTTGACGCAGTTCGGCCAAGATAGCGCCAGTGTAAGGAATATAGGCGGGCTCCGAGAGGGTACGGGAATCATCGCCAAGCAAATGCGGAGAGCGCCCGGGGGGCAGGGTCGGCGGCAGGTCGGGGGCGTCGGATTCCAAGAGGTAATGGCCGTCGGGGACGCGGCGGGCGTTTTCGCGGGCGCGGTGGTTTTGGGGCCGAGTCAGGGTGCCACCAAACGAAATGTGGATATTGCGCGCGGCGAGGTCGCGCAGGACGTCGGGGGGGCCGGAATAAGCGTGGATGAGGAGGCCGGCGGGGTGGCGTGGGGCATTGAGGAGAATGGCCAGCATCGGGCCCCAGGCATCACGGCAATGGATGGTGGCGGGCACGCCGAGTTCATAGGCGAGGTCGAGTTGGGCAAGGAAGACGGCTTCGCGGTCGCGATCGAGGCCGTCGGCGAGTTTGCCATCCAGCCCGATTTCGCCAATGCCGGCGGGGGCGGCGGCGAGGATTTCGCGCAGGCGGTGGAGCCATCGCGGGGTGCGGTTGGCGATGTACCACGGGTGCAGGCCGTACGAGGCAATGATGCGGCGCGGATGGGCCGCGGCCAAGGCGCGGACGGCGGGCCAGTCGGCCTCGCTGGTGGCGGCGACGTGCAGAAGGGCAACATTGCTCTCCGCGGCGCGGCGGAGCACGCCCGCCAGGTGCGGCGCAAGGCGCGGGTCCTGCAGGTGGCAGTGGGCATCGCACCAAACCAATTTTTTAGTGTCGCGCGGCATAAGGCATGGTATTTTCCACGGGACATGGTGAGAGGCCGGTTCATTCCAGTCAATCTGCAAATCTGGCGGCGGGTAGGGTTGGGTCTGCTGCTGATTCTGGGCAGCGCGGGATGCAGCACTTTCAGCCATTATCCCACCGGCATGGAGACGACGACGCTGGCGCCGCTACGCGCGGGAAAAACGCCGGATTACAAAAAAAACTTCGGCCCGCGGTTGCAGGGCAACACGGGGGTGCTTTTCGCGATGGAGATGGGCCGCGTGGCGCAGGTGACGGGCGATGCCGATGCGTCGCGCGAGGCATTCGCCAAAGCCAGCGCGCTGACACGCGAGCAAGATGAGAAGGCGGTGATTTCGGCATCGGGTGCGGCGGCGCAGGGCGGCGCGGTGCTGGTGAACGACAAGGCCATCCCCTACCGCGCACCCAGTTACGAGCGCACGCTGGTGCATCATTATCAGGCGCTGAATTATCTGACGACGAACGACCTGACGGGCGCGGGCGTGGAGGTGCGGCTGGCCAATCGCGAACAGGAGGAAGCGCGGCGTAAGCGCGAGGCCGAAATCAATCGCGCCAAATCCAAGCGAAAGAATCCCGAGGCCGCGCCGGAAGCGACCGCCGATGGCGAAGAGCGCGATCCGCATTTGGACAAGGTGTATGCGGGGCTCGACCAGGTGGCTGGCGAGGTGAAGTCGTCGTTCCAAAACGCGGCGACGTTCTACATGTCGGGCGTGATCTGGGAAATGCTGGGCGAGCAGAATGACGCCTATATTGATTATAAGCGCGCGCTGGAGATCTATCCTGAAAACCCCTATTTGCAGGCGGATGTGGTGCGGCTGGGCAAGCGGTTGGGAATGCGCGAGGATGTGGACGACTTCGCGCGACGCTTTCCGGCGGCGGCAGATACGCCGGCAGCCGGCACCACGGCATGGGCTGACAAAGCGCGACTAGTGGTGCTGCTGGATCAGGGCTTGGTGATTCCCAAAGAGGAAATTTCGGTGGCCTATCCGCTGGGCAGAACGCTGAGCGCCATTGCCCTGCCCGCCTACACCATTGCCCCCCCGGCCCCCGTGCCGCTGGTGGTGAAGGTTGACGGAAAGCGGGCGGGGACCACCGCGCCCATCTGCAATATCTCGGCGCTGGCGGCGCGAGCTTTGGGCGAGCAGATGCCCGGTATCCTGACCCGGCAAATCGCGCGCGTGGTGGCCAAAACTGCGGCGGCAGAGGTGGCCAGCCAACAGGGTGGCGAAATCGTCGGGTTGCTGGCGGCGATTTACAACGTCGCGTCTGAACAGGCAGACCTGCGGAGCTGGCTGACCCTGCCGGCGCACATCCAGATTGCCAGCGTGTGGGTGACCCCCGGCGAAAAAGAAGTCGCCCTGGCCGCGCCCGGCGACGGCACAACGTGGTCGGGTGTGGTAACGTTGACGGCAGGCAAAACGACTATTCTTTATGTGACGCAATTGGATTATGCTGTCTTTTCAAGAATAATGATGCAACCATGAGGAACACTAAAGGAGCGCAAACATGAAAAAAATGTGGTGGATCATCGCGCTGGGGTTGATGGCGGGAGTGGCGGCACAGGCGGCGCCGCGCGCGGCATTGTTCGTGCAAAACCAAGCCGGCGCCAAGCTGGAAAATCAATTGGACGCATTCAACGATCTGGTCAGCACGCGGCTATCGGCCGCCGGGATTGAGACCATCCGGGCGCAGGACGTGCTGGCGCGCTTTACGGAATCGCGCGCGGCGGCGCAAGCGCAGGAGCTGCGGCAGGCGGTCGAGGCGCTGCAGACATTGAAGGCCGAAGGCACGGTGGATGGCCCGCTGTATGAAGCGGCGGCGCTGCGCACCGCGCAACTGATGGACGCGGATTTCCTCGTGTTTGCGTCGCTTGTTTCGCTGGGTGAAAACCAAATGACCGTGCAGGCGTACGGCCTGACCCAGCAGCAACAGATCACCACCCTGCGGGTGGCGTTGCGCGTGCTGGACGGCACCCTCGGCACGCAGCTTTATGGCGACACAGTGGCGGTGAGCGAAAAAGTCCTGCAAAACTCCAATATGCAGGTGCAACTTGGCGACCTCGTGAACACGTTGCTGGACCGCGGCGCGGAAGAGCTGGCCGGTCGGGTGAAGAGCCAGGTGGCGCGGATCGAAGCCGCCAAAGCCGAAGCGCCGGCGCTGGCCAGCGTGACGATCAATTCTTCGGCAGCGGGCGCGGCAGTGGAACTGGATGGCGTGGTCATCGGCACCGCGCCGGGCGTTTTCCAAATCCGGCCGGGCGTGCATGAAATCCGCGTGACGCGCGAAGGCTATGCCACATGGGAAAAGAGCATCGCACTGGCAGATGGCCAAGTGTTGGATGTGCCGATGGAGCTTTCCGGCAGCGGCATCGCGCGCAAGGGCGAACTGGAAGCGCAGGACATCGCGCGCGAACAAAGCGCGGCGGATGCACAGGCCACCACGACCATTGCCGGCGGCGTCGCAGCACAGGCCAGCAACAGTTATATCCGCTTGGAAGGAATGCCGGGACAGTCGCTCACCATTGGCGACACGGATTCCTCGCGCGGGAATGTGAATGTGATTCAACAACAATAGAGGCGGAAGGAGACACACATGAAAAGCAAGTGGATGACTGGGATCGCGTTGGTGGCGCTGGTGGTTTTGGTGGCGGGGTGCGCCTCGCCCAATACGTCGGGCATCACCGTGGGCGCGGAAACGGATGAATATGGCAACTTGCAACAGGTGTTGCAGGTGGATAACGCGAAGCTGGCCAAGCAGCTTCTGGTGCAGGATGTGGTCGTGGGCCAAACCAAAAACGGCCTGATGAAAGCCAGCATCAAGCTGACCTCGCGGCTGAACAAGGATGTGGTCTCGCAGTCGAAGTTTGCCTGGTTCGACGCGGACGGCAATGAGCTGGACCCGGACACCGATCCGTGGCGGCCGCTGCTGCTGCACGGCAAGGAAACACGCACCATCCAGGGTGTGGCGCCCAACGCCGCCGCGGCCAGCTTCAAACTGCGCGTGCGCGCCGGCGAAAAGACGCAATGGATCATCAAATAACCGAAGTCAAAACACGAATGAACCACAGCAAGCCGAGGGAAAAGAAAATGAAAACTACATGGACATTAGCGATTACGGGTTGTTTGCTGGCGCTGCTGGCGACCGGCTGCCGCACCACGGTGGAATATGGCGATGCCACCTCCGCCAAGCCCATCAGCACGGACTTTGGCTCGGCGGACTTGCAGCAGATCGCCGCCAAGATGGTGGACTCGCTGCTGGCCGATGACGTGCTGGCCGACATCTCCGCCGGCGGCCCGCCGCTGCTGATTGTGGACAAGGTCAAGAACAAGACCATGCAGCACATTGACACTGAGTCGGTCACGGACAGCATCCGCACCAAACTCATCCGCTCGCGCAAGTTCAGCTTCCAGGACCGCACCACGGAAGCCGCGCTGCAGGAAGAGCTCGCCTATCAGCAGGCGGCAGCCCACGACGCGATTGCCTTTGGCCAGCAGGATGCCCCGCGCTACATGCTGACTGCCAACCTGTCGGAAATCGAGCAGCAGCAGGGCCGCCTGAAAGATGTCTATTACAAGTTCACCATGAGCCTGCGCGACCTGAAGAGCGGCCGCCTGATCTGGGCCGATGAACAGGAAATCCGCAAGCAAAAGACCCGCGCGATCTTCGGAGGCTGACATGAAAAAAATCCTGCTTCTGGCCTGCGCGCTGGCCCTCACGGCCGGCGCGGCAATGGCGCTGGAAGTCACGCCGCTCCAAATCGGCGTGGCCGGCACCAAGGCGCAACTGTTCGCCGCCGAGACCCGCGTGATGGGCCTGCGGTTGAACATTGCGTGCAGCGACAATGACGACGTCACCGGCATTGATGTGGGCCTAGTGGGGCTGGGCCGGCGGATGGATGCCTTGCAGCTCAACCTTGTGAACCGGGTGGATGCCGAGTTTG
The DNA here is from genome assembly GCA_002071335.1 of Verrucomicrobia bacterium ADurb.Bin018. GTDB lineage: Bacteria > Verrucomicrobiota > Kiritimatiellia > CAIQIC01 > Lenti-01 > CAZNGD01. The sequence continues at coordinate 5,984 of MWEZ01000053.1, forward strand.
CCGGCGTGAGTGTCGGCCTGTTCGGTGAAATCGGCTCGCTGGCCGGCATTCAAGCCGGGCTGTTCAACACTGTGACCCACGACATGTCCGGCTTCCAGCTCGGCGTGTTCAACACGGCCGACAGCGTCATGGGCATTCAGGTCGGGCTGATCAACCGCGCGGTGACACTGCGCGGCCTGCAACTGGGCTTGATCAATCTGGTGGAAGAAGGCCCGTTGACGTTCTTCCCGGTGCTCAACTTCGCGTTTTAGCGGCAGACGAAAGGATATCGCATGGCATATCGGTTTTTATGCGCGGCGGCACTGGTGGCCGTGGCCTTGGCCGGCGTGGTCGGAGCTGCACCGGCCGCCGAACCCCGGCAGGATCAGGACATCTTGAAGCACGCGGTCGTCTGTCCGCCGTTCAAGGGCGACCCGACTTTGGCCGCGGTGTATCATAACGAGCTGGTCAAGATCCTGCGGGAGTCCCCCGCCGTGGAGCTGTATGAAGGAACCCGGCAATTGCCGGATTTCTACTTCCGCGTCAATGGTTCCATCGTCACCAATGAGGATAATCAATTCTTCGTGCTGGTGACGGTGTTCGATGACGAGCGCAAGGAGCAACTGGCTTCGCACGTGGCTCCGGCCACGCTTGATCCCGAAGCCATCCTCGGCTGGACGCGTCTTTTGCAAGCGGATATTGCGCGGCGCGGGTCGCGGCTGCCGTTTGAGTGCCGGATCAGCCGCAAGCTCGGGCAGGAATCCATCACGCTGGACCGCGGCCTTGGCTCTGGCTTGAAGCCCGGCATGGTGTTGTATGTCTCGGAAGACGAAGAACCGCTGCTTTCGCCGGTCACCGGGGCAATTATTGGCCGGGACTCGCCGCGCGCCGCGGGACAAATCCAGGTATTCCGCGTGTTGGACGAAACCGCTTACGCCCGGCCCGTGATGAACACCAAGCTGCCACGTACCGCCAAGCTCTTCGCGCGCAGTTTTTGATGCCGCCGGCCACAGCCCGGCCCGTACGCGCCCCACGGCTCCACGCCGCGGGGTGCGTCGTGTAAATGGATCAAGCCCCCCCCCCGTGCGGTGGGGTTCCGCGCTGTTTTCAGTGACTGGATCGTCCTGCTTGGGATGTGGAGTCAGCAGTTGTCAGGCTACCTTCTTTTTTCCATTTGAACCACACTGTCCAGACTTTATAAACTCTGGGCATATTTCGTAATATTTATATCTTACTCATACACAATTTATTACATCTATTTCTTAGGCGTTTTATGATCCACCATTTTTTGACCATTGTCCACAGTTTATAAACTCTGGACATTTTTAAGGTCAGTGGTTTTTGCATCTTTATCCGCGAGGTGCGGTCTCGTGTGGCGGTTGCCGCTCCCAATACCCCCGCAAAAAAAAGGCGACGATCCCACGCTGGGGATTATGTTGCGGGTGGCACTCGTTCCCAGAGATAGCTGAGGTCTTCGCGCAGGCGGGAGTGTTCTGCGGCGGACAAGCCGGCGCGCAATTCATTTTGTGCGGCCAACTGCTTGAGCCGCGCCACCTCAGCAGCAAACCGCGACAACGCGGGCGCATCGTGATGCGCCACGCGCGACAGAATCACGCTCAACGCCACCAGTGCATCCCGGCCGCCGGGCGCGATTTCCTGCCGGAACTCCACCAGACAGCGGCTGGCGGCCTGACCTATGGTGTAGCCCTCGGCCAGCATGGTTTCATAAAACATTTCCACCACGGCACAGCGCAGTTCGTAATAGCTGCCGGGCGAAGTCGGAGTTGGGGAGTGGGCTGTCATGATGCAGGTCGTCTTACGGAGTGCGATATAGTACCTCCATCTCCACATTGGTGTAGATGGCTAAAAATTGCTTCATCACGTTCCAGCAACTGGGACACGGATAAAGTTCCGTGAACAGCCGGATGTGCCCCTTCACGGAGGGATCCGGCAGCCGCGAGGCGATATCCTCCAAAATCTTGAACTCGGTATCCACGCTGCGCGACCAACAATCAGCACCATCCACCGCGCCGGCTTGATTCACGCACAACGTGGTGAAGCGCGCCGGTTCAGGGGGCTTGAGGGAAATGCCGATCATCGCCTCGGCGGCCTCGGTGGAGAAATCCAAGAAATCCTGGATGCTGCTGTGGGCAAAATATTCCGTTTTTTCCAGCCCCGCAATGTGCGCCTGCGCCCAAGCAAAATTGTTGCGCTTGCGGAACTCCTCGGGCAAGCGTTCGCGGTAGGCCGCCACCTGCATGAGCAGGAGCGCATCCTCCGGACCTTTGTCCACCTGGCGCAGCGCCGGGTCGCGAGTGACTGGCGGCGCGGCAACTGCCGCCAACTCGGACGACGTGTTGACCACTTTGGGCGGCGGTGGCTTGGGCGGGGGCGTGCAGCCCGCCAAAAGCAGCCACACCAGCGCCCAGCCGGCCAGCCGATGGATGGCGGAATGCAAGCTGCTCTGGGCTCCGGTTGGTTTCATGAGGTTCGACAAGGCTAGGCCAGGGGCCCGCGCGCCCCAAGCCTATTCTGATCGCCACGCAAAAACGTTTTCGTGCCCCCCCCTGGCACGATGCAGCCAAGCAAAACGCCCGCGCGGGATTGCGCGGGCGTTGGCACAACGTCGGCCAAGCCGGTGTGTGTTTACAGCGTGAAAGCCACGCCGGCAATCAGGCTGATGTCGTTGTGTTCGGCATCGGCGGCCGGAGTGCTGTCGTACTTGTCCTGCAGGACCACGCGCAGGCTCCAGCGCTCGCTCATGGCGGTTTCCACGCCGGCTTCCGCGGTGATCAGATAGTCGTTGAAATCCTCAGTGTTGGGGACGCATTCGACCGACTGCACGAACTTGGTGTTGTCCGTAATCTGGCAGGAGCCGCGCTCCGCAATGCGCAGCGCGAGGAAGTCATCCGTCACGCCATCCACTTTTTCCCAGACGTAGGAGGGGCCGATTTCCAGCGAAAGTTCATGTTTATCGCTCTTGACCAGATATACGCCGAGGCCGGGGCCGAGGGTCACGCGGTAATCTACAAGCGCCACGTCGTCATACAACACGGAACCATCCAGCACCGCGAAGGTGCGGGGGGTCAACGTCTTCTTCACGTTGGCGAACACCTTGGCGTTTTCCACGGTGGTTTCCTTTTCATCGTTCACGGTGCTTTCGCCGTAGTTGCCTTCCACGCCGGCGCGAACGGAGCCGAGACCCTCTTTTTCGCCTTCGGTGACGAGGCTGGCATTGGCCGCGAGCGTCTCGCTGTTGCCATCCGTCATGGTCAATCCCGCGTTCAGCGTGGTGGCAAAGGCGGGCTTGGCAGCCGGCTTTTCAGCGGCTTTGGTGGCTTTCTTTTCCGCGGCCGAGGCGGCGGTGGCCAAGCTGGCGACGATCAACAAAATCCAAAACTTCTTCATGGGTTCTCTTTCTTGCAGTTGAATGTTAGCTGGCGGCTTCCTGCTTGCGGCGCAGGGTGTTGATGGCCTTGACCATCATGAACACGGCGATGGCCACGATCAGAAAATCCACGGTATTCTGAATGAACAGGCCGTAGCTGAGCTTGACGGCTTCCACCGGCGCGCCGGCGGCATCCACGCCCGCTTCCTTGAGCGTAATGGCCAAGTCCTTGAAATCCACCTTGCCCAACAGCATGCCGAGCGGGGGCATGATGACATCGTTCACCAGCGAGGTGACAATCTTGCCGAATGCACCGCCGATAATGATACCGACAGCCATATCCACCATGTTGCCCTTGACGGCAAACTCTTGGAATTCCTTGATGATACTCATGTTATGTTCTCCTTGGTTGCGTTTTATTGCGCGTAAAACGTTACACACGGGCGCCGGTTTGTCAACTCGCGCGCCGGTTCAGGTTTCCAGATGGGTGCGTTCGAGCATCCGCGTGAGGTCGTCTTCAACCTTGGTTTTTTGCTTGTCGGAGAGGGTCAGGATTTCTTGCAGGCCGAGCGCGAGGTGGGGAATATATTTTTCGATGTAGCCCCGTTTGCGGTCGGCTTCGGCCTGCCGGCGGCGCCGACTCAAGTACACGGCCAGTTGCCGTCCGGCCTCCTGAAGCGCGAAGGTCATTTCGCGCAAGATTTCCGGGTAATGCGCAACGGCTTCCTTGCTTTCGCTGGTGAAGGGCACCCACACGCTGGCAATATGCAGGAAGAACACCACGGGTCCCAGCGGCAAGCTGCCCTTGGGCTGCAACAGGCCGTAGGCTTTCCAGTTCACGTTTTCGAGCGCCTCGGTCATGGCGCAGGCGCCGCCCATGTAGAGCAGCGGCGCGCGGTTGGCAAAACGCATGACGCGCACCGGTTCTTCCGCGCCCAGTTCCGCGTTGGTGCCGGGCTTGGCATAGGCCACGCCCACTTCCACCTGAAACGGATTGCCGCGATATACTTCCGGCGCGCGCGTGACGGCAGCATAAAAATCGGCGGGGAACTCCTTTTTCAATCCCGCCAGAATTTGTTCCTCGCCGATAGGCGCGAGACAGTCGGTGGGCGGGCGCATCAGTTTGGTTTCCTGAATGGCCTTGAAGAGCGCCTCGATTTCGTGATGGGCCACGCGCGTGGGGTTGGCCTTGGGATTGAGTCCGGCGCGCTCGCAAATTTCCTGCGCGGCGCGCGCGCTCACGCGCGAAAACTCCTGTTCCAGCGCGCCTTTCAACGTGCGCGCCGCGGTATCCTTGAGCATTTGCAGCAGCACGCCCAGCTCCACGCCGTGCGGATGCGGCTGGATGGCCTTGGTCACCGGCGGCAACGTGCGCACAGCGCGCAGGTAGGTTTGCCAGTCGCCGGTTTCCGGCGCCAACGCGCCGCTCTTGTCCTTCTTGAGCGTGGTGACGCGGAAGTGCAGCCGCAGATGCGGGTTGGCCACCGCGCATTGCTTGAGATATTCATCCACCGAGAGCCGGCCGCGCACATATTGCGCAGTCATTTCGATGGTCACCTGCGTGCCGTGGGCATGGGTCACCGGTTCTTGGCCGGGCGCTTCGGGGGGGAAGGTGGGACGCCAGTCCACTTCTTCGTCACCCAGCACGGCCGGCTTGTTGGCGCGGGTGTCAATCTGCACGGACAGTCGGTGGGCGTTGCCGGCGCTGCGCGTGCGCGAAAGAATGATGGTGGCCGTGCCGGTGGTTAGTTGGCCGTACATCCCCGCCGCGCTAATGCCGATGCCCTGTTGCCCGCGCGACATCCGCAAGCGGTGAAATTTGGAGCCGTAGAGCAGCTTGGCAAACACTTTGGGGATTTGCGCCCGCACGATCCCGGGGCCGTTGTCGGTGATGATCACCACAAAGCGGTTTTCGGCCTGCTGCTGCAATTCCACGGAGATTTCGGGCAGGATGCCGGCTTCCTCGCAGGCATCCAGCGAGTTGTCCACGGCCTCCTTGACGGCGGTCATGATGGCCTTGCGGGGGCTGTCGAACCCGAGCAGATGGCGGTTCTTCAGGAAAAATTCGGAGACCGAAATCTCGCGCTGGCGCTTGGCCATGCTTTCGGCGGTTTCCGCGGTGCGTTTCTTTTCAGCCATTGGTCATCTCCATAGTGCAACGGAGCGCGGAGTATCCCACGCCGCGCGCGCGGCGGCAACCCTGCAGCGAGGCCGATTGACCCCCCCGGTGGGTTGCCGTATGATGCGCGCCAAATTCCACCCTTCTTTTGGCGAGGCAAATATGAATGTGAGTTTCTTGACGGGAGCATTACCACTGGCGGGCGTGTTGTGGGCGTTCAACATCTCCGACCCGGTCGGCAAAATCATCGTGGTGGTGCTGATTTTTGCCTCGGTTTTTGCCTGGAGCATCATGGCGGCAAAATATCTGGAGTTGCGCAAGGTCGGACGCGCGGACGCCAATTTCATGCGCGACTTCGACCAGCAGCACAACCCGCTGGAAATGTTTGTGCGCGGGCCGGTCCACCACGACAGCCCGATGGCCAAGGTGTATGCCGCCGCCTGCCTGGCCGTGAAGCGGGAATTTGAAACCCGCGCGCAAAAACAGCAGCGGCCGCTCAGCCAGATTGACCTCTCGCAGGAGCGGCTCACTGCGTTGCAGATTGATGCCATCCGCAAGGTGGCCGAATGCGCCGTGGCCGATCAAATCCTGCTGCTGGAAACGCAAATGTCCATGCTGGGTTCCACCTACACCATCGCGCCGATGCTGGGCTTGTTCGGCACGGTATGGGGCATCTCGGTATCGTTCGAGCAAATGGCCAAGCAGGGCTCGGCCAATTTGTCCGAAGCGGCGCCGGGCATTTCCAGCGCGCTGCTGACGACCATTGTGGGCTTGTTGGTGGCGATTCCCTCGGCATTCGGCTGCAACAAACTGAATGACCAAATCCGGTTTTTGAGCATCCAGTTGGAAAACTTCACGGAGAAGTTCGCCACGCGCCTGCAGCAATCCTTCGTGTACGAATAGGAATCGGCCATGGCCCGCCGCACGTCGCTCACCAACACGCGCTTCATCAGCGAGCTGAACATGACGTCCATCATGGACCTCACGTTCCTGCTGCTGCTGACGTTCATGATCACGTTTCCAAACATCGAGCAGGGCATTGCCGTGCGGCTACCCAAGGGCAAGACCACCACGCTGGAACATCAGGACAGCCTGGCCATCACACTCAACGCCAATGCGGAGCTGTTTTTGGACAATGCGGCCATCACGGAGGAAGCCCTGGCCAACGCACTCAAAACCAAGGTGGCGGACAATCCGGAAATCACCGTCCTGGTGCGCGCGGATGAAACCCTGGCCTACGGCAAGGTGGTCAATGTGCTGCGTTTGATGCACGAGGCCCAGATTACGCGCATGGCCATAGTGACCGATCCCGGGAAATGAACCCCCGCTCGTTCAGGCGCCAAGGAATGCGGCTCAGCCTCACGCTGCACAGCGTGGTGCTGGCGGGCATTCTCCTGTGGCCGCTGATTTTTCGCGGTTGCCACCGGCCCAAAAAACCGGAGCAGGTAATGATGGTGGAGTTCACGGTTTCGATTCCGCCGCCCCCCGAGCCGGAGACGCCCCACACCCCCGACGACATCAAGTTGCCGGATCCGGAAAAACCCAAGCCTCCCGCCCCGCCCAAACCTCCCAAGCCGCCTGAACCACCCAAGGATATCCGCCAAACCAACCGCGTGGTCCGCAACGCGCCGCCGCCCAAGGACAAGCCGCTCTCCCCGGAGGAAATTGCGCGGCTCCTCAAACAAGGCGCGGTGGTGGGCACGGAAACCAAAATCCCCGCCGATGACCAAATCGCCTTTGCCGCCTATTTGAACCGCGTGCGCGAGCTGCTCTATGCTGTGTGGCAACAGCCGGCGCAGTTGGCGTCGCTGGGCAGTCTCAGCACCGATGTTAACATCACCGTCGCCCCCGATGGCACCATCACCGGCCACAGCAAAACGCGCGGATCCGGCAATGCGCTGATGGATGATTCGGTGATCCGGGCCATCACCTCGGTCAAGAAACTCCCCGCGCTGCCTGTGGGCTATCGCACCTCCAAAACCATCAGCATCACGTTCCAGCTCGACAACTGACGCGCCCGCCATCGGACGCAGACGTTCCAGCCGGTCCCGCCCCACAAAAGCATCCGGTTCGATTGTGGCTGGAACGGTCGCAGACCTTCCAGCCGTTCCCGGCCTACAAAAGCAGCCGGTTCGATTGTAGATGCTATGGGGTTTCGTTCATGCATCATGGTGATGTGGATCAACCACAAGAAAGGAATCACAAGACA